>JAKSRF010000072.1 GCA_024403755.1 Clostridia bacterium
CAAAACTAACTACAAATTGTTTAGCAATCTATTTCCCAAGAAAAACGTGAAGAGCAAAACTTTTTCCTTTATTTTGATATTATTATTGAGGAATATCTCCGAATATTTTGGTTACTTTACCCTTTTCGACTATGATATGCATAGCAGCATTCTCATATTCATCTATGGAATCAACCACATCGGAATCCTCAAAATTAGTATTGTTATAGACGTCAAAATTGCTGAACAAAACCGCATCTGAGACATCCAACTGAATAAACTCTTCTACCTCATAGTCAGTAATCACATATCCGTTCTCACTGAATGTATAGTTACCCTCCTCATCATATATGTAAGGATTAATCGAGAAAGTAGCTACCTCATCTTGTAAATCCAATAAAAACGCGCTATATTCGCCATCCGGAATTTCAGTAAGGAAGCAAGGCAAAGTATCAGGACCGCTACACTCCATAAATTCATCATAACTCATAGTACCTACCAAATAAGCAGATATCATATAATTTTTCTCTTCATAAACATATTCAGTGTACTCGCTTCCACTGACTTCCTTATCGTCAATGTAAAACTTCGGTTTATCTAAGTATTCTTCATCGTCATCCGGCATCCAATTCCCGTTAACATCATCAAAATAGACTTGCTGTGCAGTAACATTCTCCGTAAATTTCCCGTTCTCCAACTTAATACGAGTTAGATTTAAGATTGCTCCCGCCATATCTGCATTATAATTATAGATATTACCCAAGCGTTCTTCATCTCCGGTACCGGCAATAAAATATCCATAGTTACCCATCGCTCCGTATCCCCAACCCTCCTCATCGGTCAACGATACAACTTTACCTTCACTTATAGAATAAATTCTGATGAAGTATCCGGACTTATCCTGAATCAATTCCGGGATTCCGTCATTATCTATGTTATATAAACAATATTTATAAGAACCCGCATCATCTTGAGTTTGGATATATTTCTTATAAAGATTCAAATAATCTGTATTCTCCGTTGATTCCGCGGTTTCCTCAGCAGTGGTATTCTCGCTGATCTCAATCGTTGTCTCTTCAGTGGTTTCCGAAGTTGTAACTTCTGTTATCATTTCAGTCGTCACTTCAACAGATTCAGAAGTCTCAGTATTCGCGGTCTCTTCCGAAGGTTCTGCGGAAGTCCCTTCTTCACCGGCATCACCTGTCTCTTCTATCTCTTCAACACTCTCGGTCTCTTCAGGCTTAGTAAAAAACTTTTTTACGTTCTCCTTATTGCATCCGGATACCGAGAACATAACTGTCAATAAAACTGCGCTGACTTTAATTAACTTATTCATAGCTACTCCTTTATCTCAAAATGTAACGATTGCATCCTTCAACCGTTAATGTGAAATCTATACAAAAAAATAAAGCGCTCCATCCATAATTGAACGAAGCGCTTCTATTATATCAGAAATTATTATTATTTGTTGAGTCTTGCCTCAAGAGCAGTCTTCTGATCCTCATATCCAGGCTTTCCGAGAAGAGCAAACATATTCTTCTTATATGCCTCTACACCAGGCTGATTGAATGGATTTACAGCAAGAAGATATCCTGAAATACCACAAGCCTTCTCAAAGAAATATACGAGCTGACCGAACCAATAAGCATTAACCTCAGGCATATGAATAGCCATATTAGGAACCTTACCGTCAACGTGAGCAAGAACTGTTCCCTGCATTGCCTTCTCGTTAACCTCATTCATATCCATACCTGAAAGGAAGTTCAATCCGTCAAGATTGTCAGGATCGTTAGGAATCTCAAAAGAACGACGAGCCTTATCAATCTGAACTACTGTCTCAAACATAAGTCTCTGACCCTGCTGAATATACTGACCCATTGAATGAAGGTCTGTTGTATTATCAACTCCTGCAGGGAAAATTCCTCTGCCGTCCTTACCCTCAGACTCACCATAGAGCTGCTTCCACCACTCTGTCATATAGTGGAATGAAGGCTCATAGTTTACCATAATCTCAGTAGTATAGCCTGATCTTAAAAGGCAATTACGTACAGCTGCATACTGATATGCCGGATTCTCTGCAAGCGGCATCTTCTTATAAAGCTTAGATGCATCTCTTGCACCCTTCATAACTTCTCTGATGTCAACTCCTGCTACGGCAATCGGCAAAAGACCTACTGCAGTAAGAACTGAGAATCTTCCTCCGACGTCATCAGGTACAACAAATGTCTCGTAACCTTCTTCGTCTGCCAATCCCTTCAAAGCGCCCCTTGCCTTGTCAGTAGTAGCAAAAATACGATTCTTAGCCTCTTCCTTACCGTACTTCTTTTCCATATATGCTTTGAAAATTCTGAAAGCAATTGCAGGCTCTGTAGTAGTACCTGACTTAGAAATAATGTTTACGGAAATATCCTTACCCTCAATAACATCCATTAAATCAGCAAGATATGTAGCCGAAATAGAATTACCGCAGAAAAGAATAATCGGGCTCTTTCTAACCTTCTTTGAAGCAACATTTGCAAAAGAATGATTCAAAAGCTCAATAGCAGCTCTCGCACCCAAATAAGAACCGCCGATACCGATTACTACCAAAACATCAGAATCCTTTCTGATTTTTGCAGCAGCCTTACGAATTCTGGCAAACTCCTCCTTATCATAATTAGTAGGAAGATCAAGCCAACCGAGAAAATCGTTTCCCGGACCATTCTTCTTATGAAGCATGTCGTGTGCAACCTTAACCTGTGGCTCCATTCTGTCAACAGCCTCCTGGCCGCCGATAAATGGGAGCACATTTGCATAATCAAATGAAATCATAATATTCACCTCAGAATATAATATTTGTGAAAACACCAACAAAGTATATCACCATAACTTATTTTTTTCTATTTTTTCTTCTCGAAAAGTTATAATATAGATAAAATAGATAAAAATATGATATTTGGAGACGAAAATGATACCCAACTCACTTCCGACAGCAAAAATACAATCTTTAGAATTAATCAGACTTGCACCGGGTGTATCGCGCAACATGCTTTTCGATACACTCACAACATTATATACGGATTATTTTACTTCCGCTCAGGCATATAAAGAGCTGGAAAGCAGCAATCTGATTAGAACTGAAGCAGGTTCTGACAAGGATTTGGTTGACGGCAGTGATGACTTAATTTATATCACCTCTCTCGGTGAAGTAATGCTTGAAGACTTAATTAACACAATAGATGCACCCTCACTTGCCGAGCTTCGTAAAGTCGGTGAGAGTCTGAATAAAGCCGTAAAAGACAAATCTCTCATTACCGCCAATTATGAGATACAGTCCTCTGCTGACGGCAATATGACTTATCTTGTTCACTTATCAAGAAAACTCCCTGACGCTTCCTCTGCCATGGAAATAAATATTAATGTCCCTGATGAGGTTACAGCTGACGATATGTGTCGTAAGTGGCACAATGACAATGATCTTACCGTATACAACTCAATCATAGGACTTCTCGGCAAAAAATAATCAGCAAATATACAATGCAACTTCAAGTTGATTATTTTCCACAAACAGACCGTATTATCAAATTTATCTGTCTGCATTATCTCGTTTTTTCTTGAGATTTATCGTCATATAAACCCATTTCCTTGAGCTTGTCTACAACAAGTTTTACATCGTCATACATATATACCTTCGAAGACGGATTACGAAGCAAAAAAGCAGGATGATATGTGGTCATAATCAGAATACCGTTCTTCTCAATAAACTTACCTCTTACATCACCCATCCTAGGCTTTGTCGGTGGATTAAAAAATGCTTCATATGCAGTAGATCCGCAAAGAAGAATTACTTTCGGTCCCACGAGCTTAAATTGCTTCGCAAGAAGTCTTTTACATGCTTTAATCTCTTCTGCGGTCGGTCGTCTGTTCTGCGGCGGGCGACACTTACAAATATTGCAAATATGATAATTCTCATCACTCAATCCGAACGATGCCAATAAATTCTGAAGAAGCTGTCCCGATCTGCCTACAAAAGGTTTGCCCTGCAAGTCCTCGCTCTCACCCGGTGCCTCACCTATTACCATAAGAGGTGCATTCAAGGACCCCCTGTATATTACAGTGTTAGTCGCGCCCTTACGCAAATCGCAATTACCACAATTCTTGCATTCTTCTTCGAAAAGCTTCCATTCATTTAAATCAACATTACCCATAAAAAATTTCCATCTCCCGATTAAAAACCGACAACAGTCACACCCTGATTACCGCAATTCCAATCTGAATCGCTTTTTACCGAAGGATACCTGGTACTGATTCTGATTCCTTCCTCATGATTGGAATCAAATTTCTCGCCCGGGCAATAAAATCTTATAGTTCCGTTGGCAACATAACGCTTCATATCCTTCTGAACAGCAATTTTTATTTTGCCTCCGACTCCGTTTGAACCGTAACCGTGAACTATTTTAACATTCTTGGTTCCTATTTTACGTTCTGTAAGAAGTGCACTTTTGAGTACAGTCAATGCTTCTTCGCATGTAGGATATCCATACTCTATATTAACAGTTTTCATGACTATATCGCCTTTTTACTTATTAGTACTATTATTATATAATACTTTCATGCGTTTAGATAAACTGATATCAAATTTAGGAATAGCAACAAGAAGCGAGATAAAAAAGATTATCCGCTCAGGAAGAGTAGTCGTCAACGGAAATATCGTAAAGGATGCTTCAATCCACATAGGTGACGATGACTCTGTATTATTGGACGGAATTGAGCTTCAGAAAAAAGACTTCATATATTTACTTTTGGATAAACCTGACGAAGTTGTTACTGCCATGGAGGACAAACGCTTGTCCTGCGTGGGAGATTTACTCCCTCCGGAGCTTAAGGCAAAAAAAATAAGTCCTGTAGGAAGATTGGACTATCACACCACCGGCCTGTTGCTGATTACCAATGACGGTGAATTCTCTCACAGGATGACCAGTCCGAAGTATCATCTTCCTAAGAAATATCTTGTTACATACAGCGGGAATTCTCTTTCGGACAAACAGATTGAGGAAGCACAAAACGGAATGAAGCTTCATGATATGAATGAGGTAGTAAATCTGAAGCCTGCAAAACTTGAATTGTGTGACGATTACGGTGATTATCACCGTTGTTTTCTCACACTTACCGAAGGAAAGACTCATCAAGTCAGAAGAATGATATCTGCTTGGGGGTGCGAGGTTATTGAACTCAGACGAGTTCAAATCGGTTCTTTGGTATTAGATAATTCCGACACTCAGCTTCGCGAACTCGATGTTGAAGAAATCTCCAAATTAAAAAAAGAACTTCAAATGGAGTAAAAAGTAGTATCATATTATAAATTTACATGTTAGGAACTTTTATATGGCAAAAATAGGAATAGATTTGGGCACAACTAATTCTTTGGCGGTTTGTTGGAAAAACAACAAACCGGTTCTCGTACGCAATTCATTTAATGAGACATCCACACCTTCAGTAGTAAGCGTTGATGATGAAAATGATGTGGTTATGGTGGGAAAAGTTGCACAAGAGCGACTCATCTCACATCCTGATGTTTCTATATCTGAGTTTAAGCGTGACATGGGCCTGCGCAAGGATATTTTTCTTGCAGGAAGAGAATTTACACCTGAATCCCTTTCAGCTCTGGTATTAAAGAAAATCAAAGCTGATGCCGAAGAATATCTCGGTGAAGAGATAGATGAAGCCATAATCAGCGTTCCTGCATATTTTAATGACAGCGCAAGAAGTGCTACAAAGCTTGCTGCTTCTTTGGCAGGACTTAACGTAGAAAGACTCATTAACGAACCTTCTGCAGCCGCTCTTTCATATTTGTATTCAAGCGGCTTCTCCGATCAGACTTTGCTGATTATAGATTTCGGAGGCGGAACTTTGGATTGTTCTTTGGTTGAGACCTTTGACGGAATTATTGAGATACTTGCCGTATCAGGTAATAACAGGCTCGGCGGAAAGGATTTCAATGATGTAATTGCCAATTATTTCTGTAAGCAGAGCAATCTCAATTACAATGCCTTATCACCGCTTAATCGTTCCATTATCTATAAGGCGGCAGAGCTTGCAAAAATCAATCTAAGTACCTCAATGTCCACAAATATTAAAGCTAATATAGACAATCAGGAATATTCCGTTCCTATTGATAACAATAAATTGATTAAAATAAGCAGCTGTCTTTTTGCTCAGATTAAAGCACCTATAGATAAGGTTCTTCGTGATTCAAGGCTCAAGATTGATGCAATTGACAATATTATTTTGGTGGGCGGTTCATCCAAGATGCCGACTTTTCGAGCATTTATAAAAGAAATCACAGGAAAGGCACCGTCATCAGAGGTTAATCCGGATACTGCAATAGCTTTGGGTGCCGGTATTTTCGCTGAGATAAAAAACAGAAATCAGGATCTCAAAGATATAATCATGACGGATATATGCCCGTTTTCTCTCGGAGTAGGCACTTTGGACAGCATGACAGGAGAACATATTACTGAATTTATAATAAGCCGTAACTCCTCTCTTCCTACTTCGAAAATAAGGTCCTTCTACACTACATCTCCTATGCAGACGCATGTTAAATTCGATATTTATCAGGGCGAAAGTCTGATTCCAAGCAAAAATCTTCTTCTCGGTCAGTTAGAAGTTGACTTTGACAATCCGGAACAGAAAATTCAGGAAATACGCGTAAAAATGTCATATGACATCAATGGTATTCTGATAGTAGACGTCGAAGGCAAATCCGGTCATCTCGGCGATAAAATAATTATGAATAAAGATTGCGAATTATCCGAAGCCGATATCGACGTTTTAAGAGAAAGAATAAAATCTTCCTCTGTAATGGGACGTAACGAAGAGAAAAATGCGCATATTATAGCCAGAGCCGAACGTCTTTATGAGGAAAGCATGGATTATGAACGTCACTTAATCATCGCCGGACTTCAGAAATTCAAAATTACTATGGCCGGTAATTCAATTAAGGATATGAACGAAGCCTATAATCAGTTACAATCACTGTTGGATTCAATTGAAGGAGACAATGAATAATGGCACAGGCACCCTGGGAAATATTGAATATATCACCCGATGCTTCTTCAAGCGAGATAAAAAGGGCTTATTCTAAGCTTGCTAAGCAAAGCAACCCTGAAGATGATCCGGAAGCTTTTCAGAAGATTCATGATGCCTATAAAAATATGATAACCATTTCACGTCTCAGAGAAGAAAACAAAAACGTAGTTGTAGTTCAGCCTGACGGAAAAAGAATTCTTCTCGAGCCGATTAATTCTGACAAAAAAGATGATTCTGACAATAAACCGCAGAATACCGATTCAGAATCAAATCAGGTTGATGACGATAGCATTACAGCAGTCGAAGTCGACAACATTGAAAGCAATAATATTGAAGCAGATAATGCAGAAGCACACGAGGAAGATACCTCTTCTTTTGATTTCTCGTTTATTCAAAGTGAAGATTTTATCGAGACCGGACTTGATCCTTATGCATATTTTAACAACCTGTGTGCTCAGATAAAATCAAAAAATCCCGGTCTTCCCTTCACCGATGAAGAGATTATCGACATTGCTTTAAAATATCTGAGTTATATTAATTCAGATTCCGGTTTCTCCAAAAGCAAATTGATATGGGAACAATATAAGCACAATAAGCTTGTTGTAGATGCATTTACGCTTCCGCAATTTCAGGATGAAGCAAATAAACACAAGCTGTCCTACAAGGATGCCAACAGTATCTGTATGTGCGTCGGAGGAAAATCAAGAGCCGTATTCGATAAGGACAAAAATTCCTACAGTGTCTCTCTTGATTTTACGAGTAAGTACTATATCGACACTTTTATGACAAGAGCTCACAGAGTTGATAATACTTCTTCAAAAAAAAACGTCGAAAATGAGTCCGAAGAACAAACAGAACCTTCGAAAAAGGCTATAGATTTGCCGAAGACATATTTTAACAAAATACTTAACGACAGAAAACTAAATGATTTTCGATATGACTGTCCTGACATGTACACTCCGTTTGAATTTGCTTCTCAAACAGCACTGTTGATAGAAGCCGCTATCGATTATTTGAACTACATTGTTACCAATACCGACTTTTGTAACGAAGAAGTTTATTATCAGGAATTCGGAAATAATAAGATAATTCGTTATCTTAACAAATATGATGCATTAATCGGTAAAATCAACGCACGCGGCTTTGCGGACGAGATTGTGAATCTGATTGCAGCCGGCATAGGCGGAAATATTAAAGTTGTTAAGAGCTACAATATTGTAAACAAAATCGTATCAGTTATCATCAGGTTAAATTGTAATGAAGTACCTGAAAGAAAACCAAAAACTATAAAGCCAAAAATACGAACTATTCGTACAGATTTTGACGACAAAGTTTTTGAGTTATTAAATGAAGCAGAAGAAAGTAAGCGAAGCGATATTCTGACAAACTCGGTATTAAAGTATATAAATAAGCTTGTTAATATGAATGTTCCGATAAACGGAGCAGAATGGAATGACTTCTTTAACGACAAATACGTTCGTGAAGTATACGATATGCAAAAATTCAGAGACACTCTCTCCCAACAACATTTTGACTATAATGTGGCACTGAGATTATCAGTATTTTATAATCACTGCGGTACAGTACATTCCAACAACCCGTTCAGATTAAAAAACAAGACCTATTCACCGCGTTTCTCAAAATCACAAAATAAATGTGAATGCTATATCGGATATAAGAATATAACGGTTAATAATCCTGATTATTTAAAAAAGAAAAAAAGACTAAACCTGATTACAACAATTCTGTTTATTATCACTCTCATATTATTAGCAATTTCTGTATTATTAAATTTCTGAGTATAACAGAATAGTATACGCTGAGCGTTCAAATTGCACTTGAATTGTTAAAAATGGTAACGCGAAAGTTTCGCGCTGCTTTTGACACTTTTTAGGTACAAAATAAAATTCCATAACCTTTATCAGGCTACGGAACTCATTACAAACTTAAAAATATATACAGGAGATTTGTATTACTCTTCTCTTATGTTTTTAGTATATACATAAATTTAGGCAATATATACGCTCTATTATTAACAATTTGTGAATTAAAAATTCATTTGTTAACAAACCATTTTAACATTTGACGCTTAGCACAAAACGTTTCGCGATTATGTCGGTTTTGATTGGTTAAAACACACAAAACGTTTCGCGCTGTATGTTTTTGATTAACAAAAGTGTTCAATTTCATTTTTTCAAATTTGAAATCGGTTTACAAAAAT
>JAKSRF010000073.1 GCA_024403755.1 Clostridia bacterium
GTTATAGATTCGATGCAATACGATATCTTATTAAACATGAACCAAACTTTAATTTAGAATTGTGTGATTGCCTTAATAAAGCTATACAACTTAAGCAAATCAAAACAAAAAATATCAAGTATTTTGATTTTATAGATAAACACATTCAGCTAAATGTTGAAAACATAGTGTATATTCAATCCGATAAACACTATTTACTCTATTACATACTTGTAAAAAACGATCTGGTATGTTTTAAAAAAAGGTCTAAGATGTCTGAAGCAATAGAAGATCTTTCTGATTATTGTTTTTTTTCACTTATTAGAACTGGATTACTAATAAATCTAAAATACGTAAAATCTATTAATAAGAGAGGAATCATTTGTATTGAAGCAGGTGAAAACATATCTAAGCTGTTCATCATCTCAGACTCAAACATCGATAAATTCTTATCACACTATATGAAGTATTTAGGAGACTTATAATGCTAATCATTTATGACTTCATCAATACCATTGTTTATGTATTGTTAGCTTACTTATTCATACGTATTTTCATTTCACCTAGAATGTTAAAAAAACACTATACATTTTTGTATCTTATTATTTGGTGTATATTGGAAATTTTAATTGTAAAGCTGCTTAATGACACCTTTCATGCTAAAGCATTTTTAAGTATATTGACAACATGTATTATCAGTTCTTTTATTTGGATGGAAAATAAAAGAAAGATATGCATTCTTGCCATTGCACATTATGTTTTGGCTTTAATTTTTGATTTTTTTGCATACCTAATAGCAATTAGATTTACAGGTTACATCCATTTATTCACTATAAATCAAAGCATAGCATTCATTTATGGTGGGGTTATCAGTCAGTTGTTATATTTAATTGCAATCGTCGCATTGTCGTTTCTTTTTCGAAAAGACAAATACAAACAAATCAGTTTTCTGGATTTTCTTAAATTCACTATTGTGCCTATCATTTCTATAAGTATAATTATATCTTTTGCTTTTTACAGTAATGATAAAGAATTATCATCAGGAGATATAAAATTCTATACATATTTATCGATATGTTTTTTAGTTGCAAACCTATATATGTTTTGGGAAATGAAAATTGATGTGGATAATAAGATTCAAATAACTAAAAGTAATGCTAGAAATGAACATGCCTCAGAATACAGACTCTTTATAATCAAATCACTATTGAACATCAACAAATTGCCAGTATTGAACACGAATATAAGAATTTTATATCTTTAATCAACTATTTTATCTCAATAAAAGATTATTCGCAGATTGAACAGCTCGTTAAAAATAATAAACTCACACCAATATACACTGATATAGTAAATACTGGTAATACAATAACCTCGGCTGTAATCAATGCGAAATACGCTGAAGCCTTAAGGCAAAGCATAACAGTACGTTTGGATTTAGACAATCTCTCAAACATTAAAATTGATGATACAGATTTAATCATTATACTTTCTAATTTATTTAACAATGCAATTGAAGCATGTACAAAATGCAATAATTATAAATTAATAGAACTAAAAATCAAAAATCTTAATGAAAGCCTTTTTATTTCTTTCGGAAACTCAATTGATAATATTAACAGCATTTCTATTAAATCAACGAACAAATCCAATAAATTTCTACATGGTCATGGTATTAATAATATTACCAACATAATTGAACAATATAATGGAAATATTAGTTTTGAAATCAAAGAAAAAATGTTATACGTACGTATTATGTTGCCTTTGGATAATCAATAGGAAATCACAAAGGCTCTTTACTTGGTTTACCAGCCTGTCTTGGATACTGAGCAGGTGTAGATTTAATCTTGCGTATTACAATAACTGTTCGCTTAATATCTGTATTCGGCAGACAGAACTCTTCCGTCTTCTCAATCTTTCCGCCCAATAAAGCCACTGCCTTCTGTGCGTCTTCTATCTCCTCATCTGCATGACTCTTCATGGCAATAAAGCAACCGCCGACCTTTACAAAAGGCAGACAATACTCTGCCAATGTAGGCAGTGATGCAACGGCTCTTGCTGTTGCTATATCATATTTCTCACGATACTGTTTGTCATGTCCGGCATCCTCTGCACGTGAATGAACGGTCTTAACGTTCTTAAGGCCCAATTCTTCAGTTACGGTATTGAGAAAATTTAAGCGTTTATTCAGAGAATCAAGGAGCGTTACATTAAGCTTTTCGAGAACTATTTTAAGAGGAATTCCCGGAAAACCTGCGCCGGTTCCGACATCTATAAGGCTTAAGTCCTTTCCGTCCGACTCCGCCTCGATAAAATTTACCAATGTAAGCGAATCAATGAAATGACGAAGCGCAATCCCGTTATCATCGACGATATTGGTAAGATTCATCACCTTGTTCCACTCACGCAAAAGCTCGGCATATCTGGCAAATGCCGTAATATGCTCACCGTTAAGCGGTACAGAAATCTTGCAGGCGCCTTCCGTAAGAACCGGAATTAATTCAGCACCGCCGTCTATATCAACGGGCTCTTTTGCTTCACCGAGTTCTACCTTCTTAGGGAGTTCCTTTTTCAGCTTCAACAAGTCGCTCTTGCTCAAGGTTACTCTGCCGGAAGCATCCACTTTTATCCTCGGTTTGTGCTCCGGATGAATCATTTTGCTGTCATCACTCTTCATATATTCCCTCCGTTAGTTTGCGAAGTCGCGCTTATGCGCCTCAAGATATACTATAAGAACATTTACATCAGCAGGAGACACACCTGAGATTCTGTTTGCCTGCCCTACATTCACAGGACGAAGCTTGGAAAGCTTTTGTACGGCTTCTTTACGCAAACCGTGAATATTCTCATAATCAATAGCTTCAGGAATAATCTTCGACTCAAGCTCCTTAAAGCGCTCAATGTTTTCTAATTCGAGTTTTATATATCCCTCGTATTTAATATCCGTCTCAATTGCCCTTATTACAGCTTGCGAACACTGCGGGCGCTTCCTATCAACGGGTGCCAACAATTCATAGGTTACCCTAGGGCGCTTAATAAGCTCGGCCAACGAAGCACCTGACTTCGGTACTGTTGAATCCACAGAAGCCAGCAACTCTTCAAGCTCGCGTGTAGGAGCTATGTAAGTTGAAGCAAGTCTTTCCTTCTCACTTTCAACAATTCGATATTTCTCCTCAAATGCGGCATATCTGTCATCATCGATAAGTCCTATCTCATGTCCGACAGGTGTAAGTCTTAAATCAGCATTATCCTGTCTGAGGAACAATCTGTATTCGGCACGGGATGTCATCATTCTGTACGGCTCATTGGTACCCTTTGTTACAAGATCGTCAATGAGAACACCTATATATGCTTTGGATCTGTCGAGAATAACAGGCGGCTCCTTTCTCAGGAAACGACCGGCATTTATTCCGGCAATTATTCCCTGACCGGCTGCCTCCTCATAGCCTGAAGAACCGTTAATCTGACCTGCAGTAAACAGACCTTCCGCTATCTTTGATTCCAGCGAAAGCTTCAAAGAGAGAGGATCCACCAAATCATACTCAATTGCATATGCGTTACGTTGAATAACAGCATCCTTCAAGCCCAGAAGACTCTTAACCATTTGAGCCTGCACATCCTCAGGAAGAGAAGTGCTGAAGCCCTGAAGATACATCTCATTGGTTGAATTTCCCATTGGCTCCACGAAAATCTGATGCCTCGGTTTGTCACTGAATCTGACAAATTTATCCTCTATAGAAGGACAGTATCTCGGTCCTATTCCGTCTATTATTCCGCTGTAGAGCGGTGATCTGTCCAAATTGGACGTAATTATCTCTTTTGTCTGTTCCGTCGTCCATATAGACCAACACGGAACCTGCTCTTCTGTAGGTGCTACGGTTTTGCCGTCCATCTCCCTTTCGAAAGAAAACGGCGGTATGTCATCCTCTCCGTCCTGTCTGGTCATCTCCGTAAAATCAACGCTCTTTTTGTTAACTCGTACAGGCGTACCGGTTTTAAATCTGAGCATAGGAATACCGAGTTCGCTTAAAGAAGCTGACAGTCCGACAGATCTCGGAAGACCGTCAGGGCCGCTCTCGGTAATAACCTCACCGAGAATTGTTCTGGATTCCATATATGTTCCGGAGCAAATAACTACCGCATTACACTTATATATGGCACCCGTAGAAGATAAAACTCCTGTTACACAAATTTTTCCCTCTTCATTTTTTGTCGTAAGAAGCTTTACTATATGTGCCTGTTTAATTACAAGATTATCGGTGTTCTCCAAAAGGTGCTTCATCGTATATGAATACTTTGTTCGATCCATCTGAGCACGCGGAGAGAAAACCGCAGGTCCCTTAGAGCGATTAAGCATTCGCATTTGAATTGCGCATTCATCTGCCACCTTACCCATAACTCCGCCAAGGGCATCAATCTCCCTTACAAGCTGTCCCTTTGCCGTACCGCCGATACTCGGGTTACAAGGAAGATTGGCAAGAGCATCCAGATGCAATGTAAAGAGAATTGTTTTATTCTTCATCTTGGCAAGTGCATGAGCTGCCTCACAACCTGCATGACCGGCGCCGACAACTGCCGCATCATATTCACCTGCTATATATGCATTCTTATTTTCTTCCAAAACTTTTTCTATCGTAAGCATATTTATTTTCCTATACAAAACCTTCCGAAAATGTTATCTGCCAATTCAGCGGATACCGACTTACCTGTTATTCGTCCTATCAGTTCAAGCGATGTTCTCATAACAGACGATGCCACATCAACACCGATTCCGTCTTTTATTGCGTTAACAGCCATCTCCAGTTTGGATGATGCTTCGCTGATTAATTCATAGTGTCTTCGGTTAAGCAGAATTACACTCTCAGAACTGCTTCCGCCCAACTTGTCATAATAATCGGATATTATATCTTTAAGTTCATCTATATTTACTGAATCACTGGAGGATATGCTTATAAAGGTCTCTATTCCTAGACTTCTTGCAAATTCGGTCATACCGTCGGCATTCTCATTCTCACCTATATCTGATTTTGAGAACACTATTGCCATCCTGTGCGGCGGAACATTCTTTAACATCTCATCCAGGTAATATCTGAAATTATCATTAGTCTCACTCGGTGCAACCATATATAAAACCAAATCATCCGACATAAGCTCCTGATAAGCTCTCTCTACGCCTATTGCTTCAATTCGGTCTTCGGTATCTCTTATTCCGGCAGTATCTACAAGCGTAACAGGAATACCGTTTATATTAAGATTCACTTCCAATGTATCTCGTGTTGTTCCTGCGACTTCAGTTACAATCGCACGTTCATAACCTGTAAGCACATTAAGAAGCGTGCTTTTACCGCTGTTCGGTGCCCCGCAGATTGCTACTCGCATTCTCTCGGACAAAATCCTTCCCTGCGCATAAGAAGAAGCAAGTTGGTCGAGCTTAGTTTTTGCATCTTCAGCTAATTCAATTACCTTGTCTTCATTCACAGGCGTATCATCATGCTCAGGAAACTCAACTATCATCTCTATAAGGGACAACGCATGATAAATATCATTCTCCGTATCCGTAAGTTCCCTGCTGAGCTTACCGTTAAGTTGCATATTGGCTGCACGAAGTGCTCTCTCTGAGTCTGCAGCTATAACATCCATTACCGCTTCAGCTTCCGACAAATCCAGTTTTCCGTTAAGAAAAGCCGTCTTTGTAAACTCACCCGGTTCAGCCGCTCTGAATCCGTTATCCAGCATAATACGCAAAATCTCCTGCTTAACGGCTTCACCGCCATGGCAAGAGATTTCAACCATCTCGTCTCCCGTGTAAGAATGCGGCGCAACGAAATGTGTAATTATTACATTATCGATTGATTTTCCCGTAATCGGATCAAAAACAGTTGCATATGCTGCACAGTAACCCGGCAGTTCACTCAACTTCTTCGCCCCGATATCGGCAATCGTTCTCAGAATTTTTGTGTACGAATCCATAAGCTCCGCCGAAGCAGAGCCTGAAGCACGGATAATTGCTATTCCGCCCACTCCCTGTGGTGTGGAACAAGCACAAAACGGCTTACTTGCAAAATTCGACATTATAACTTAATTTACTTATTACTGTTCAGGAGTAACAATAACTCTTCTGTTAGGCTCTTCACCCTCACTGTGAGTAGTAACGCCCTTTACATCCTGAAGATGAGCATGAACGATTCTTCTCTCTGACGGATTCATCGGCTCCATAACAGCCTTGCGTCCTGTCTTTCTAACCTTAAAAGCAGCTTTGTTGGCAAGATTAATGATTACCTGCTCTCTGTGCTTCTTATATCCGCCTACATCAAGATGCACACGTACACGTGGCTCCGAATGCTTATTAGCAATCAAATTGGTAAGATAAGAGATAGATTCAAGTGTCTCGCCGTGACGACCGATGGCAGCACCGCAATCAGCACCTGAAACAGAAATATAAATATCATCCTCTTCTCTGTAAGAATCCATGTTACCGTGAATACCGATTCCGGAGAGAATCTCAGCAACGAACTGTACTGCTGCATCCTCTGCTTCACTTACGGCATCACCCTCAAATGATTCATCATCACCGTAGTAAACATCATCATCCTGATCTTCATCAGCCTCATCAATATCAGCTGTAACCTTAACCTCAGCAAGCTTACTGCCTAAACCGAGAAAACCCTGTGAATCCTCATTGAGAACTTCAATCTTACACTCTTCCTTGCTTACACCTAACTCAGCAACTGCAGCTTCAATAGCTTCATCAACTGTTTTTGCACTCTTAGTAACTGTCTTTTCCATATGTAAAAGCCTCCATAGCTTATAGAATTCTTAGATAAAAATTACTCAACTTCAATGTCAATTTTTTTCTTCTTCTTTTTCTTTAAGTTGTTCTCATCGGAATCCGGGTCCAACTTGTCTGCTTTATCCTTCTTCTTGAAGGCATTTGCTTTCTTCAACTCAAGCTCCTTCTTCTTAAGCGCATAAGGCTTCTTGAAAAGCCAATAAACCAGGAACTGTGTAATAATAGCCATTACAGATGCAACTATCCAGTAAATACCGAAAGCTGCCGGTGTTGTGAATGTTGTAATAAGCATAAGTACCGGGAACGTCCACATCATTATCTTGGTTGACTGTTCAGCAGGATTAACCTCCTGCACCGACTTTGCCGGGTTTTTCTTTGCACGTTCCTTAGCAAGCTTCTCTTCCTTATAGCCCGGTTTCAACCATTCGGTAAGCTTCATAGATAAAATCTGAGTTACGATAACCAATATCGGAATAATAAGAAGCGGAATATATTGAGACTTATTTGATGCAATAACATCAGGTCTGAATGACGGCTTAAGTCTTAAATCCAATCCGAAGAAATCAAAGTTCATCAACTGGTCCATCTTAAGATAACCGTTTTGCACACACTTCTTAAGAAGCTCTCCGTCTTTTGTAAGCTTAGTAATAAGAGTAACGTTATCTCTTATTACAGCCTTCTCATCCATTCCGGCAAGCTTACCCATTGCAATGATGTTTTCCTCTGAAACATTGGAAATTCTGCTTAACGGGCGACTTACAATCTGATAAACAGGCCACAAAACAAAAATCTGGAGCAAAGGCAACAAGCAACCTGCAAAGCCGCCGGCACCTGATTCCTGTTGAATTCGCATTACTTCCTGCTGATAAGCCTCCTTATCATTACCATACTTACGCTGTGCCTCTGCCATCTTTGAGGATAAAGCCTGTGTCTTAAGCATAGACTTCTCACTCTTGATATTCAAAGGAATCATTACCACACGAATTAATACCGTAAGTGCAATAATTGCAAGGCCGTAATTTCCGAAAATGTGATAAAAGCATCTTGTTATCCAGCCAAAGAACTTGGCAATAGGATCCATGATAGATAAAATCATTAACATATTTATATTCTCCAAATCTACTTTACGGGATCATATCCGCCTTTTGAAAATGGATTACATCTGAGTATTCTCCAAATTCCCATAAGCAAACCGCGTAAAGCACCGTATTTTGTAATCGCGTCAATCATATACTGAGAACATGTCGGCTGATACTTGCAGTGCGGTTTTGTATTTGGTGAGATGTATCTCTGATACCACTTAACCAATTTAATCATAATAGAAGCAATCACTGTTAATTACCTCCGTCAAGTGTCAATTCTGAGAACGTGAAACATCCGTATCCAACAATTTCAGCTTCTTAAGAAGCTTTTCCATTTCATCTGCAATTTGCTGATATGATGGGAGTTCATCTGAAGACCGTAACGTAAACACTATGTCATACCCTACAGGTATGAAACGGGCGAGACTTCTATAGGCTTCTCGCATTAGCCTCCTGGCCTTATTTCTCCCTACTGCACCGAGTTGCTTTTTGTTGGCACAAAAACCCAATCGGTTAATATCAGTCGGTATTCTTGTATTATTGTGTTTTAAGCCCGCAAATCGCTTAAAACAGTGTATCGTCAGATATCTGCCGATAGCAAAGCTGCCTCTTTTATATACCCTGGAGAACTCATAATTAAATCTCAACATTGTAGGTTTCAAAACAAATACCTCTTTAAAAGACTTTATTCATGCATCCCCCGAATGATGGTATAAAAAGAAAGGACCACTCGGGTGATCCTTAAACAGCAAGATTCTTTCTGCCCTTTAATCTTCTTCTCTTAAGAACATCACGTCCGCCTGCTGTAGCCATTCTTGCACGGAAGCCATGAACTGTTGCTCTCTGCTTCTTCTTAGGCTGATATGTCTGCTTCATGGTTATATACCTCCAAAAAAGTTCATTATATGCAAATCGTTTACTTACAGTAACCTGTAAAAAACACATTGTCACTCATAATCGGCTATAAAATTATATATGCGAAAGAAACCAATGTCAAGACGATTTATAGTTAATTATCTTAATTATCTTAAATAGATTGCTATAAACAATTTGTTGTTAGTTTTGCGATTTATGACGCTCCAGAGCCCGGATTTATTAAATACAGGCTTTTCCGCAAAAAATGTTTTTCTGACTGTGGATTTCTCAATGAATCGCCTTTTTCCTTCGAATTTTATGGACTCAGCTTGCGGAATTGCCGTCTTCAAACATAACTTCTCCAAAATGGGTCTAAAACTTCTCCAAAATGGCCCCAAAACTTCTCCAACGGAGAAGAAAATGCCTCGATTTGGAGAAGTTTTAACGTGACGTCGCCAAAACACACCTAAAAACTCGCTGGCGGCGACAAAAAACACCTGTTTTG
>JAKSRF010000074.1 GCA_024403755.1 Clostridia bacterium
GTCAACGAAGCAAAAATAGATTTACTGTGACTTTCAACTTAAGTTAATGACATTGTGTTATTAGAACGCTTTTTTGTTTTTATTCAGAAAAGTGTTATACTGATGTGGCATTTTATGATATGAGGTAGTAAAGAAATGAAACAAAATAAGTATGTTATCGGATTGGTTTGTTTTACACTTGCTTTATCCGGTTGTTCAGCTATGGATATAAGTGAAGAAACTCAGGCCACAGTCAGCGGTGAGACAGCTATTTCTATTCAGATGGTAACGGAAACGACCGAAGCAACAACTGTGGAGGAGACTACTGAAGAGGTTGTATCTGAACAGATTTGGACATATTCGAACTTTGACGGAGTTGATTTGTCGGGTGAGAATTTTGCTTTCGCACAGAGAAAGAAGATAAAGGGAGAGGAAGCAGCAAATGAGTTTATTGAATCATTTGTAATTAATTATAATGCCGGTTCACCGGTATGTCTCTTTGAAGCCGGCGAGTATTCTGCTTATGAATATACGGCTGACGGAGGATCGGTTTTTGTTTATATAGATAATCTTGGACTTGATCCTGCATATATGCCTAAGTCTGAAGAAAGTGCAGAGGAGACAGCTGAGACTTCGGAAGTATCTGAAACTGAGAATGAAGTTGAAGAAAGTGCGGAAAGCACTGAAGACACCGAGGGCACAGAAGGTTCTGAGCTTGACACTGAGATGTCATCAGAAACGGTAAATTCTGATCTGTCTGACGCAGAGAGAATTGTTGAGTGCTATTATATTGATTATTCTAAGATAACTACTTTGGGCAATATTCCACAGTCTTGCGAAGATGCTTGTTGGGACAGAATGGCAATGACGTCCGGCATAGAGACTGTTATTGACAGATGGAATACTGAGGCTCCTTCTGATTATGTACCTGATGTGGTTAACGGTTATACTGTAGTAGATTATAATCTTACTCCGAATGATGACGGGACGACCTCTTCAAACGGAAAGATTTTTATGGATGATATGGGACGACCTGTATTTGTTCGTTATTATTTGAACAGCGGAAATTCCAGTGAGATGTTTTTCTACAACGATGCCGGAGATACAATTGCATGTCTTAAGTTCTCCGGAATACCATATAAGGATATGGGGGATTATGATGAGGGCTTAATATTGACAGCTTATTTTTTCTGTATAGATAAACCGGAACCTGGTTACTTGGCTTCAAAATAAATCTCATATAAGAGGTGTAGTATGGGAAAGTTTTCATATAAGAATGCAGTAAGTATTATTTCAGTGTTGGTTTTTATTTTTCTGATTCTTTTTCCTTTCAAGAAGGAACTTAAAGACGGAACGATTAAATACAAGCCGAAATCGGGTATTTATGAAGTTGTTGATAAGGACGGCGAGAGAATTATTACTGTATTTGATAAAGAAATCTCACGAAAGCAGATTGATGAATAATTATGCTTAATTTTCTGATTACGGATGCTGAGTTTACGGGATTGATTAAGACATTACGTTGTTTGAAGGAAGATGTCAGATTAATAGGTTTTTGTTCTTCTTCTGATTGTGCCCACAAGGTAATGTTGGATAAGTTGTATGTTGCACCTGAATATAATTCACCGAATTACATAGATTATGTTTGCGATGTTGCTGTCAGCGAGAAGATTGATTATATTATTCCCGTTGTTACTTTGAGTCTTGAAATTATGGCTGCTTCTAAAGCTGAGATAGAAAGAAGAACTTCAGCAAAAGTTCTTATCTCGTCAGAAGATGATATCAGAATTATGAATGATAAAGCCCGTCTTTCAGAAGCAGTTACTAATAAGAAATTCATTACTGATTATAAGATTGCAACCAATAAGACGGAATTAACGAAAGCTGTTGTTTCTGTGGAAAATCCGGTAATTAAGCCGGTCAGAGGCGAGAATGCTGAAGGATTCTTGAGAGTTGTTGATAACAGGATTTATACCGAAAGTGTTTTTGCGGGTAAAGCATCACATTTGGTATCAAGAGAAGTACTTGATTTTTTGCCCGATGATTATACTTTCAGTGTGCCGAGAATGGTTATGCCGTATCTTCCGGGAAATGAATGGGATGTGGATTTATGCTGCCATAACGGTAAAGTGAAGGCTGCTTCCGTAAGACGTAATTTGGATATGTTCGGGGGATTGTCAGCCATGTCAGAGACAACACCTAATGTACAACTTTTGGAATTCTGTAATGAACTGGCTGCGCAATTCAATATGGAATTTCTGATTTGTGTCAGTTTTAAGGAAGATGAAAACGGTAATCCGAAGTTAATTGAAATCAATCCAAGAGCAATGGGAAGTGTGGATATATCCTCAATGGCAGGGAATAACCTGGTTCAAAAGTATCTTGACTGTATCAGATTCGAAGAATTAAACGATATATCATTAACACCGTATGGTGTAAAATCTGCATTGTTTTATGATTCGGTTGTTACTTCGGGACCTGTATGGCACGAATTGTCACCTGCGGACATATATATATATGATAAGTATTATTCGCAGGTCAGCTCTTTTATGGTAGACTTGTGTTTTCATTGTCGAATTGCCTGGGATGTTGTATACAAGATAAAATGGGCAATTATAGAGGATGCTTTAGTAATGATTTCGGAAGGCACTAAGGACATGCCACCGTTTATGATGATGCCTATAGGAACAGTAAATTCAGCTTCATTGGTAAAAATAACAGAAACGGTTCGGGAAAAGTTTTCTAGCGAGGGAAAAGGTAATACTCTGCCTGTTTACTGTATAGATGCGCAATATGTTGATATGGTTAAGAACCTTCCGATAAAGCATAGTGAGGTTAAGTGCAATCCGGATTTCTCAGACTATTTGTATGATGCTGAACAACTCAGAGAACTTAAAGGTAAAAGTTATTCAAAGAAACGTAATCACGTAAGTAAATTTTTGCGTCTGTATTCCGATTACCGATATGTATCGTTAACTGAGAAATATTTTGATGAGTGTATTGAATTGGTAAAATTATGGGCGACTGCTAGAGATATAGAATGTGATGATATTGATAATTGTGATTATTTAATGATAAAAAGTCTGTTTGATAATTGGAATGTTCTTAAGGCAAGAGGCGGAGCGATTATTATAGATAACAAAATAAGAGCCTTTGCCGTAGGAAGTAAAGGTAGTGATGAACTTGCCTTTATTCATTTTGAGAAAGCAGATATCAGTTATGAAGGGATATATGCAGCAATTAATCAGCTGGTGCTTAAAAATGAATTTCCTGAAGTTAAATATGTAAACAGAGAAGAGGATTTGGGAATATCGGGACTTCGTAAAGCTAAGGAATCATATTTCCCTATTGAAATGATAGACAAATACAGTGTTGTTTTCGGATGAATTTTTTGTGGTTGTTTATTTCTGTTTACATGCTATAATAACGCGGTTAGTGTGTGAGGCGTGTAATTATGAGACATATTTTAAACTTTTTCAAAAAAAATACGGTTATGTGTATAGCTTTGATACTTGCGGTTGTAACAAGTATTATTGTTCCGCCTGATGCTGCATATATTGATTATTTTGATATGCGAACCTTAACCTGCCTTTTTCTTACTTTGGCGGTTATTTGTGCATTGAAGGATATAAGTTTTTTCAGTATAGTTGCTCAGAGGATAGTAGTAACTACGGGTAATCTGAGAATACTGGCCTTGGCGCTTGTATATATTACATTTATCGGTTCTATGCTTATAGCCAATGATATGGCACTGATTACTTTTTTGCCTTTGGGCTATTTTGCTCTGTCGGTAACACATAATGAGACATATATGGCTTATATCTTTATTCTTCAGAATATTTCGGCCAATCTCGGCGGTATGCTTACTCCATTCGGAAATCCGCAGAATTTATATCTTTATTCGCATTTCGGTATTCCTACGGGTGAGTTTACTCAAATAATGTTTCCGCCGTTTATTTTGGCAATTGTGATGCTTACAGTAGCTTGTTTCCTTATTAAGCCTATTAAATTAACTATTAGTGATGATACCGGGCGTAAGTTGAATAAGAAACGAACCGTTTTATATCTTACCTTGTTTGCGTTCTCACTTTTGATAGTATTCAGATTAATTCCGTATTGGATAGGGTTGATTATAATTCCGCTTATACTTGCTTTTGCGGATCGTAAGGCTTTTGCAGAGGTTGATTGGGCACTTCTGGCAACATTTACACTTTTTTTTGTTTTCTCCGGAAATATGGCGCGAATTCCTGCTGTTCAAGATTTTGTCGGAAGTTTGCTCAATAAGAGTACTCTTCTTGTCAGCATAGGTTCTTGTCAGTGTATAAGTAATGTACCTACCGCAATTTTGCTGTCGAGATTTACAGATAATTACAAAGAACTTCTTCTTGGCGTTAATATCGGAGGCACCGGAACACTTATCTCATCGCTGGCCAGCCTTATTACCTTCAGTCATTACAGAAATTTGCATCCGGGACATACTAAGCAATATCTTTTGTTGTTTACGATTATGAATGTTATTTTTCTTCTTGTAATGACATTGGCGGCATGGTTCTTTTTTATCTGAAAATGGTAAAATACTATATGAACGTTTTTGTCAGTTGATGCGGAGGTCTTATATGCAGAACAGAATTATTACCATAGGCAGAGAATTCGGCAGCGGCGGTCGTGAAATAGGAATTAAATTAGCTGAGCGACTTGGTGTTCCGTTTTATGATAAGGAATTGATTACTCTTGCTGCTGAAGCCGGCGGACTTGATCCTAAGCTCATTGAGAAAAATGAAGAAGGTGCGCATCGTGTGACTGACAGCGGCCTTGGAAGAATGCAGTTTTTTTCCTTTTCTTATACGCCTGTTGTATCTGATGCGATATATTTTCAGCAATGTAAAATATTGAAGGATATAGCATTAAAGGGTCCATGTATTATAGTCGGAAGATGTGCTGATTATGTTCTTAAGGATATGAATCCGGTAAATGTTTTCATTGCGGCAAGTATGCCGTATAAGATTGAGAGAAAGCGTAAGCTTGCACCCGAAAAGGCTGATTATACAGATCAACAGATGGAAAAATTCATTAACGGAATTAATAAAGCCCGTTCGGATTACTATCGACACTATACAGGACAGAAGTGGGGAGCCGGTTCAACCTATCATCTCTGTGTTCATTCTGATTTGGTTGGAATTGATGGTTCTGTTGAGACTATTATGGCGTATTTGAATAATCTTAAGAACTAAGTTCTTATTTTTGTGTTTTATCAGTAAGTTATTTTTTATTGGCACTTTGAACTAAAATTTAACTAAAAAAACTTGATTATTCCCCGAAGTTCTGTAATTAGAGTTAATTTGTTGACTTATTGTACTTAATATGATAAGCAAGATGTGTATTTCTAAATTTATTCGAGTGAGGTATTTCATATGAAAGGTTTTGCTATGCTCAAAATCGGAGAGACCGGCTGGGTTACAAAAGATACTCCGGCTTGCGGACCTCTTGATGCAATTTGTAAGCCATTGGCTTTGGCACCGTGTACATCTGATGTTCACACTGTATGGGCAGGTGCTATCGGAGATCGTCACAACATGATTCTCGGACATGAAGCTGTAGGTGAAGTTGTTGAGGTTGGTAGTCTCGTTAAGGATTTCAAGGTAGGTGATAAGGTTCTCGTTTCTGCTATTACACCGGATTGGGGTTCACTTGAGGCTCAGGACGGATATTCTATGCACAGCAGCGGAATGCTTGCCGGTTGGAAGTTCTCTAATTTCAAAGATGGTGTTTTTGGTGAGTTTTTCCATGTAAACGAAGCTGATGCTAACTTGGCACATCTTCCTGAAGGAATGGATCTTGGCGCAGCTTGTATGATCAGTGATATGGTTCCTACAGGATTCCATGGTGTTGAACTTGCTGATATTCAGTATGGCGATAATGTAGCAGTTATCGGAATCGGCCCTGTAGGTCTTATGGCTGTTGCAGGTACTGCTATTCGTGGTGCAGCAAATATCTACGCTGTAGGTTCACGTAAAAACTGTGCCGATCTTGCTATGGAATTCGGTGCAACAAATATTGTTAATTATCGTGACGGTGATATTGTTGAGCAGATTCTTGATTTGAATCACGGACCGGTAGATAAAATTGTAATCGCAGGCGGTGATGTAAATACAATCGATCAGGCTATCAGAATGCTTAAGCCGGGCGGAAAAATCGGTAATGTTAACTACCTTGGTGAAGGTGATTATGTTAAGGTTCCGCGTGTTGAATGGGGCTGTGGTATGAGCCATAAGCAGATTCTCGGAGGTCTTATGCCTGGCGGACGTCTTCGTTCTGAGAAGCTTGCACGTCTTGTTGTTGCAAATCGTATTCACCCTGAGAAGCTTATTACACACACATTTAACGGCCTTGAGAATGTTGAGCCGGCTCTTATGCTTATGAAGGATAAGCCTAAGGATTTGATTAAGCCTTTGGTTATTGTTTAATTTATTGAGCAATATCATTAAGTTATAAGCAGATATAGAGGAGACTGAAGATTTTTGTTTTCAGTCTCTTTTTTGTTCTTCACGGAAAACTTGGGAATAAATAGTTTATAAAGGGGCATGAGCATATAAATTACGGCGTTTGAGTTGCAAACACTGAACTGAAAATATTAGGTTTAAAGTTGATTTTTATATTTTTCGAAAAAATGTTGTTGACAAAACAATATTATACGTCATATAATATTGATGTCAATACAATATGAGAGGAGGAATAGTATGTTATTCCAATTAGGTTCAACATTATTGGATGCCTGCGTACTGGCGGTTTTATCAAAGAGTGATGCATATGGATATACACTCACACAGCAAGTTAAAACTGTGCTTGATATATCAGAGTCTACTCTTTATCCGGTTCTGCGCAGATTGCAAAAAGACGGTGCTTTAGAAACATATGACGAACCATATCAAGGTCGTAACAGAAGATATTACAGGATTACAGACAGGGGAAGAGCACTTTATGCAAATTACTTGTCAGAGTGGAATTCTTATAAGAATTCAGTTGATTCGTTATTAGGAGGGGAAAGTAATGAATAAAGAATCATATTTAGATGAATTGCGTAAGTCTTTAAAGGTTTTACCGCAGGTAGATCGTGATGAAACGATTGAGTTCTACAAGGAATATTTTGAAGATGCCGGTATAGAAAATGAAGCTGCAGTTATAGAAGAATTAGGTTCGCCTAAGGAACTGGCAAAAAAGATTCTGGTGGATGTTGTTGATAAAAAGTTTTCATCTGAAGAACAGGATGATGCAGCTGAAACTGATTTTCATCAGGAAGGTCACGATAACAAAAAGAAGAAAGAAAACTCTGCTTTGAGAACGTTTTTGGTAGTAATGGCTGCAATATTGGCTTTGCCGCTTTCTCCGATTCTGTTTGCATTGCTTATTACGCTATTTGCACTGACATTTGCATTTATAATAGTATTCATTTCTATTATTGCATGCGGAGTTGTAATGTTCGCAGTCGGACTTGTGGTAGCAATTGCGGCTTTATTCCTGTTGCCTGTCGGCATCGGAAAAGCATTACTAATGCTTGGTACCGGATTGGTGACATTGGGCCTTGGTATATTATTTGTAATTGGTTTTGCCAAGCTTTTATCGCTGTTCTGCAATGGTGTGGCTGCACTGTTTGCAAAAATTGTGCACAGTAAAAAATAAACGGAGGGAAGATATATGAAAAAGGTTACAAAAGTTTTTTTAGTTGTTGGTGTTATTGCTATAGCAGCAGGAGCTGTTATGGCAGGAATCGGTTTGGCGGCGAACGGTGGTAACGGATTCAGCGTATATTGGGATAAAGGTTTTAAAGTGTCTGAGGACTTGAAATTGGTAACCATGGATAAAACTGAGTTTGAAGCGTTTAAGGATATAGATATAGATGTGACCGGAAAGGTTAATTTGGTAGAGAATAAGACTGACAAATTTGAAGTTGAATACAGCTTATATGCTACTGATGATAAAGTAGTATGTGAAGTTAAAGATAGTAAACTGGTAGTTAAAATTAATGATGAGATAAACTTTTTAAATTTTGATTTGGGTTTTATTAATGATGATGATGATTTGCCGTATGTTACTGTATATTATCCTGCAGGTTCCGAATTTGATTCGATTAATATAGATACCAGTGCCGGAGGATTCTTTTCCGAGGATAAAGTAAAAGCGAAGTTATTATTTGTAGATGTCAGCGCCGGCGGAATTAATATTGAGAATTATGAAGGTGCTTTTGAAGCAGATTGTTCGGCCGGCGGAATAGAGGTTAGAAATTGTGATTTAACTGATATGAATGTTGATTTATCAGCAGGCGGAATTGAAATGCATAATAGTAAGATAAACGGCGGAAAATTAGAAGTGTCTGCCGGCGGAGTAGAGGGACACGGAATAGAACTTTTGAGTGATATAGATATAGATTGCAGCGCAGGCGGAGTTGAGCTTGAACTTACAAACGGTGATGATATGGGATATAGAATTGATTCTTCTGTAGGCAGCATAATTATTGATGGTGATAAGTTTAAGGACGAAGTAAATCTAAATGAAGACGCTGACATTATGGTTAGTATTGATTGTTCTGCCGGTTCAGTAGAGATTTCTTATCAAAAATAAAACTAATTAAAAAGCGGAGGCAGGGCGGGACAGAGATAATGGCTGAGCACCGTCGGCCGATAATGTAAAACACACGATTTAGCAAATTCCCTTCCTGCTGATATCGTGTGTTTTTCTGTTTGATATGTTTTTTAGAAGAGATAAAATTGTGATTGGTAAAAATCAGACTTTTTTGTGTAAAAACAGCCTTTGCAACACCAAGTTGCGCCAATGCAACAGCAGGTTGGTAGTGAATTTGATGTTGCTTTGGTAGAATTGAGTCATAAAACCAAAACGAAGGAAACAGAAAAATGAGTTTCGGAGATAATCTAAAATTAATCAGAAAAGAGAAGGGTATTACGCAGGAAGATCTTGCTGAGATGCTGCCGGTAACAAGATAGACTAGGATTCTTCGGAGTACATACAATTATTCTCGGTTGGTACAATGACGAAGACAGCGTAAAAAAGGAAATGGAAGACATTATCAAAGCTATTGATTCGGAATATCTCCAATCTGTTATCAGTAACCTGATACTTATCGCCGACAGCCACAAGA
>JAKSRF010000075.1 GCA_024403755.1 Clostridia bacterium
GGCAAAAAAACGACGATTGTGATGAAAGTAAGTGAACAGGGTTAGTGTTGGCAACTCAAACTTAAGAATTCATATGTTCCTTCTTCACCGGTTTATTTCCAAAGTTATTCGTGAAGAAGTTATTCGTGAAGAAACCAAAAAACTGCCCCCTGTCGGTCAGGACAGGGGACAGTCAGAATAATCATTTTAATATCTGTCAGATAACAGAATATAAATCTACATACTCGAGGCCAAGACTTGCAGCAACGTTTTTATTAACGCACTTTCCGTCATAGCAGTTGACACCGAGACCGAGACCTTTGTCTTTCTTACAAGCTTCCTCTAATCCCATATCGGCAATCATCTGTGCATACTTGTATGTGGCATTGGCAAGAGCAACAGTAGAAGTATAAGGAACTGCACCCGGCATATTACCTACGCAATAGTGAACTATACCTTCTTCAATGAAGACCGGATCATCGTGTGTTGTAACATGGGATGATTCACAGCAACCGCCCTGATCGATAGCAATATCAACTATAACTGTACCCGGCTTCATTATTTTGAGATGCTCACGTCTTACAAGCTTCGGTGTTGAACCGCCCGGAATCAATACTGAACCGATAACAAGATCTGCATCGGCTAAAGCTCTCTTTATATTCTCTTCGTTGCTGTAGAGTGTCTCAACAGAATTTCCGAAAATCTCATCAATATATGCCAAACGATTGAGGTTGATGTCGAGAAGTGTAACCTTGGCACCGAGACCTACGGCTGTTTTAGCTGCATATGTTCCGGCAATACCGCCGCCGACGATAACGATTGAACCGCGCTTAACACCCGGTACACCACCGAGGAGAATTCCTTTTCCGCCGAATCCCTTCTCGAGGTACTTAGCACCTTCCTGAATGCTGAGCTTACCTGCGATCTGGCTCATAGGACGCAGACACGGCAAATTGCCCTGCTCGTCTTTTATTGTTTCAAAAGCAACGGCTTTAATCTTTTTGTCTAACAAAACCTTTGTAAGAGCCGGATTTGGAGCCAAATGGAGATAGGTGAAGAGAATCTGATTGTCTCTGAGCAACTCATACTCGCATTCTTCAGGTTCCTTTACCTTATAAATCATGTCGCATGTATCGAAAACTTCTTTTGCAGTAGCAATAATTTTGGCACCCGCCGCCGCGTAAGCCTCATCAGAGAATCCCGCGCCCTCTCCGGCCTTTGTCTCTATAAAAACTTCGTTGCCGCTTTTTACAAGTGAGGCAACATTGTCAGGTGTTAATCCAACTCTGAATTCATTGTTTTTAAGCTCTCTGGTAGTGCCTATTTTCATACTGCTTTCTCCTTTTTGTCGAAAATAAAAATCAAAATTGATTTTAACATAATGAGAGAGCATATCCAACACATTCACATTCATAAAATGTATTGTTTTTTGTTTTTTTCACAGAATAAGGATAGAAGAGAGAACTTTATTTTTATTCTTGATAAATGACGCTTATTACATTAAAATGCAAGGTGATTTATTATATTTATATTATTAGGAGTACGACAAATGAGAGTTTCAAGATTATTCATGGCAACGCAAAGAGAAGTCCCGAATGATGCGGAGATACCTTCACATCAGTTGATGATGAGAGCAGGCCTTATGCGTAAGGTTGCTTCAGGAATATATTCTTTTATGCCCGTTGGCTTGAAGGCTTATCGTAATGTTGAGAATGTTGTAAGAGAAGAGATGGATAAGGCCGGAGCTCAGGAATTGATTATGCCTGCAGTGCTTCCTGCTGAGGTTTATATGGCTTCAGGTCGTTGGGAGAAGTTCGGACCGGAGATGTTCAGACTTCTTGACAGAGGCGGAAGACAGTTTTGTCTCGGCCCGACACATGAGGAACCTTTTACAGAGGCAGTCAGAGATACAATAAGATCATATAAGCAGCTTCCTGTTACTCTTTATCAAATTCAGCATAAATACAGAGATGAGAAGAGGCCGAGATTTGGTGTTATGCGTTCAAGAGAGTTCGTAATGAAGGATGCATATTCATTTGATGTAGATGAAGCAGGTCTTGATGTATCTTACCAGACAATGTATAAAGCTTATTGTAATATTTTCGACAGACTCGGACTTGACTATATAATTGTTGATGCAGACTCAGGTGCAATGGGCGGTTCCGGTTCACAGGAGTTTATGGTTAAGAGTGTTGTAGGTGAGGATGCTATTTGCTATTGCGCAGCATGTAATTATGCAGCCAATGAGGAAAAGGCTCAGTGCGGTGTTCCTGATTTAACTGATGAACAGAAGAACGAGACTCTCAAGGAGATAGAGAAGATTTATACTCCTAATGTTCATACAATAGAAGAACTTATTGAGTTTACAAAATCCGGCCCTGAAGCATTCGTTAAGACAATTCTTTACAATATTGACGGAAAGATTGTTGCAGCAATGGTAAGAGGTGACAGAGATATCAATGAGACTAAGCTCGGTAACCTTTATGATGCAACTGAGATGACACTTGCTGCTTTCGATGATGTTGAGAGAATTACAGGTGCTAAGGTAGGCTTTGCAGGTCCTATTAACCTTAAAGAGAAGATTGATGTTATTGTAGATAACGAAGTATCAGTAATGAAGAACTTCATTGTAGGTGCTTGTGAGACAGATTATCATCTTGCTAATGTTAATATCGGAAGAGATTTTGAAGCAACAAAGGTTTGTGATATTCGTAATGCGGTTGAAGGGGATAAGTGTCCTAAATGCGGCAAGCCTCTTGCTATGTGCAGAGGTGTTGAGGTAGGTCACATCTTTAAGCTTGGTACAAAATACTCTACTGCACTTAATTGTAATTACCTTGATAAGGATGGTAAGGAAAACCCGATGATTATGGGTTGCTACGGTATCGGTGTCGGAAGAACACTTGCAGCTGTTATTGAGCAGTACAATGATGAGGATGGTATAAAGTGGCCGATCAATGTTGCACCGTATAAGGCAATTGTAATTCCTACCAAGGTTGCAGATGAAGAGATAATGAATCTGTCGGAGAAGATTTATTCTGAACTTGAGAAGACAGGTGTTGAGATTCTTATCGATGATCGTAACGAGCGTCCGGGTGTTAAGTTTAAGGATGCTGATCTTATCGGTATTCCTGTAAGAATTACAGTCGGAAGAAGAGCTTCTGAGAATATAGTTGAAGTTAAATATCGTGCAACAGGCGAAGTTAAGGAGATGACATCCGAGGAAGCTGTTCAGGCTGTTTTGGATGCGCTTAAGGCATAATTTTCCGACTCGTCATAAGGAGTGCGGTGTCTATGGGATTGATTAAAGCTATAGCCGTCGGAGTAATCTCGATGCTCCTTGTTGAGAGTGCGACGGTATCGGATATAACTAATGTAAAACATAATGCGACTGAAAGTATTGCTTTCGGTCGCAGTGTTTCAGATACCGATTTATTTACTCGCGACAGCTGGGAAATATCAGATGAGTATTATGCTGATTATGATTCTATTGATTTTGTAGGTTCTAAGGGTACACCTTGGTCACTCAGATTGACAGATGATGCAATAGAAGTGGATATTCCGCAAGGTGTTTATGCGGATATTGCCGTATTCGATGATAAAGATAAATTAATTGTCGAGGAAGACGGTGAGGATGCTTCATTTCCCATAGATATTGCAGATTATCTCGAAACTGATGAATGTTATTGGATTGCTGCTTTGGTAGATATTGATAATGCTGAAAGTGAGTATGTTGACATATATTTTACGAAAGATAAACATGACAAACTTGTTTATTTGAGGTCGCCGGTAGATGACTTTAATGTTGAACGGTTTTCGGTATTGAGAGAAGATGAACAGTCTCTTAAGGAGAATTTGGCAGAACAGCACGATATTATGTGGGATAACCCTGAATTAATTGCAACTGCCGAGAAAGTTACGGCCGGTGCCAAGACAGATTATGAGAAGGCATTGGCAATATATAAGTTCATTGTTGATGAATTTTATTACGATAATACGCAGCTTCTTTCTTATGATGTAGTACAGGATGACATAATGATTCTGGTGAGAAATAAGATTGCGGTTTGTCAGGGATTTGCCAATGTTTTTGTCGGAATGTGCCGTGCTGTAGGATTGCCGGCTGCGGTTGTTTTCGGAGATTCCGAGGATTTTACAAATGTTTCTTTTCGCGACAACTATATATCAAACCATGCGTGGGCAGAAGTATATGTCGGCGGAGAATGGCGGATTTGCGATTTTACATGGGATAATTTCAATACGTTTGATGACGGTATTTTCGAAGATGAGGAAAGTACTCTTGATTGGTATTTGATTCCGCTTGAGGTGTTTTCTTTTACGCACAAGATACTTGATGCGGATACGGTTCACAGCTTGGAAAGAAGCGGTTCATGCGGTGATAATGCAACATACAGTATTTCCAGGGACGGAGTGCTTACTGTAAGCGGTTCGGGTGAACTTGTGCTTCCTGAAGGGTTATATGATTTTGATTCAGTGGTATTTGATGAGGATTCATGTATTACTTCGATTGGAAATCAGTGCTTTATGGACTGTGATCTTCTTGAAGCCGTAATTCTTCCGGACACCTTGCAGACCATAGGTGATGAGGCTTTTTATACATGTGAAGCACTTGAATATTTATATATTCCTGAAGGTGTAACAAGTATTGGTACGGATGCATTTTTGTACTGCGATGAACTTGCATATCTCAGGATTCCGGATAGTGTTACGCAGTTGAATGCTGCTGCTTTTGAGGGATGTCCGCATTTGGTCATATCACTTCCTAAAAATTTGAAGAATATGTATTTTGAAGGCAATGTGGTTAAACCTCTGTCAGTTATATTCAGAGATAAATAGTTTGGAGGAGTATACATGTCATATATTGAGTTTCGAAAAGTTAATAAAATATATAAAACCGGTAATGTGGATTTATACGCATTGAATAATGCCGATTTCTTTATCGAACAGGGTGAACTTACGGTTATTCTCGGACAATCGGGTGCCGGAAAAACTACTCTTCTGAATATCTTGGGCGGAATGGACAAACTTTCTTCGGGCACGGTTTATTTGGACGGAAGAGAGGTATCGAAATATTCGGACAAAGAACTGGCATTATACAGACGTAATGACGTAGGCTTTGTATTTCAGTTTTACAATCTGATTCCGAATTTGACTGCATATGAGAATATTGAGATGGCAGCTCAGCTTGTAAAGAATCCTTTGGATTGTGATAAACTTATCCGAGATGTAGGATTGGAGCACAGACGTAACAATTTTCCTTCTCAGCTCTCGGGCGGTGAACAGCAGAGAGTATCAATTGCCCGTGCCATAGCAAAAAATCCGAAGCTTTTGTTGTGTGATGAACCAACCGGTGCATTAGATTATCAGACAGGTAAAGCAATATTAAAGCTTCTTCAAAGATTGTGTATTGAAGAGAAGATGACAGTTGTAATTATTACACATAACTCAGCTCTTACGGCTATGGCTAATCGTGTGATAAGACTTAAAAACGGTGAGGTTACAAGTAATATTATTAACACCAACCCTGTAAGTATTGATGAGATAGAGTGGTAACAAAATGAATTCCTATACCAAAATAGTTTTGCGTTCCATAAAAGACAGCTTTGTGAGATTTTTGGCAATTATGTCAATTATAGCTTTGGGTGTCGGTTTTTTTGCAGGACTTAAGGTTACAACTCCTAGTTTCATTGAGACAGGAAATAAATATCTGGAAGAAAGTCGGATGTTTGATTTTCGTCTTATATCAACTATAGGCTTTACCGATGAGGATATAGAGAAGATTTCAGGCTTTAAATCCGTAGATACAGTTCAGGGTGCGTACTGGTCTGATGTTATAACTTCAGATAATGCCGTTGTACGTATTCATTCTGTTACCAATGGCGTAAATGAGCTTAAACTTGAGGCGGGAAGATTGCCGCAGGCTGTTAATGAAATAGTTGTTGACGGTTATAATTTCAATTCGTCAATAATAGGAAGCACTATATCAATAGTGGAAGAAAGCAATGATTCTGATATTACGGAGCAACTTAACTGTCTTGATTTTACGGTTGTTGGTGTAGTCAGATCACCGCTTTATATGAATTTTCAGCGAGGAACATCCGATGTCGGTTCGGGTTCGATATCTTATTATGCTTTTGCTCCGAAAGATCTTTTCGATAAGGAGTACTACGAAGAGGCATATGTATTTTGTAATACGGGAATGTACATTTTCTCAGATGAATATGAGAAATTTGCAGACGAATTTGAAGAATATTATAAGGAAGAGACAGAGAAGGTCGAGATTGAACGTTACGATGATTTGATGGCTGATGCTTGGGATGAATTAGAGGAAGCACGACAGGAATTTGAGGATGAACGTTCGGATGCTGCTGCTGAACTTGCAGATGCTCAAAAAGAGATAACGGATGCGAGAGACGAACTTCATGATGCTGATCAGGAATTAATTGATGCACGTACTGAGATGGACGATGCAAAAAAGAAGATAAATGATGGTTACAGTGAAGTAAACAGCAATGAGAGTACATTAAAAACCAATCTTGGACAGGTTAACGACGGAATAAGTGAGATTAACAGCGGACTTGATGAGATTGCTTCTAAGAGATCAGAACTTACCGGACAATTGGAAGAAGCTCAGTCAGGTGTGGAACAATTGAATGCGGCAATTTCACAGTTGGAGACAACTATTTCTCAGATAGAAGGAATGATGAACGGTGGTTCGGAAACCGGAGTGCCTGATGGTGTAAATATCCCTGAAGGTACTGAAATTCCTGAGGGCATGGAAATTCCTGAGGGCATGGAGATTCCTGAAGGAATGGAAATTCCTGAGGGTATGGAAATCCCTGAAGGCATGGAAATTCCTGAAGGGGAGACAATTCCGACAGATATTCCGGGTATGACCGATATGCCTGATTTGGAGTCACTTAAGGCCCAATATGATGAGCTTGTTGCGAAGAGAGATGAATTAAACGGTGCAATAGAACTCATTAATTCCGGTTTGGAACAGCTGAATACTACCGAATCTGATTTAAATGCCAAGCTTTCCGATTTGGAGGGACTTAAGTCACAATTGGAAGATGGTTTATCTCAAATATCCGATGCCAGAAGCGAGCTGTGGGAGGCTCAGCGTGATTTGGCTGACGGAGAGAAAGAATACGAGGACGGACTCAAAGAGTATAATGACGGTGTAGACGATTTTAATGACGGCCTTCGTGAATATTATGACGGACTGCAGGAATTCAGCGATGAGATGGGATTATATGCCAGAACCTTTGAGTATGAATACAGACGTTATTACGATGCTTGTGATATTAATCCTGAGGTATATGCTTTGGGCAGAGATACCAATGTAGGATATGTTTGTTTTGACGGTGATTCAAAGATTGTAGACGGTGTAGCAAAGGTTTTCCCGATTTTCTTCTTTGCTATTGCGGCTTTGGTTTGTTCCACAACAATGCAAAGAATGGTTTCCGATGAGAGAGGCCAGATAGGAACAATGAGAGCTATGGGTTACAGCAGTGGTGCTGTTCTGATGAAATATGTTATTTATTCCGGCTCTGCTTCTCTTATCGGGTGCATATTGGGATTTTTCCTTGGTACGCGGGTTTTCCCGTATGTAATTTGGTCTGTTTACGGAATGATGTACGGATTCGCGGGAATAACATATGAGATTAGTCCGTTGATTTTTATTATTTGCCTTGTTGCTTCACTTCTTTGTTCTGTAGGAGTAACTGTTGTTACTGCTTCGGCTGAAATGACGGGAATGCCGGCTGAGTTGATACGACCTAAAGCACCGATAGCCGGAAAACGAATTCTTTTCGAGAAGATTGGATTTATTTGGAAGAAACTGCCGTTTTTACATAAGGTTTCTTTGCGTAATATTTTCAGATTCAAGAAACGTATGTGGATGATGATTATAGGAATTGCAGGATGCACTTCTTTGCTTATTACCGGCTTCGGAATAAATGATTCGGTAAAGAATATTGTCGGATATCAGTATGATAATGTTCTTGTTTACGATGTAAGTCTGAATTTTGATGATGACGTGAAGATGGATAAAATGATTAGTGCTGTTGAAGAAGCAGATAATAAATTTAATTCTGCTTCCAAAACAGTTTTCGCAGTACAGGAAAATATTACACATACGGGTGAGGACATAATACGAGATGTAAATCTTATTATTACCGACAGTGAGAATTATAACAGTGCATTTAATATGGTGTCTTCCGGTGAGCTGATGCCGTATCCGGGTAATGATGAGATAGCCGTCAGCAGCAAGCTTGCAAAGAGTAATAATCTTAAAGCAGGTGATATGATTACCTTCGGTTACGGAGACAACGGGGAGACATTTACACTTAAAATTGCATATGTATTCGATAATTATATATTCCACTATGCTTTTATGAATGTTGACACATATGAGAAGGTGTTTAGGACCGATTATAATCCGCATTTTGCGTTTATAAGCAGATTTGATTCTGACGGTGTGACTCAGTTGGCTCCGGATACAGATTATGATTACGGCGGATATATCTCATCCAACAACGATGTAATCAGCTGGGATGTAGTAAATGAGAGCCGAGTTATGTTCCAGAACACCATGGAACAGCTTAATGCCGTAGTATGGCTTGTTATTATTTGTGCGGCTATGCTGGCATTTATAGTGTTGTTTAATCTTAATAACATAAATATTACCGAGCGTGTGCGTGAGATTGCTACGCTTAAGGTGCTGGGCTTTAATAAGGCTGAGACAGGCAGTTATGTCTTCAGGGAGAATTTTATTCTGGTTATGATAGGTTTTGTATTCGGTGTTCCTTTGGGAAAAGCTTTGCACGCGTTTGTTATCTCGCAAATTAAGATGGATACAGTAACCTTTGTTGTTCAGATTTTTAAGATCAGTTATTTGTATTCATTCCTGCTTGTAATTTTGTTTGCGGTAGTTACCGATTTAGTAATGCGTAACAAGATTCGTAAAATTGATATGGCAGAATCCTTAAAGAGTATAGAATAATCTTTTGTTTCTCATTCTCGAAAAGCTGCTTTCCAACCTTTTAATTCCATAAA
>JAKSRF010000076.1 GCA_024403755.1 Clostridia bacterium
AATACAAAGAATATACTGAATGTTGATTTCTATCCATACTATTTATAATCAGTCACCTCCTTACATATTCGACTGATATTATTATAGCACTTTTCTCGAAATAGAACAAGTGTTCACTTTTGTTTTTGGACCTATTTTTCCTTGCAATTCATCCCCTGCTTACTCGCTCGATTATAGATACGTTTAGCCCGAAGACTACATACTCACTCCTTGAAGTAGGGGGAATTCTTGCGTGATTTAGTTAAAAGGACTGAAGTCAACAGGCCCAAGATGGGGAATGTAAAAGACGAAGCAAGCGGCATTGTAATTGCCAGCGTCGATATCCCTTCCGACTACGAAATCAAAGGCAAGCTCGATGTTATATCAGGCTGTAACGAATGGCCTATTGCAACCCATATAACCGCATACAACAAGTTCGGGACAGTGCTTTCTTTTGTAGGCAAGGATTCCTATACAGATGCTTCCAAGTGCCCTATGCTATCAAGCAGCATGTCATATGTTCAGGGAGCCCAGCAGGTCAGCCGTATGAAACTTCGTAACTACGAGTCTGCAGATCAGTTCTGCGATAACTTCGTATTAACAATGCTTAACGGCATGAATGCCACTAACAAGGCAATAACAGGCACCAGACCCATGAACTTCGATCGCGCAAAGGAACTCGCAAAGCACAAAGCTCATGTAGAAATGAATACCCCTCCTAACCTTCTGCCCAATATTGTCGCCTATAACGCAGACGCCATGTTTAAAACCTATTCGTACGAGGTTGGAGGCATGAAGTTCGGTCTTGCCATGACTGCCAAAATCTATGCAGCAAAGTTCAATGTCCCAACGATGGGAATGGGTATGGGCATAGGATTATTAGGCGGCCTCTTCGGAATGAACCAGGCTGCAAACAGCAACCAGGGTGGCTTTGCTGCACTTAACATGAATCAGGCTATAGACTGGGTAATAGAAGATATCGCTTTCATGATCGCTCCCATTAACCGTTTTGAAGAAGACTGTGAGAAGGGATTTAAGCCATTCATTACTACCCTTACAATCGATGAGACTCTAGCCAAAAAAGAAAAGGACATGATTGAGCAGCTTAAAAGAGATGTCGACGGTTATACACGCCAAAATCTCATGGATCAGCAACGTAACTTCCAGATGTACCAGCAGATTCACAGAGAACAGCAGGCAGCATTCGATTCCTACAACAGAGCTTGGCAGGCGAGAAGCGACAGTCACCATGCCAGCTTCATGGCATCTTCAGCCGCAGCTAGCCACAGTTCCCCTGACTTCTCAGAAGCCATCCGCGGAGTCAACACATACGTAGATAGCTATGGCAAAGAATATGAAGTCTCCGTCGACTACGACAGAGCCTACACCAATGCAAGCGGAGATGTCCTTGGCTCTAACAGCGCCTTTGAACCGGGTAACAATTGGACTGAGATGAACAGGAGATAGAAGCAACAAGAATACTTTCACTATGCACATGATAGAATATGCATCCTGCTACAATCTCGATTATGATCGGGTTGCTAACTATGCCTTTGAAAGCCTTCTTGAAGCGATGAGATATATCAGGATCTTCTGCGCATCTGCTCCTTCAAACGTAAGCGCGGTTACCGCATAGATGTGATACAAAGGCACGCAGCCGATGTTGTTATAGATATTCATCATAAAGGCAAAAACCATGACGGCAACAAGCTTACCGCCAACTGTTCCTGTATGATTCCTTTTTTACGAAGTTCTTTTAGTAATAAGCCGATCTTCTGATCCATCCGGCTTCTTCCTTTCGCTATGAGCATAAGAGAGATGCTTAGAAGTTAACACGACACAAAACGAGAAAATGACGTAAATACACTACTAGCCAAAATTGTCTAGGACTATACTGCCCGTCTCCCTGTTCTCAAATACAAAATCCCCCATGCTTAGCCACGAAAATTCTATAATGACAATATATGCTAGGAATTAATTGGTGATTTAGGTCAAACATTGGGCGGCATAGTCTGCGTTAATGCTATTTTACTCTATCGGGTTAAGGCTGTTATGTCATAATCAATGTCGCTGATAATTAAGTGACCTTGAGTCCCTCTCGCTGTTGCGATTGGAGTCCCATCAAAAACTTTATCAGAATCATAGAAATTAATTGTTATTGATTCAAATCTATTATCGTACTGATCTGCGTGCTTTGAGATGTAATTATTATATGCGGTTATAATATCGTTTATTTGGGTGAGAGAAGTTATATTTGAATAACCAAAAACGAAATTCTCATCTTCGTTTATAACATAGGTCATATCCACTGTCACATTCTCGGAAATGTGGTTCATAAGTAGATCTTCGTATTTCCGGTTGCTATTTTGATACCATACGGAAAAACCAACTTCGATAAGAAGTGCGAGTACGGCAAGCGTCAGAATTGTTATCTTTATAAATTTGAAGATTGTATTGATACTTTCCACCATAAAATCACTATAACATTTATGGGCTTTGATATAGTTGAGGAATGGTTGATATTAGTGTTTATACATTCTGAACTTATATCACGTCTGCTGACATGAAAACTATTTTCCTCATAATCAGAGGACTCTTCAATATCAAAATCTTCTTCTATAACTGAGATCAACTTTTCAGGCTTGATATATGGAACTGTTTTCTTACAACCTGTAAATAGGATTACGCTTTGCCAGACAGCTGCATTTCGATAAGATAAAATCAAAGCAATACACAAGAAATGCTATCTGCCACAAATTCAATGGAGTCAGGGACTATAGAGGAGTTTATAAAAATGAAAATGAAGAAGAATTGCTATATTCAAAAAATAGCGTATCTATTCGATAAAGAACAAAACGAATTGTTGAAGAAGTTCCGGATAGGAACGAAATATGAGACAGAGCCGCCACATGGAGATTCAATATTTTCTATATCCATAAAGGGCAAAGAATTACCTTTTTGGATATATGGAAGAAACATTTTTATTATTTGTGAAACAAAAGTTATGGTAGAGGCTGTGGCACCTAATACATGGAATCAGCTTTATACCGTAATTATTGATTTGGAAAAAGATAGGTATGCCAGGTTTAAAAAATGCTATCAAGACATTTCTTTTATGGGTAATCAGATATCATTAACTGATCGGTCCGGGAATACCAAAGAAATACCGGGTGGTTTTGACGCGCTGGAATGGATTGCTCTGTAAACTCTTTGCCGATACTCACTACGGCTCTGTCACGGCTTACTCTTACACTTGCATTTCTCGCATCCGGAATACGGACATCCAATGCATTTTTGACCGCGTTTTTTTGATTTCCAAATATAGTATGAAGCACTACCGACTATTGCAATCAGAATAAGCGCTATCAATATATTTTTCATGTTATTTCTCCTTTTTTGATTACATTAAGAGTCACCCGTTTCCGGATGACTCCTAATATGGCTTATGATATAGGGGGTATTAATTGTTTAAGGCATAATCTATAGCTAGCTTTCTATTTGCATTTACGATTAATCCGGTTATTATTCCGGCGAATGCAAGTACTGCGATCAGGCCACCGACGAATCCTGCTCCAATATGTCCAGTAGTAATCAAAGTACCGATCTGGTATACAAGTAAGCCTACTGTAAAGCCTGTTGCAAGCTGTAAGCAGATAGCACCTGTGAGCCACTTACCACTCTTAAGTTCTGAGTTCAGTGCACCGATAGCGGCAAAACACGGGGGTGTGTAAAGGTTGAACATAAGGTATGCAAGAGCAGCAACCTTAGTAAGTCCCATAACCATAGCTACTTCATTACCGCCGGATACAAGTTCCAACTCTTCTGTATCGATGAAGTTAGTGATTGCATAGCATACGGCAAGTGTTCCTACTACATTTTCCTTGGCGATAAAACCTGTAATTGCAGCAGCTGCTAACTGCCATGCAGCGAATCCGACGATGGGAACTAATAAATACGCGAAAGGAGTTGAAATTGTCGCCAGGATTGATGTGCTTTCCATGCCTTCTTCTACAACATTGAAATGTGTATCGAAGGACTGCATGATCTGAACTACTGTGTTACATACAAGGATAATAGTACCTGCCTTGATGATGTATGCCTTACCACGCTCCAGCATAGAGCCGAGTGCGAACTTAAGACTTGGAACTTTGTATTCCGGCAGCTCAATAATGAAGAATGACTTCCTGAATCGCATTCCGTTAACAGCCTTAACGAGCAATGCGCCAAGAAGAATGAGGATGATTCCTACAAAATACATAACGGGTCCAACCCAAGCTGCGTCAGAGAAAAATGCACCTGCAAAAAGCGCAATAACAGGAAGCTTTGCTCCACAAGGCATATATGTAGCAAGCATTGCGGATGTTCTTCTTTCTCTCTCGTTCTTGATGGTTCTGCATGACATAATTGCAGGAATACCACATCCTGTACCGATAATCATGGGGATAACGGACTTACCGGAAAGACCTACTCTCTTAAAGATGGGATCAAGGACTACCGTCGCTCTGGACATGTAACCGCAGTCTTCAAGAAGTGCGATAAGAAAGTACATAACCATTACGAGAGGAAGGAAACCAACTACTGCTCCGACACCACCAATAACACCATCAACAAGAAGCGCATAAAGAAGAGGATTTGCATCTTCCATTTTACTTCCGACCCATTCCTGGAAAGTCTCAATCCAACCTACAAGCCAGTCTGCAACCCATGTTCCGAGAGTAGACTGTGATATATAGAAAACAAGGAACATAATTACAGCAAAGATGATAATGCCGAGCACGGGGTGTGTAAGTACGGCATCAATCTTGTCGCCTTTATTCTTTTCTTTTGTAAGAATTTTTCTTGTCTCAACACTTTTTACAATGCTGTTAACGATCTCGAAACGCTTCCTGTCAGCCCTTTCGACATCCTCTTTACTATGCAGATCCACGCCACTTTGGCTGTAAGGAGCTTTCTGCTTTGTTCCTTCACTTTCGACAGCTGTCTTTATTACATCAGCAAGACCAGCATTTGAAGTTGATACTGTATTTATTACAGGGCATCCGAGCTTTTGGGAAAGAGCGCTGCTGTCTATAACCGTGCCCTTCTTCTCGTTGATATCACTCTTGTTAAGTGCAACTACAACCGGAATTCCAAGCTCAAGAAGCTGAGTTGTAAAGAACAGACTTCTGCTGAGGTTAGTTGCGTCAACGATATTTACAATTACATCAGGGTTTTCATTTTTCACGTAACTGCTGGTGATGCTTTCTTCCGATGTAAACGGTGACATGGAATACGCTCCGGGAAGGTCAACAATTATAACCTCTTTGTCACCACCATAGTAAGTTTTTTTAACAGGCTTTTCTTTACGATCTACGGTAACGCCGGCCCAGTTACCAATCTTCTCATTGCTGCCTGTTAATGCATTATACATGGTTGTTTTTCCACTGTTGGGATTACCTGTAAGTGCAATTCTCATTTTTCTTTCTCCTGTTCTTTATAATGATTAGTCACAACTAACTTATGTGCAAAAAAATTAGCTCTCAACTTCTATCGCTCTTACAAGATCTGAATCAACATTGTATCTGGCATCCTTTATAGAAAGAACATATCCGCCCTTTGTGCATGAGACAACTGTGATAGCTGCACCTCTGTAACATCCAAGTGAAAAAAGAAAGCCTAAAAGTTCTTCGTCATCTGTATGGATATTTTTTACAACATAGTCTGTTCCCAAATTAGCTTCTATTAGACTCATAAGACGTGCCTCCAATCTCTATATACATCTAGTTAGCTATCGCTAACTGTGACGGAGTTTAATATAACTAACTCAGTTTGTCAATACTAACCAACAGAAAAAACATCTGCATTTGCTATGCCTAATTGTAAATGCTATAGTTAGCTTAATTAAAGTTTCAGAGGAATCTATGAGTTATATTAAGCACAAATCAGAAGAGTCAACAGAAGATTATCTTGAGACAATTCTTCTTCTTCAAAGAAAAATGGGTAATATCCGCTCAATCGATATTGCACATGAGCTGGGTTATACAAAGCCCAGTGTTAGTATTGCCATGAAAAGTTTGCGCGAGAAAGAACTTATAACTGTAACTGACACAGGTTACATCACTTTAACTGATTCCGGATTAGCTCGTGCTGAAAACATTCTTGAGAGGCATACCCTGCTTAAAAACTGGTTAATTAAGCTTGGGGTAAGTGAGGAAGTTGCTGATGAAGAAGCCTGCCGTATAGAGCACGATATTAGTGAAGGAACTTTTGAATTACTGAAGAAAGCTTATTTGAAGTGAACTACTCACCTCTTAGCATCCACCATTTCACTATTGCTACCATAAAGACACCCCCGCGACACGCAATCGCGGGGGCATCTTCTATCTCAGCTTATCTCAATAATTAATCAACAATCCTCCGTACCCCAGATACCTATACCTGTTTCTCTGTCGAACTCAAGATATTCGGTAAAACCATATTCCGGTGAGGAAAAAACAGTAACTCTTGCTACAGTTCCGTCATCTTCTACCTCATATTCCAGCCCGCACTCCTCGTTAAAAGATACAAAGGCGTCAAAGAATGCCTGGTCCATATAGAACACGTCAACGTGTACATCGTCCTGGTTTGAAGCTTCAAATGCAGATACATAACCTGAATCTTCAATTATAATGGTTCCGACTTCACTACCGTCAGCCCAGATTACATAACCCTGATCGACATATGACTGAGCAAGATCTCTCATAACATCATCTTCGATAACACTCAGGTCATCAATGAAAACTGGGTAAACGAGAGTATCTTCCTCCGAAAGATAAACCTTTGTAATACTCATGACAGCTATCTGTGTATCTCTGTTAAACTCGTATGTATATACGAAATTTTCTGATGTGTAAGTTGCAACGATAACGGTTCCGTCATCAGTGACCTCATCAAATCCGGTATCATCTACATTGTAAGTGATAGAGCTGCTACTATCGATAATATAGTAATTGAACAAATCTTCATCCATCCTGTATACATCTACCTCCATATAGACATACGAACCGTCAGCGGGATTAAAGGAATCGGCGTGAAATCCGTATCTGAACATATACTCATAGTCGCCCGGAGCATATCCGAAATACTGAATCGTCTCGGGATTGTCGATGATAAATCCCTGATCATAATAGGACTGTGCAATCTCTCTGAGACCTTCGTCTTCAATCAGACTCATATCTTCAATACAATAATCTTCATAAGCATAACGATTATAGTCCAAAGAATCCCAATCGGGATAAGCTACCATGTATTCTGACTGAGAAGCCGGAGCTCCTTCCTCGGGCTCGGCGTCAGCCGATACGGTATCTGCGGCTATTTCATCTGCGGCTACATCTGCTACTGTTGTTTCCTCGGTTTCTTCATAACCAGGTTCCGCATATGCATTTAAACCACATGTCAGACCTACACCGACAACCGTTATTCCTGCTATAGCAGTTGCCAAAAGTGAACGCTTTTTAAAGCGCAAAATATTCTCAATTCTCATCTTGACCTCCGTTCTGCCGACCGAATTCTTCCCGAAGGATGTCGGCATAACCAAATATGCTTTGTCATTATTCTTTTCTGCCATGGTCACAAGTGAAAGACTATACTGCTTTCTTATTCCGTCACCCAATCTTTCCAAAACGACCTCATCACAGCTCATCTCCATATCTCTGCAAAAGAGCGCGAATGCGGCCCATACCAACGGATTAAACCAATGAAGTGCCACGGCTATTACTGCGAACATCTTAAATATCAGATCACCGCGTTTTATATGCACACGTTCGTGTTCGATCAGATACTCAAGCTCATCTGTCGATATATCTGTCGGAATATAGATTTGCGGCCTCACGATACCGATCGCGATAGGTGAATCGATGAATGGAGTTATATATACGCCTTGTTTTATCTGCTTCGAATTCCTTAGCTTTCGCTTAAGATTAACGATATGGAAAATCGCATATCCGAGAATCAGTGCCGCGACTGCAACCCATATCACAGTGAATATCATTTTCGGATCTAGACCGAATACTTTATCGGCAACGGGAGCTGCTTCGGTGGCATGCGACGGATTCAAACCCGGTTCCATTTGGGCAAGATGCCTTTTTACGTTAGCCATTATTCTCATCCTGGCTCTCGCATTTCCGATGATTCGATCAGGATCAGCTTCAGCATCGTGTACCGGAGCGGCTTTTCCTGCTGCGTGTGTCAGGTTAAAAATACTGAACTTCGATTCTAACGACACCGGACAGATCAACCTGAACCATACAGGTATCCAAAGTAGATAAAGATACTTCTTCGGGAACTTTCGCATCAGGAACCTGATCAGCAGGACCACCACGATAACTATGGCGGCCGTAAGGCTCATCTTAAATAACTGTTCTACAAATCCACTCATTCCGATAACTCCGACATTAATTGTCGTCGCTGAACTGATCGATAAGATCCTTCAGTTCTTCCGCTTCGGATGACGAAAGTTTCTTGTCACCCAAGAAAGACATCAGGAAAGAAGGGAGCGACCCTCCGAAGCTTCTCGTTACGATCCTCGAGCTCTCGTAACTTTGAACCCTGTCCTTCTCGATCAGTGCTTTGACGACTGCGTCTTCGTTGACGACCATACCTTTGGTAGACAGTCTTCTAAGGATTGTGTATGTCGTCGACTTCTTCCAGTTGAGTTTCTCCTCCGCGAGCTTGACAAGCTTACCGGATTCCACGGGAGCAGAACTCCAAATGATGTCCATCAGACGATATTCGCTATCACTCAAAAACAATTCATCCATATAGTAGGTCTCCATTCGGTTTACAATTATAAACTTGACCGTAGTTTACAACTGTAAACCCACCCTGTCAACAGCTGTCTCAAAATTGCCTCAATTCGGTCCGGTTTCCTTTCAACGAATAAAAATCCCAAACTTGTAGAGTATAAATTCCTAAACTTGTAGAATTCTATATTTTTTCCATTGTAATAAGATGATTTCTGATTCTTTGCGCCCAACAGCTATTCAACGATGCGTTGATTGATAAATAATGCATACATTGCCTATTATA
>JAKSRF010000077.1 GCA_024403755.1 Clostridia bacterium
CTTCAGTTTCACCTTCAATATCAGAATAATATCCGTACAATGTAAACAATGCATCTACAAAAGAATCAGGATCTATTCCTAATTCCTCATCATATGGATAAACTATGGTATCCTCAGGCATGTACTTGATTTCACTTGATAAAGTACAGAAAGAATCTATAAAGTAGGCCATAAATTCTGTATCATTCAGAAGTTCCATTGTTATGTCGTTTCCGGTATCTTCTATATACTTATCACTCGCGTTTGTAGAAGCGATCTCGATAAGTTCATTCAAATTAGGACAAACATAATCAATATATACGTTACTGTCCTCCTGTCTTACTTCGAACTCTATTCCGCTGCTTAACTTCTTGAGGAAATCATTAATTTTCTCACACTGTTCTTCGGTCAACTTATCAGTACATTCAAAGCCGGCATAATAAACGACACTTTCAATTAAATATGGATTGTAATAGTCATAGAAACCTTCGTAATCATCATCCATCATATCAAAATTGGTTCTGTCATATTTTACCAAGCCTTCTAAGCAGGCAGTAATGTATTCAAGCGGTGTGAAACTTGAATATGACAATGCCTCATATTCCACTCTGTTAATGTAAAAACTATTCGAACCGGTGTCAGCAATGTAAACTTTTACTTCACAATCAACATCGTTGCTTACAAATTCAGAATAATAAACGTCCTGTCTTCCTCCTGAACTTGCTTCATCAAGAGTCATTTTGTCCAAGTTAAATGCTTTGCTTGCGTCTTCCTTGGTTTTGAAAATATCAGAAATCGCAATATCTCCTGCGAACATAGCCTCGTTAATATCTACATAATCAACCTTTAATGAAGAAACGTAGCAGTCCTTTAAGAGAGCCTCCTCTTCACCGTCGTTAAAGCACATGATTGACACCTTGCTCTCATTATTCGGTGCAATAAGGTCAAACCATTCCGTAATAAAATACTTAGGCTCCAAAAGCTCTGAATCCAAATTAGTAAAATCGGTAGAGTAAGTCCAACCGTTATCTAAAAGCTCCGATACTTTGAACGGAAATGAATATGTCTTACCGCAAAGATAAACCTTACCGTAATCTGCCGCTTCAAAAGAATCAGGCATAACCTCTGCTGCTTCCTTTTTCCATCCTTTTCCGCTGAGTTTATCTTTTAATTCATCAATACTGCACGCTGAACACATTACAACGCTTGCGCAAAGTGTGAGCGCCAAAACTTTTTTCAAATGCTTCATAAAATCTCTCCTCGCACCAATATAATCTTTTCCGAAAATTCAACAAAAACGATTATATCAGTAAAAAAACAAAAATATAAGATGTACTATTAACAAGTTAAGACATTTTAATCAGATAATTCCGAGACTTCTTAACCAATATTCTGCTAAAACCGGCCATAATGCCACATCCTCATTTATCATCGGAGCATTATCGGCACTGTTATTGTCATCATTCTTCTCTTCTGACGGTACATCGCCGAACTGCTTCAAAAGCTCTCGTCGACGATCATCCGAGAGATTATAAGCCGTACCGTTCTTTACATTTTCTATTGCATAGTTCAACTGTTCAAAAGTATACGGCTCGCCGAAATCACCCTTGCGCATTCTATCATTTGCTGCAGATAAACCGTGTCGACCGTGTGGGAATGCGTAATAGGCATAAGGAATACCCTTTTCTTTGAGAGCTTGTGCCATCATCATACTGTTCTCTACAGGTACCAAATCATCTTCCACTGTCTGCCAAAGGAAAACCGGAGGTGTTTTGTCTGACACCTGCTTTTCGAGAGAAAAATAAAGAAGTTCTTCCTCGGAAGCATCTCGACCCAACAACGAGATTACCGAATATTCATGTGTAAGCGGGCCTGTAGTAATTACCGGATAGCACAAAATAACGGCATCAGGACGATTGGATACATCATATTTTACATCGACGATATCTTCATAATGAACTGCCAATGTTCCGCAGACATGTGCGCCGGCAGAGAAACCGCAAACAGTCAACTTCTCAGGGATGATATTGTACTTCTTATAATTGCTGCGTATATGTCTGATTGCACGTGACAAATCGGAAGAAGGCTGCATTTTAAGCGGCGCGGAAGTAGTGATATCCGTTGTATATGTAAGCACAAACACATTCATTCCTCTTTTAAAGAACTCTTCTGCTACAATCTCGCCCTCGGTATGAACTACCATACAATATCCGCCTCCCGGAACCACTACCATTGCCGGCCGCTGCGCATTATCATCATGCATATATACCCTCAAATTAGGAACAAAACCATAAGCTGCAGGATATGTATACTCATCATCACTCCAAATATTAACTCGAAAATTATCCATATCAAACCTCTTTCTTTGCTTTCTTGTCAGCAAATGCTTTTTTCTTTATGAAATCCACAATATGATATTCGATTACGCCCAACAAAGTACTTGCCAAAATAACCGCAATAGCATAAATGAGCGTATTCCATTGACCGGCCTTAACAAATGAAGTTGTATTCGACTGCAACAATCTGAGATGCTCGATTGCCAGAAGATTCATAAGATAAGTGTTCAAAGAATACTTTCCGTAGAAGTTGGTAATCGGGTTAGATATCTTAATCTTCATCATTATCACAATAATCAACAATGGAAAAACAGCCAGTTGCGGAAACTGACACAGATATGTCAGAGCCTTCTCTTTAATTCCGGGACCCATTCCCGAGTACTCTGTCCAGTATCCGAACTTAGACTGTCCGTACGCTGACAAAACACTTAAGCCGTAATTTACAGCTATGAGCAGGATCAACTTAACCGGATAAAGCTTCTTAAACCATGCAGTTATTTTGTCTTTATTGTCACCGTAAATAATTCCTACCAAAAATGCCGGAGCCGAATTAACCCACCATTCACCATGAAACCAGAAAACCTTTTCCTGCTTCCACCAAGGCGCTGAAGGCATTCCGTAAAACCACCAGTTCTTACTGCCGGACCACCATGCAAAGTGACCTGTTACACAGAATATTGCCGCAAGCACAGCAATAAACAAAAACATTAATGCATATCCCGCTTTATGATTTTTCACATTTTTGAAAATCAGATAGAAAGCAACATAGAGAAATGCAAGAGTAATCGGAAACCACGCATAAACATTCATCATTGTTAATCCGCTGAGATTAAAAAGAAACTGCGGAACCTTAAACTTAACACCGTCAATCAGATACACTATTCCGTAAATGACTATATCAACATAGAATGCAATCAATATACCTTTTACTATACGTTTTTTAAAGAAGCCTTCAAAATAATTGCTCTTTTTATTGAGACTTACAATCAAACCGTAACCGGAACAAAAGAAAAACAATGCCACAAAAAAAGCACCGGCATTCAAAAAAACGGACAGCTCACCATTTTTCTGAAAAATTTGTTCCTGAGATATATGATGCAAAATTACACCTATTGCCGCCAAACCTCGTAAAGATTTCATCGAATCAAGACTGAGATAATCCTCATGGAATTCCCTCGGTCGAAATTTGATCTTACATCCCCAAATTAACAACAGAATCAAAAACAAATAAACAATGTCTGTCGGTTTCATAGTAACTCTCCTTATATATCAAATAAAGCTATACGTTGCCCCAAGTCAGATACGTAACAAATCATGTTTTCCGGCCCTTTTGTTATGCAAATTATATTCATTCTATCACTGCTTCCGTTACTTTACCGTCGTTCCACTTTAATAAATTGATTGTCTTGCCGCCCCTTATTTTAAGGCCCTTCACTGTTCCGTTTTTCCAAGCAGACGGAAGTGCCGGCAAAAGCTTAAAGCTTCCGTCAGCATTACTTTGAACCAGCATCTCCGCAATACCGGCAGTAACTCCGAAGTTCCCGTCTATCTGAAAAGGCGGATGATTATCAAAAAGATTAGGAAGAGTCTGCTTAGATATCAATGTTTTTATATTATCCAAAGCCAAGTTTCCTTCGCCCAGACGTGCATACATATTAATAATCCACGCACGACTCCAACCGGAATGTGCACCGCCGTACGACAGTCTTCTCTCAATAGTTCTGCGTGCAGCCTCGGCAAGTTCAGGATTATTATCCTCACTTATTCCGGTTCCCGGATATAAAGCAAATAACTGTGATATATGACGATGACCGGGTTCTGCTTCGTCATAATCCTCATTCCATTCCATAATCTGACCGTGCTTTCCGATTCTGATCGGAGCAATTCGAGTCAGTGCTTTCTTTAATTCATCACCGATTTCATTAATCTCAAGGATATTCTCAGCTGAGATACAGGCATCAAAAAGTTCGGTAATAATCTCATTATCCATTGCAGCACCTTTGCACAAAAATCCGTGTTCACCCGAAGGTAAAATGTACTCATTCTCAGGTGACAGTGTCGGACATGTCACAAGATAACCGCTTTCATTATCTTCAACCAAAAAGTCCAGAATAAATTCAGACGCTTCGCGCATCGTAGAATAATGTTCATTCAAAAAATCACGGTCCTGAGTAAAAAGATAATGTTCCCATATGTGAAGAGAAAGCCATGCCGCACCCATCACCCAGTAGGTTGAACTCAGGCATACATCCTGCGGTGCAGTATCTCCCCATATATCAGTATTGTGATGTGCCATGAAGCCACGACAACCGTACATAACCTTTGCAGTCCTTCGTCCGTTCTCCTTCATTCTCTCCAAATGCTCTATAAGAGGTTCATGGCATTCGGCAAGATTACACACCTCCGAAGGCCAATAGTTCATCTCTGTATTAATGTTGATAGTAAATTTACTGCCCCACATAGGACAATAAGAATCATTCCAAATTCCCTGCAAATTTGACGGAAGCGAACCGGGGCGACTGCTTGCTATTAAAAGATACCTTCCGAAATTAAAAAATCTGACTTCCTCTTCTGCACCTTCAATATCAAGTACAACTCTGTCATAAAGCTCCTTGTAATCCTTTATGTGCTCCTCGTAGAGCTTATCCCAAACGTTTATACTGTCGACTCTTTGCAAACGTTCAACTATATCTGCAGTAGGATTCGCAACACGATATGTCGTCGCTGCAGTAAGAATAATCGTAACATCGGACGCATCCTTAACATATAAAGTGTTTCCGATTCTCTCAAGTATTCCGTCTGTATTAAAAATGCGAATTCCGCAAGCCATGCTTACGCCGCCTTTTCCGCCGGATACAGCTTCAAGAATCTGCATATCGTTATCTTTTATATAAATTGCATCCGCATAAGCGTTATAAGAAGGGCGTCTTACCATCTGCGTTTCGTACGGGGCCATACTCCAGGGTGTATTACCCTTTGTAAGCTGAGCATGAAAATTAAGTTTATTCTGCTTATCCGAAGCAACATTTATCACCATCATATTAGACGGATAACTCGTGAATACTCTTCTTACATAATTAACACCGTCAACATTGAATTTCTCAGTAACGAGAGCCTTAGACAAATCAAGTTTTCTGGAATAATCCTTAAAATCAAATGAGGCTCCGGCAAACTCCAAATACAAATCGCCCAGAGGTTCGTAATGGCGCTCCTCCTCCGGTGTTCCGGACAAGGCAAAAGCACTTAATTCCTGAGCCTCTTTTATTTTCCCTTCGAAAATGAGTTTTCTGATTTCCGGCAATTTTGCCAAAGCGGAAGGATTATTACGATCCTGCGGTCCGCCGAACCAAACGCTGTCCTCGTTCAACTGAATTCGTTCCGTGCAAACGCCTCCGAATACCATCCCTCCGATTTTTCCGTTTCCGATCGGAAACGCTTCATTCCATTCTGAAGCCGGTAAACTAAATTCGATAATATCAGTATTCACGTATTAACCTCATTTCATTCGTTTATTGTCGGATAACTGCCTTTTCGGGAAGTAAAAATTAATACTGCATCACGCGATTGTAATCGTATCCGCGGTCACTCTTCAGAGAACGCTCGACAAGTTCAAACTTAAGTACGGCATGCTCCTTAAGCTTAAAGGAAAGTCTTATCGTGTCGGAAGCCTTAACCGTATCCGAAGATACAAGCGGATAGGCACCTGCTCTTAATATTTCCTTCTGGGAAGCACTGAGACTTGAAGGTTCACCCATATCGTGCCAAATCTTAAGCGGATTACAAACCTCTTCATCTACCAGTTCACGGCAAAGAAAATACTCACCTGCATTTGAAGGAAGTTCTATCTCAAAATTCATTTCTTCGTTGGTTCTGACACGATTGTCATTCCAAAGAATTCCCCTATAGCCCTTCTCAGTTCTGACGATTACACCGTTATGGTCCTTATAGACACATTCGCCGCCACAATCCTGTGCATCCTTCAGGTCTTTAAAAAACTTAAAGGTCCAGAACGTCGGCTTAGGAATAATTCCGTCAGCAACCATACCGAATCCGCCGTGGAACGGAGTAAAAGGAACTCCTCCTTCTTCAAAGATATCACCGAAAGTCCAATAAGAATATGATTCATTAACTTCGCCCATTCTCGAGAGAAGTCTTGCAACAAATGCCGCATTCTGATTGGTATCGTGAACCGGGGCATTCCCTATATATGAAGTATTGAATTCGGTTATATGCATCTCTAATCCCTTGTACTTAGGGAAACTGTCAATAATCTCGCGACTCTTTTCCAATACCGCAAACTCTGCATCACCGTCTCTAAGTGCAGGATAACCGTAGTGTCCGATAAATTCAGGATTATCCGTTGTATAATGATGACGGGTAACAAAATCAAGCGGTATATTCTCCCGATCAATAAATTCCATAAAACACTGCATCCAACGTTCATCATCGACACCGCAAATAGCAGGACCTCCCACACGGAACGCAGGATTTACCTCTTTAATCGCATAGAATGTCTCCTTAAAAAGCTTGAAGTATTCCTCCATATCAGCGCCCTTCCAAAAACCCGGAAGATTAGGCTCATTCCATACTTCTATCGGCCAGGTAACTACATCATCTGCGCCATATCTTTCAATAAGATGACGCAAAAGATTCTGAACCATTTTATTCCATCTTGAATATTCAGAAGGAGGCGTAACATTGCCCTTCCAATAAAAAATCGTCTGGTCTCCGGAAGCCATTTTCTTCGGCATAAAACCCAATTCCAGAAACGGTCTTAATCCTTTCTCTATGTAAGAGTCCATAACCATGTCGAGGTAAGTATAATTGTACTCATCATACACATTACCCTCCTCATCCTTGTACTGATGATAAATTGCCATATCATCGGTAAAAAGACCGTGACCTCTTATGTGCTTAAACCCGATATATTTCTGAACAAATGCCAATTGCTCCTGATATTCCTTCTGAAGTGCCAGGCCCATTCTGCCCGTTCCCACACAAAAATCTACGTTGTTTTTGAAATCAATTCTGTCCCCGTTCTTTATTGTTATTTTGTTATTCATTTTATCCCTCCGACAAGTTAATACACAAACACATTTTACCTTATTCTGTCCGAAAATAGGTATTTAATTTTGTAATACATCAAGTTATAATAAAGGGGATATTTTTTATTTGAAAGGAAGAAAGAAATGAAGAAAATTATCACTACTTTATTAACTTTTGTAATGGTTTTCTCTCTCTTCTCAATCCCTTCTTCAGCTTATTCAAATGAGGGTGTTGAAGGATTTGTTGCAAGATGCTATGACATAGCGCTCGGAAGAGAACCTGACGATGAGAGCCTTAAGGGTTGGTGCGACCAGCTTCGCAACGGTGATGCTTGCGGTGTATCTGTTGCATTCGGATTTGTTTACAGCCCTGAGTTCCAAAATGCCGGCTTCGACAATGCAACATATGTTGAGAAAATGTACAACATGCTTCTCGGTCGTGCTTCCGACAAAGACGGTAAAGCTTATTGGGTTCAGCAGCTTGACGCAGGTGCAAACAGAGAGGATATTTTCTTTGGTTTTGCAAACTCAACAGAATTCTTCGATCTTTGCAGTTCTTACGGTATCTATTCAGGTTATTATATTCCGGGTGTTGGTATGCAGCGTAATGCCGATATTAACGGATTCGTAGATCGTCTTTACAGAATCTGCCTCGGAAGACACGGTGATATGGGCAGCCAGGCTGGTTATGTACAGCAGCTCGCAGCAGGCGCAGTTAACGGTTCAGCTGTTGCTACAAACTTCGTTTTCAGTGCTGAATATATGGACAACTGCGAGACCATCACTGATTTTGTTACAACACTCTATCAGGCTATCCTCGGAAGAAATCCTGACGAACCTGGACTTAACGCTTGGGCTGATAATTATTTATCAAGTTATTGGACTTTGGAACAGTTGTTTGACGGTTTTGCTAATTCAGCAGAATTTGATTCAATCTGCTCTGAGTACGGAATTGTAAAGGGAACCAGCACACTCGGACGTAATATTCCTTCATTAGCAAGCGTACCTTCAAATGTAGGTCCGGGTCTTGCTCTCATTAAGAGTCAGTATGACAGCATTTTCCCTGCTGCTTCTTTGGATCATCTTGAGGATTCTGAGATTTACAGACTCGGTTATGTTCTTGAGGATGCAGAAATCTTCGGTTGGTTTGATGATATAAATGGTATGGGTTTTGACTTATATTCAAATACTGTAGATTATATTCAGACTCCTCAAATAGTTTTTGCATATACAGTAGATGATAATAACAGTGAGTCAGTTTATTATGAGATTTACAACGTTTCTGCCGGATACGCATTGGTAGCTTCAGGTAATGCAAGTCCTAAGATGTATATCGAAGGTAATATTGTTGAGTTCAATTATGGCGACGGAGTTAACAATGTACCTGCAGGTTCTTACCTTATAGTAGCAACAAATGCTTCAAAGACAGAAGCTATTCTTACAGTACGTTGCAATGTATTAAGCTAAGTTTTTTATTGATTGCTGAATTCTTAG
>JAKSRF010000078.1 GCA_024403755.1 Clostridia bacterium
CGGAAAATTTGATGAAGTATGCAAAATACATGTTACAACAAATAAAATCTTAAGACTACGATGCGATTTACATTCCGAACCGGAACTTGTCATGTATAAGTGCAGATAGAAAAAGAATACACTCTGAAGAGGCGGTAAGAGAAAATGAAATACAAGTATTATACAACTGTGGAATGTAAGGACGAATCGATTCTATCAGAAACTCGGCTACACAGAGTATAAGCGGGATGATGAGTTAGCTTACTATATCAAAAAACTTGAGCCTCGGTAAGCTTGTAAATGGTAGGAAGCGTGAATTAAGGAGAATACGGGTTATGAAATTAAGATTGATTAAGGCTTCGACTGAATATCAAGAACAGATTTCAGATATGCTGGATGAATGGTATGCAACCGGAGAAGAGATAATCCCTTACGCAATTAGGCGTATCGACTATCATGATTTTGAGTATTATTGCAAGAATTTGGAAAACAAGAATTTTCTGTCGGAAAACTTTGTAACAGATTCCACCTTCTTTTGCTTGGATGAAGATAATGACATGGTAGTAGGAGCTGTAAATATCAGACATTATTTGAACGAAGCATTGCTCCTTGACGGAGGTCATATCGGGGATGGAGTCAGACCGTCAATGAGAAGAAAAGGTATTGCTACAAAGATGATAGCGCTTGCGTTGGAGGAATGCAAAAAACTGGGTATATATAAGGTCTTAATGGTATGTGATAAGGATAATATCGGTTCTGCCAAAACCATCATAAACAACGGAGGTGTGCTTGAGAATGAACCGGTGGTAGACGGTGTACCACAGCAGCGTTATTGGATTAATCTGTCAGATCAAGCTGATGACAAACAAGAAATTATAAGACACATGTCACTGGAGGAGATTCCGGAGTGTGTATATGTAATCAGAAATGCCTTTAAAACGGTTGCTGATGAATTTGGATTTACCGAGGAAAATGCTCCGAGATTTACTGCGTTTGCTACGGATGAAGGCAGGCTTTGGTATCATTTTTGTAAGGAAAAGAGACCGATGTATGTTTATATGATTGGTGACAGAATTGTCGGATATTATTCGATAGCATTATTAAATGAGAATGAAGCGGAAATAAATAATTTGGCGGTTCTGCCTGAATATCGTCACAGAAATATCGGGAGAAGTCTTTTTGAAGATAGTATTGCCAAAGTAAAAGTAACAGGACGTACTAAGATAAAGATTAGCATCGTAGAAGAGAATAAGCGTCTCAGGGATTGGTATGAAAGCTTTGGTTTTGTGCATACAGGGAGTGAGAAATTTGATTTCTTTCCATTCACCTGCGGATATATGGAAAAAGAGCTTGTTTGAGTAAATCAGCAGAGATTATTCAGTGAAGTGTTTTATAACAAAAAGGAGTTGTCTTTCCGTGACAATGTCACTTTGAGACAACTCCATATTTATTTTACTATGTTCAACAGAATCTTTAACAGAATCAGAAATCTACCTCAGTATCATAGTAACAACACTTGAAGAGTTTTTCCATTTCTTCCTGAGAAGGCTGACGCGGGTTAGAACCTGTGCAAGCATCGAGAAGAGCGTTTGCAGCGATAGAAGGGAGTCTCTCAAGGAAGACTTCTTCAGGTACAAAACCATTCTCTGTCGGGAAGCTGTCAGCTCCGTAATTCTTGATGCAGTGTGGGATATTCAAATCGTCGTTCATCTTACGGAGATAAGCAATAAGTGCTTTTACCTTCTCATCATCTGAAGCAGACTTATCGGCAATACCCATGTAATCTACGATAACGCCGTAGCGCTTCTTAGCTGTCTCATCCTTTGCGTTAAAAGCAATTACCTTAGGAAGGTACATGGCGTTTGCGGCACCGTGAATAATATGTGCACCATAGTCAGCAAAAGCAGCACCGGTTTTGTGAGCCATAGAATGTACAATTCCGAGAAGTGCATTTGAGAAAGCCATACCTGCGAGACACTGTGCATTATGCATTCTCTCGCGAGCTGACATATCTTCATTATAAGAAGGAACGAGGTCCTTCATAATCATCTCTATAGCATGAATAGCAAGAGGATCTGTGTAGTCGCAATTTGCTGTTGATACATAAGCCTCAACTGCGTGTGTCATAGCATCCATACCTGTGTGAGCAACAAGCTTCTTAGGCATTGTCTTTGCAAGTTCAGGATCAACGATAGCAACATCAGGTGTAATCTCAAAGTCAGCGATAGGATACTTGATACCCTTATTGTAGTCGGTAATGATTGAGAAAGCAGTTACCTCAGTAGCTGTACCGGATGTAGAAGATACTGCACAGAAGTGAGCCTTAGTACGAAGCTTTGGAAGACCGAAAACCTTACACATATCCTCGAAAGTTGTTTCGGGATATTCGTACTTAATCCACATAGCTTTAGCTGCATCGATAGGTGAACCTCCGCCCATAGCAATAATCCAGTCAGGCTGGAACTCAAGCATTTTCTGAGCACCCTTCATTACTGTTTCAACTGATGGATCAGGTTCGATTCCTTCGATGAAATCTACTTCCATACCTGCTTCTTTAAGATAAGCTGCTGCTTTGTCGAGGAAACCGAATTTCTTCATTGAGCTGCCGCCGACACAGATAATTGCCTTTTTTCCCTCAAAGGTCTTGAGTGCTTCAAGTGCACCTTGACCATGGTAAACATCTCTTGGTAAAGTAAATCTTGCCATTTTTTTGTCCCCGCTTTCGTTTATTAAAATATATTTATTCAAAACATATTATTTATACCATAAACAGCGGCATTTTTGTTGTTAGTCTGAAGCTTGCTTTTGCCGAAAAAGAGAGCCTTTTTGACGAAAATTTATAAAAAATGACGATTTGTTATCAAATCCGTTGACCGTTAATTCTCAGAATAATTTCGGTACAGTATATATAATTGCTTTGATGCATTTCATTTCGAAAGGGAAAATTCCGATATATGATAAATATGCACATAAAGCAGTTGACAGGACACTTTGGGTATACGGACATGAGAACGGCAAAACGAAGGAGGTTAAGTGGCAGGTAAAATAAAACTGATATTTCAGAAGGTTTTTGTGTATAATACATGCGATATTTTTAGTTTGTGTTATCGAGATAGGGGAATATTGAAATGAAAGAAGAGAAATCAAAACCGAGTATTTTTGATAATATTATTTTTTATACGCTTACTGTACTATTACTCGTGTTCGGAGGTCAGCTAATCGGTGTGATTTTGCTGTTGCCGATAACATATCTTACCAAAATCGGAGTAATCAGTGAGACGCCTGAACTCAGTATAGCTCTTGATTACTTCTCAACAATCGGTTGTTGGGCTATATGCCTTCTATGGTTCCTGTTTAAAAAGAATCGTTTCATGTATGGTGAACTTAAACCTAAGAAGAGTGGTAACACCATTCCGATGTTTATTGTCGGATGTATAGTCGGATTTGTGATGAATGCACTATGTATTCTTACAGCTTGGCTTAACGGTGATGTCAGTTTTGAGTATGATTCTTTTAAGCCGGTATGGCTTGTTATTCTGGCCGTATGCATTCTTATTCAGTCATCTTCTGAGGAAGTTATATGCAGAGTTTATCTTTACCAAAAGATTAAAAACAGATATAAGAATCCTATCGTTGCTGTTATTGCCAACTCGGTTATTTTCAGTTGTCTGCATCTTATGAATCCAGGTGTCTCAGTAATCGGAATTGTTAATATTGCACTTATCGGTACATTTATATCACTTTTTATATATTACTTTGATAGCTTCTGGTGTGCATCCGCAATTCATGCGGCATGGAACTTCACTCAAAATATTATTTTCGGATTGCCTAACAGCGGAAATATCTCGCCTTTTTCAATGTTTAAACTTACGGCGGCAAGAGACTCTTTCGCTTATAACAAGGATTTCGGTGTTGAGGCAACAATAATCTCGCTTATAATGGAAATAGTCGGAATAACGGTTGTGATTGTTATTGGACGTAAGTATAGAAGTAGTAAGCTTTTGTCAAAACAGACAGAAACAGCAAATGAAGTCAAAGCAGAGGTTTGAGTTTGGGATTGAGTAAACGGAGGAGAGCTATATGCTGCCTACTTTAGAAGAAGCAAGAAAAGAATTATTAATAGCAGGTGAAATGAATCCGGGACCGTGGGTGAAGCATTCCGAGAATGTCGGACTTGCTGCTTACAACATAGCACATTTGATTCCGGAGTTGGATGAGAATAAGGCTCATATTGTCGGTCTTTTACACGACATCGGAAGAAGAGTAGGTGTGGTTAATATTCCCAAACATGTATATGAGGGTTATTTATTTTGTATGAAGAACGGCTGGGATGAAGCAGCACGAATCTGTATGACTCATTCCTATATAGGTATGAAGGACGAATTCAATTACTCTCCGCAAACACACGAAGAAACAGAAATTAAAAAATACATATTAAGTCTCGAAGAAGCGGACCTATATGATAAGCTTATTCAAATGTGTGATGCTTTGGCGACAGACTACGGATTTGTAATCTTGGAGAAGAGATTTGTTGATGTTACCCGACGTTACGGAATTATGGAGGATTATATCAAGGGCTGGGATGCAACTTTTGCAATAAAAGAAATGTTTGAGAGTAAAATGGGATGCTCAATATACGATGTTTTACCGGACATAGGAAGAACGACTTTGTTAAATCCAAAGCCTTGGACACCGCCGACATCAGATAAACAGTAAATTAACGGAAATCATCTGCTTTGCTTTTTTGGGGAGGAATAATAAATGAATTTAGTTATTCATGATTTGAGTGCTGAGGAATGGGAAAGCATTAAGGATAAATACAGCGGTTGGAATGTTATATGTAACAACGGAAATATTAAACCGTGTGTAGGTTGCTTCGGATGTTGGGTTAAGACACCTGGTCAATGCGTAATAAAAGACGGTTACGAGCGTATCGGAAGACTTTATTCACAAGCAGAGAAAATCGATATAATAAGCAGGCTGACTTTCGGAGGATGCAGCAGCTTTGTAAAAAATGTGCTCGATAAAAGTATAAACTGGGTGTTGCCGTATTTTGAAATACGTAATGACGAGATGCACCATGTTAAGAGATATAATCATGTTTTTGAATTAAATTGTCACTTTTACGGTGACGGAATAACAGCTGAGGATGAAGAAGCTGCCCGAAAATATGTAAAGGCAGTATGCGTCAACTTCGGTGCAGAGCTGAAGAATGTGGATTTCAATGTAATAAAAGGTTCTCCGCTTGTAAGAAAAGAGAAGATAAACAAGACAAACGGAAACAAAACGTTGTTGATAAATTGCAGCCTTAAAGCAGGTGATTCCAACAGCAGAATATTCCTTGATACGCTTAATAGAAACATGAACGGGGAAGCTGTGATTGTTAATATCGGTGAATATCTCAGACGATTTGATGAATTGACATCAGTCGTTGACGGTGCGGATAAACTGGTCGTTGCCATGCCGCTCTTTGTTGACGGCGTTCCTTCTGTAGCAGTAAGACTTATGGAACATTTGTATATTCAAAACAGTGCAAGTAACAAAAAGGTATATGCTATAGTCAATCAGGGCTTTTATGAGAGCAGGCAGAGCTGTAATGCTTTGGCGATTGCCAAGAATTGGGCTGAGAAGACAGGGTTTGATTACAGCGGCGGAGTTGCCGTAGGTGCAGGCGAGATGATTGGTATGCTGGTTCATAACGGAATCTCGGAAAACGGTCCGATAAAGAGTACGATTGTCGCATTAAAGCAGATGGCTAAAGCGGTAGAACATGGTGATAAGTTCGAGGATATATACGTTGAACCGACAAGATTCTCAAGGAGAATGTATATGTTTATCGCTAACAGAACATGGCCGAGAAGTGCCAAAGCTTTTGGTGTTCGCAAAAAAGAATTATTGAAATGTGATAATGAAGATATTAAGTAAAGCGAATATACTTGCTTTTGTCATATGACATGAGGCATACTGTAAATATAATTTACAATAATTAGTGGGGATTTATGAATATGTTGACTTTTTTTACATGGGCTTACGGAATCTGCCTGTTGATATCCGGAGCCAGTTTTTGCGCAATGCTTACTCAGAAACTGAATTCAAACCAACAATCCATATCAAAGTGTTTTCTTGCTGAGACGATTATGCTTATAGGTTATTGGCTCAGAATAACCGCAATAGATCAGGGACAGCTTATAACCGCTCAAAAACTGATTTTCTTGGGCGGATGTTTCTTGTATTATACGTTGTTCGTTTTTACTGTTAGTTTATGCAATTTGAAGATTCCCAAGGTCGTCAGAGTTATCATGGTTCTGTTTCAAATCGGACTCGGCGTTATTATGTTTACATATGATAAGAACGGTCTTGTATATAAAACCATAGAATTTACAATTTCCGACGGTCTTCCTAAGCTGGTAGAGACATCGGGTATATTTATTTATATTTACAGAATACAGTTCTTCGGTTATGCGGTCTTGATGCTTCTTACAGTGCTTGCAGTAATGGCACATCACAAGCTTACAAAGAGACGTATTATTCTTACCCAGGTTCTGGTATGGGCTTTACTTCTTCCTGCAATTGCCTTCTTGTTGGAGAAGATTATTACGATGAAATATAATATTATGCCTTTTGCATGTGCAATTTCCATTACTATAATTATGTCACTCATATATCTCAGCAATTTCTACGACTTCAGCGATGACGTACGTGAGATAGCCTATGAGAAAACCAATTCAGCCATTATCACGGTCAGCTTCGATGATCTCTATCAGAACTGTAATCCTCTGGCTTTGGAAATGTTTCCGGGATTGGCTAAGCTTTCCTATAATGAAGAGTTGGCAGCAGAGGAATTTGAACCGATAAAATCACTTCTTAAAGGTGATTCTAAGGAGTATTTCTTTAACGGCAGAGTATATGAAGTTGAAATCAAGGAAATCAAAAAGGATAACCGCTTTGTCGGTAAGGTCCTTTGGCTTCAGGATGCAACAGCTCATAAAGAAATGGTTAACTTTATGCAGAATTATCAGTCGGAACTTTCGAAGCTTGTTAATCAGAAAACGGCTCATATTATCGAACTTCAAAATAAAGTTTTACTTTCTATGTCTGATATTATTGAAGGAAGAGACGGTAGTACCGGAGGTCATGTTAAGCGCACGAGCTATGTAGTAAGCCTTCTTGCTAAGGAAATGTCCAAGACAGATATGCTTCCTGAACATCAGCTGGTATTTAAGCATATACCTACTACTGCGCCGCTTCATGATTTGGGGAAACTTATGGTTGATGATCAGATTCTTCGTAAGCCGGGAAAACTTACCGATGAAGAGTATGAGATAATGAAGACACATGCTGCCAAGGGTGCACAGATGGTTGTTACTGTACTGGAAGGTATTGAGAACAAGGATGTTCTTAATATTTCGCGTAATATCGCCTGCTATCATCATGAGAGATGGGACGGAAGAGGATATCCGGAGAAGCTTTCCGGTGATAATATTCCTCTTGAAGCCAGAATCATGGCTGTTGCCGATGTGTATGATGCGCTTGTAAGTAAACGTTGCTATAAGGAGCCTATGTCATTTGAGAAAGCAAATTCCATAATGCAGGAAGGCTTTGGTTCACAATTCGACCCTTCGCTTAAAATGTATTTTGATACTTGTCTTCCTGAGATTGAGAAATATTATCTCGATAATGACAGGTAATATTTAGTGTTCCTTGTGTCTCCTTTTCGAAAAAGAGGCAAACAAAATATCTGACAACGTCAAAAAAACCAATTTTCAAGATTTGAAAATTGGTTTTTTGTTAACTTGAACAAATAAAGTTTAAGAAGTAATAAAGTCCATTGATTTTGTTTTCCGATACTGCTAATTTGTTTGCTGAAATCAATGAGATTTCGAAAAAACAGAAAAAGGGAGAATTTTTATAATGAAGAATTCAATTATTAAGAAAATTGCACTTACAGTAAGTGTAGCTTTAGCTATGACATGTTGTATGTTTACCGGTTGCAGCTCTGAGACAAAGGAAACAGAGAAGGAAACAACTGTAGAAGAGACTGTTGAGGAGACAACAACAGAAGAGACAACAACAGAGGAAACAACAGAAGAGACTGCTGAAGAGGTAGCAGAAGAGACTTCTGTTGAAGAAACAATAAGTGAAGAGGTAACAGTTGAGGAAACTGATTTATCTATTGATATGGAAGGCAATACAGCTGAAGACTTTGAGAATGACAAGGTAAAAGAGGCTGCTCAGAACTATATCGACAAGGGCTTCATGGTTATGAAGACAGATAATGAAGCAGTAGATGCTGCGCTTGCAGAGCATTTTGTTGAGGGCTTTATCGCAATGGGTGACAGCAGTATGTCTATCTCGGTTAATACAGAAGATGAGTCTGATAATTCTGCTTCAGGCGGTATGCAGATTGCTGTAGTAGTTCTTTTTGATGATGCAACCAATGCTGACGAATTCCTTGTAAAGTCTTTTGATGAGTTCAAGACACAGGGCTTCGGTGACTATACTGTTGAGGATACTGCAGACGGAAAGAAGTATTCTATGGAAGCAGAGGGCATCAGCATTGTAGCTACATTAACAAATGACGGTCTTTGTGATTTGTTTGAGTCTTTTTCAATGGGCTGATAAAGATCTGTAAATTGATTTTGTAATTATAAGCTGTGGCTGTCTCAAAACAGCAAAAGTGTATGTAAAGCACCTTCAAATCGCCATTTACATACACTCGGAAAGCCAAAAACAGCAAAAGTGTATGTAAAGAGCCTCCAAATCGTCATTTACATACACTCAAAATGCCAAAAACGACAAAAGTGTATGTAAGGAGCCTCCAAATCGTCATTTACATACACTCAGAAAGCCAAAAACAGCAAAAGTGT
>JAKSRF010000079.1 GCA_024403755.1 Clostridia bacterium
GAGGAAGTTCGACAAGATATTATACTTTGTCAGGATTAACGCAGATGCATTTTTCTGTAGAGAAAAGAAGTTCAGGAAGTTGCACAGTAGGTATGAAGTGGAGTTATGATTACTGATTTTCGCACAAAGAAAATACTTGTTTTAATTACTCTCATTTTTTATGGCGCAGGGATATTGTCTTCCTGCGCCGGTTTTGATAAAAAATCTGCGGAATCGAGTAACAGTGAGCGAGTACTTGCTTCGGGGATTCCGATTCAAACATTTTCTTCTGAAGAAACGATAAGTGATAATACTGTTGAAACATCAGAACCGTTCGAAGTAAACGTTCCGCAATATGATTTGGCTGAATGTGAATTTAAGATTGATTCAGTTACAAAACATATCTCTGCTCATTATGATGATACAGAACAAAAAGGTAATGAAGGGTATATTGTAGATTATGACTTACAATATGTTGATTATGGTGTAGATACTGTTTCTGTTTATTCCGCAGAAAGATCGAGCGATGTTGCAGTTCATTATATGCCCATTGAAGACACCTTATGGATGGAAATAATTGATAGTATGCCAAAAGCATGCAGATGGTGTTCTATGGAAAAAGAGAAGCGTACAATGATAAATGATGCATTATTGTCATATCGTATTGATAATATAAACGATGTAACCGAACTGCGGGATTTAAGCGAATTATTAGATGAGAATTATGATATTTTCCCATATGTTACATCCTATAAGTATCCGTTAGACAGAATTATTGAAGAGAATCATGATCCGGATACAAGTTATCTCTATACAGAAAGTAAGAATTATGATTCTGTAATAGAAGGAGATATTACACGGTATACACTGAGAACGGAGCTTGACGGACTGCCGATAGGAGTTCCTGAAGAAAACAGATTGGTATCAACTAAAGAAAAATATGGGGATTATTACGGAAGTATTTGGGGAGTAGATGATGATTATTTAAGGAACTTCTATTCAGATGATTCAAGGTGTGTAGCAGATGTAATTTACTATAATTACAATGTGACGGGAACTCGTCAGGATAATCTTAAGGTAATGCCGCTTGAAGATTGTATCTGTAATTCTTTGCATGGTGCTTTGTATGAAGCACTGAGCGCCGATTCACATTATTGCTGTGTTTACGGTGCGGAACTAATATATCTTCCGTTCTCGGAGAACAGTACTGAAATAGGAGATTGGAATTTTAATGTAATTTTTGTTCCAATGTGGGCTATATATATAGTTGTTGACGGTGATCATTTAAAATCTTCAACAATATATTTGAATGCAGTGACAGGAGAGCTGGTGTCATATGGTCTATAAAATCAGAAATTTGGTTGTTCTTTCTTTGATTATAGTATGTTTGACTTTGTGTGGATGCCAATCGAAGGATACTAATGTACAAGATGAGAATAATCCGGAGTATACATATACTTCTCAAACCATCGATTTATACAAGCCCGATAAAGCATTAGTGGCTCATAATGCGATTTTTTATAATGATTATTATTATTTGTTGGTTCAAGAATTCAATATTGACTCGGATGGTTGTCAGAATTATTTAGTTAAAATGAGTGATAACGGTGATGTAGTCAGTGAATTAGCAATCAATAATAATATAAATCCATATGTGAGTTCAACTATAGTAGATAATCAATTTCTGTATGTAACCTTTTCCAAGGAAGTTGAAGCGATTGATATAAATACAGGCAATTTGATAATGAATGAACAACATGACAGAGATTTATGCGGAGTCATGAGTTGTGATGATGGATATGTACTTATGTCGATAGGACAGATTGATAAATATTCAAAGAACAATGAGTTAATATCAACCATTACTAATGACGATTGGCAGTTTTATAACGGACACAGAACATTCTATCAGGTCGATAATCATTACTATTTACTGCCTGATTCAAGTTGGTACTGGAAGTATTATGAATTGGATTTTGACAATTGCAGCAGTCGATTAATATATGATCCTACCCAGGAAGGAAAGGAATTGATGGGATGCAGCGGTCCGTATGTCTTCGATTCGGAAGGGGAGTTTCTTTTGGACTTTGAGAATTCTCAGTCCATTCCGTTGGCTTATTGGAACGATGTCAATCTTCAGCCTGCTCAATACACATATTCAGAACCGGAATATATTGGAATAAATAATGAGAAATTTCTTCAAATATATAATTATGACAGCGGAATAGCTCAAATTGTAGTTTATACTTATGATAAATCCAAACCGCAAACTGAGAAAAAGCAAATTACTGTCGGTGGATTTAACTGCAACAGGGATCTTTCTCTTAACTGGGCTGTCTATAAATTTAATTGTTCTCAAGATGAATACAGAGTTTACATTGAGGATTATTCAGATAAATTTGGTTGGGATTCCGTTAGTAACGCTGCTGTACAATATGCAGAATTAATAAAGTATTTTAATGAAGGAAATGCACCGGATATTTTCTATGGTGACTACTTTGATTATGATAGTTTTTATGAGTCCGGAATGACAGTTGACATGTGTCAGTATATGGATACAGAATTACAGGATAAGATTGACGGCATTACAGAGAATATCAAGCAATTAATGTTTGATGATGAGAATCACTGTTACCGCTTGTTCTCTTCATATCAAATTGAAGACTATATGTCTGATTCAGACTTAGTAGCAGGTGATGTATCATTATCGATTGACGATGTTGTTGCTTTGTCAGATAAATATAATGTAAAACCTTATGTTTCTCAGTTATCCTGTGATATTGCCGATCAAGCAATTAAATATATGATTTATGATAAGAAGAATATTGATGTTGATAGTATTAATACCATTCTTAAGTATGCATACGATTACGGAGTCGAAGATGTAAATGATTTTACATATGATTCGCTTTCTTCTGTTAATGTGGATGATTATCTTCTCTGGAATATCGGCATATATTCTCCTATGCAGTTGAATGAACTTGAAATAGAGAATAAGACAAGATTTACGCATGTTGGATATCCTTCAATAGATGGTTCTTATCATGTTATTCGTGCATTCGGCCAGGTCGCAATTTCTGCTTCCTCTGAATGTCCTGAAGAATGTACTCGATTTATAGCACACTTGCTGGATGATGATGTTCAGCAATTATGTAATACAAGTTGTTTTATTCCTGTTGAAGACAAGTGTCTTATGGAATTGGTTAATTACTCACAAGATCATTCGTTGATTCCGGAAGATAATTTCTCATATCGAATGTATTTTGTAATCTATAAAGAGGTGAGTGCTGATGCTGCCGAAGATTTTCTGAACAGTGTGCATTCAATTGATACGGTTTTGCATTTTGATTGGGGTATCTCTGATATTGTTCAGGAAGAAACAGCACAATATTATGAACAAGGCAAAGAGATTTCCGAAATATCTGATTCCTTATATTCTAGAATTAATGTATATCTTGCAGAGGAAGGATACTGATATGGCATAGCTTTAACAGTTTTTCGGTTGGTATATTTTCCTTTTCGAAAATAAAACAAAAGGATGTCGGATTAAAGCGGCAAAAATATATTCAATGCTACGAAGTAAAGAGCAATCGGTGCAAAAAGCAAAAGCAGTGTAATCTTCATGTAAACCAACATTCCGATGAGCTCTCGGACTGAAGCATTCGGCCAGAAATAGAGCTTGGTTTTACTGCCTATACCTTCAGGGAGCAGACCGAGTTTACGTGAGAGATAACCGCTTCTGAAAACGTGATAGTTTGTGGTGGCAAAAGCCACTTTAACATTGTTAAATGCCTTTGTATCGGCGCTTGTGACGTCTTCAAGCGACAAGTGTTTTGATATGATAGCGTAAGAAAATTTCAGATTCTCATCGGTATCGGTTGACTTATTTTCTGTAAGAATTTCGTTATCAGGGACACCCTGCTCACGCATATAGTTTGCCATGGCTTCACCTTCGGAAAGTCCCTCATCAGGACCTTTTCCTCCTGACGGAATCATGAAGGGAGCCTTGTGACCTGAAGCAATAATTCTCGAACGTAATTCGAGAGCCTTGTCAACTCTTCCTTTGATAAGAGGATATAAGGTTCCGTCCGGACGCACGGCACAGCCGAGTATGATGATGTAGTCAACTGCTCCGCGCGGCATATGAACCGCAGCAGTAATACCGCACAAAATTGAGCCAATAAGGAAACATTCCAAAATCACAAAGACAGTTGTATAAACACTGAGAAAAGATTCGATAATTTTGTACGTTGTCATAGAGCCCGCGAACGGCATAGCATAAACGATAATTGCCAGTGCTTCACCGATAATAAGTGCCACGGAAAGACCGATTCCCAGAACGTTTACAATGCCGAAGCCTTCATGACGAATGAGCGAGATGTTGCTGCATATCAGGCAAACAGCAAAAATCAGACAGAACGGAAGAGTAATGAACATAAATCTGATGCCTGAACCCTTTATTACTGCATAAAAATGGAATACGGAATCGCTGCTCAGAACAGTACTGAGCATAAGGGCGGACATGGCTGTAACCCATACTGCGAAGCCGGCAAAAAATATGCATAAATATGAATACATGAGTTTGCGATGTGCTTTAACATATGCTTCCCACAGGAAGAAAGCGATAACTGCAACGAGTAAAGTTACTGCTGCACATGCTGCCTGCCACTTTGAGTAATTTCCGTTATTCATGTTGTGAATTACACCAAGATAATCCACGCGATAACCGCAGGAAGACATAATCTCGCCTGTGGATTTACTGACTATATCCATTACCACGGTGCCGTGGGATAAGCCTTCCAATTCAACAATCAAATTTCCTTCCTCAAAGTCGGTGTCAATTACATTAACGATACCTGACTCGTCGAAGCTTAAATCAAAATCCTCTGCAACAGCCGATTCATCAAGAAAAAGATCGATTTTGTCTGTATATTTCTTTCCGTAAATAAGGCCTATAGCAATAACCGCAACAATAAATATTGCTATTGAGATAAATGCCTCTTTCGCGAAATGCTTAATTATCCGATGTTCAGTTTCTTTAATTTTCATAAGTCGATTGTTCCTTCGATGCTGATTATGCATGCATATTATACAGTTTCTCGTATATTCCGCCCAGGGCAAGGAGCTCTTCGTGTGTGCCGCTCTCGGCTATGCCTTCTTCCGTGAGAACCAGAATTCTCTCGGCATTGCGTATAGTAGTTAGGCGGTGGGCAATAACAAGTGTGGTTCTTCCGTGTGCAAGCTTCTCCAAAGACTCCTTTACTACATGCTCACTCTCGTTATCAAGTGCGGAGGTAGCTTCATCAAAAATCAGTATTGAAGGATTCTTAAGGAAAACGCGTGCTATTGAGAGACGCTGTTTTTGACCTCCTGACAGCTTTATACCACGTTGTCCGATGTCAGTATCATAGCCGTTCGGAAGAGACATGATAAACTCATGTGCGTTCGCATTCTTGGCCGCACTTATTACTTCTTCCCGTGTAGCTCCGGGTTTACCGTATGCTATATTCTCATATACCGTTCCCGCAAACAGATATACATCCTGCTGAACAACACCTATGTTGTCCCTGAGACTTTTAAGCTTAATTGTGCGTATATCACGTCCGTCAATTGATACGCTTCCGCCGGTTACGTCATAAAAACGCGGAATTAAAGAACACAAGGTGGTCTTGCCTGCGCCGGATGAACCGACAAGTGCAGTATAGCTGCCTGCCTTTATATCAAGTGTTACATGATTTAATACCGTCTCGACCGCATCGCTGTACTTAAATGAGACATTGTCGAACTTAATATCACCGCGTACGTTTTGTATATCGGTGGCATCGGGACTGTCAGCTATATCCGGTTCAATATTCATTATCTCTCTGAAGCGTTCGAAGCCTGTATAACCGTTTTGGAATTGCTCAGTAAAATCAACGAGCGTACGAATCGGTTCAGTGAAAACTCCTATGTAAAGCAAAAAGGTAACCAAATCGCTTACATTAAGCTTGTTGTAGCCTATAAGCAGTGCGCCGGTTATAATAACCGTTACCTGTATGAGCGTGGTGAAGAAGCCTACACCTGATTGAAAGGCACCGAGATATTTGTAGTTCTCTTTCTTTGAACTTAAGAAATTATCGTTTCCGATTTTGAATTTCTGATTCTCGATATCCTCGTTAGCAAAGGATTTTACGACTCTGATACCTGACAGATTATCTTCAATCTGTCCGTTAATCTCTGCGATTCTTTGTCTGTTGCTTTTGAAGGTAGCACGCATCTTGCCGTTCAAAGATTTGGCAAACCAGAACATGAAGGGCAGTATAACAAAAGCGGCCAGAGCAAGATATACATTTATTCCGAGCAATATAAAGAGGGCACCGAGGATTTTGAGAATTGAAAGAATAATATTCTCCGGACCGTGATGCAAAAGCTCGGTTATATCAAATAAATCCGTTGTAATTCTGCTCATGAGTTGGCCTACCTTGGCATCGTCATAGAAAGAAAAAGACAGCTTCTGCATATGATCGAAAATCTCGGCTCTCATGTTATACTCGATTTTTGCACCCATAACGTGTCCGTAATTACCGATGAAAAACTTAGCTCCGGCGTCAACCACCAGCATAGCAATAAGAAGCACTGCAATCTTTAAAGTCTCAGCTATTATTACTGATGACTCTTTATATATGAGCGTAGACGTAACATAGCGAACTGCAAGAGGAAGAGCCAGCGCTATTGCGGCGGATACGGTAGCACATATCATATCCGCTATAAACATTCCTTTGTAAGGACCGTAGTAGCTTATCATTTTTTTGATATCACCGTATTTTGCTTTGCTCATTTTTGCCTCCGCATTAAGTTGTTTTGATGAATTTCTTATTTATAACGCACGTATTATACAACTTAAATTTGTATCTCAAAAGTCGCTCCTTTCAGTATTTGACAAAAATATGCGGTTATTGTACAAATATTGTTGAATATTCAACAGTCAGGGGTGCAAAAATGGAATTTCAAGAGTTAAATTTATTATTCAAGTGTTCGAAGGTTTTTACTCACAAAAAGAAATTCAGTTGTAATCTGTCAGATACTGAATGCATGATATGTTCTTATGTTTATTATCATGATTCATGTTCACAGGATGATGTATCTCGTGGCCTTCGAATAGACAAGACAACTGTAGCTAAAGCTGTTGCCACACTGGAAAATAAGGGCTATTTATTAAGGCATCAAAGTGATACCGACAAGCGTTGTAAAATTCTCCAAATAACAGATAAGGGTGTTAAGGACTGTACACGGATTTTCGATATGCATAACAAGTGGCTTGACGATATTATGTCTGTTTTGACTCCGGAAGAGAAGCAAAGCTTTGAGATATGCTGCCAGAAGCTTATAGCCAATACCGAGAAATACTTTGACGATAATTAATTGACAGCGCTTTTGTTTGGTAGTAATCTTTGACTATACTTTGAGAGGAAGTTCTTTTTGATGAACAACTTGGTATTCTTTATAACCTATACTGTTACCGAGACGCATACACCGATTGTGCGGATGTTTTGAGTATGGGAAAAGAATAAGTCTTAAAGTAGTAATGAAGAAATAATTAACCGCTTATCTTTTCCGGATAAGCGGTTTTTGTTTTTAAGAAATTATTGTAATAAGCAGAACGGAGGACCAAAAATGGATTTGCATGATTTTAAGGATGTAGCTGAGAATTATGACAGATATTTGGAGGCATTGAGTGCAACCGAATTTGACAATCAGGACAACTTTCAGGAGTTTTACCTGAAGCTTGCCGAGAGGTACGGACAGGACGGTGTAGTAGATATAGCCTGCGGAACAGGTGCGGTGCTTCTGTATCTTGCCGAACACGGAATTGAGACCGACGGTACTGATTTGTCTGAAGAAATGTGCAAAGTTGCAGAATCAAAGGCTGCGAAAATGGGTCTCAACCTTAATATATATCCTGCGGATATGACCAAGTTTGATTCCGGAAGAAAGTACTCGCTTGCAATTATTGCCAGAAGCGGTTTTATGCATTTGCCGACATCAAAGCTTCAGAAAGAAGCTCTTATGAATATCCGCAATATTCTCCTTCCGGGCGGTATTCTCACATTTAACACATTTGATCCGTGGCCTCCGGTTCAGGCTACACAGATGAAAACAACACCTGATGATTATTCCTTCAGAGTTGAATATATTAACAGCAACGGTAATAAAGAGAAAATATACAATGCCATTTCTTATAATCCTTTTACACAGCAGATGAGCGGCAATTGGAAATTTGTTGAGTATGATTCTGATGGCAATGTAACAGGTGAGCGAATCAGGCCGCTTCTTATGCGACAGACATATCGTTATGAGATTTTTCTTCTTGCCGAGCTTTGCGGCTTTGAAGTAGTGGACATTTATCGCGGCTATGACGGCGATAAGGAAGATTTGAACGATCCTATGTCTGCTTGTAAATTCAAAAGCAATATAGTATGGATTCTGCGCAAGAAGTGATAGGACGATAGGTTTGGAGTCAGGTTCAAAGGCAAAAAAGACGCTCAGCGATTATGCTGTAAGCAATGTGGGATCAGTGATTCTTGACGACTTGACTGTTGAACTTCTCCAAAATGGACCTAAAACTTCTCCAATGGAGAAGAAAATGGCTTGATTTGGAGAAGTTACAGTAAAAGTTCTCCAAAATGGACCTAAAATTTCTCCAATGGAGAAGAAAATGCCTCGATTTGG
>JAKSRF010000008.1 GCA_024403755.1 Clostridia bacterium
GTACACAGCTTACAATGAGAACTTTCCATACCGGTGGTATTGCTTCTGGTGATGATATCACACAGGGTCTCCCAAGAGTTGAAGAGCTCTTCGAGGCTCGTAAGCCAAAGGGTGAGGCTATTATCTCTGATATTGACGGTGTAGTAAGAATTGAAGAGGATGCTAAGGGTATTCGTGAGATTATTGTAACTCCTACATCAGAAGAACCTATCTATGATGAAGAGGGTGAGTTAATTACAGAGTGCCGTTACAAGGTTCCTTTGTCAGCTACTCTTAAGGTTGAGACCGGAGCAGTTGTTGAGGCTGCTCAGCAGTTGACAGATGGTACGGTTAACCCATCAGACATAATGAAGATTAAAGGCGTACGTGGTGTACAGAGATATATCGTTGAAGAGGTTATCAAGGTATATAATAACGGAGGTGTTGCTATCAATGATAAGCACATCGAGGTTATTACACGTCAGATGATGAGAAGAATCCGAATCGAAGATCCGGGAGATACAGGACTTATGACCGGTAGTACGGTTGATATGTTCGACTATGAGAATGCGAACAAAGAGTGCGAAGAGAAGGGACTCCGTCCTGCAATGGGTAAGAGACAGCTTCTCGGTATTACAAAGGCTTCTCTTGCTACAGACTCTTTCCTCTCAGCTGCTTCCTTCCAGGAGACTGCTCGTGTACTTACAGATGCAGCCGTTAAGGGTAAGGTTGATCCGCTTATCGGTCTCAAGGAGAACGTTATTATCGGTTCTATTATACCTGCAGGTACAGGTGTAAAGAGATACAGCGATATTACTGCTGTTCCTAAGCTTAAGGAGAACTACCAGATTATCACAGGTAATGAGTATGATCCTGCTGCTGAAGATGCATCTGATTATAATAATTCATACTATAATTCTGTAGTTGCTGCTGAAGCTATGGATGATATGGATAATTATTAATTATTGTTGAATTGCATTCATAAAGGCTGTCTCAGAGATGTTGAGACGGCCTTTTCTTTTGAATAAATTGAAGATTCTCGAAAATGGGATTTACATCAGTCAGGTGATAGGTTGTAACTATGCGAACCGTGTTACCAAAGTATAAAACAAGTGTTTTAAGAAACTATATTTGTAAAGTGTATCGTATTCATTACATAAAATGTTGCTTATAGAATAGTCAGCAAGTGAAGGCGCATTATTAATAACATACTCCTTCAAAAGCAAATTTTCGGATGTTGGAATGAAATGAGAAGCAGTCATTGGTTGCAAAATCTCAGGAGACAAATCTGTTGGTTTGTTAGGAAAATTGCAGATAATAACTACGTTATCTTCCAGATAAAACATTGAAGTGATAACAGCGTCGCACACATTAGGATTACGAGCTATAAACCAATTCCTGCCCTCATCCAATTTCTTGTCATCGGTTAGATGCTTTGTACATGTACCGTAGAGATTATCGAAGTAAGTCTGAGCTTCATTGGATGAATCAAAAACGTAATAATCAAATCTATCTTCAAGCCTTTGAGAGTCGGGATTGTTATGACTAAGACGAATGCATAAAGGCGATGGATCCTTAATTTTGTTGTATCGCGGAATAATAAACCATCCGTCATCATTTTTGTATGATTTGCACTTTGAGAAATCGGCATCAGTAACATATCTTATACCCAAGATACTTAAATAATTAATTCTTATACCGTTAAATGCGGCCACAAAGAGAGCAGTTAATGCAAGAAATGCAGTAACACATACGGCAACAGCAATTTTTTGTGAAGACTTATTTATCATAAACACCTCGCTAAGGATAAATATAGTATAAATACTCGCTTATATTCTATAAACAGGTGAACGGAGTAAACGTTACAACTATACATGAAGTATAGCAGAATCAAGGGCCCATCACCAAAACTTGCAGACTAAGCAGAACAAAAAAATGGCAATTTACCGTGAATCCGGGTGGTTGATGACTAAGATTCACGGTAAAACCCGATTTGGGGGGGCTTTATTGGAGAAGTCTGGTCGCCGCGTCTCCAAAAAAAGTATATTTAGTCGCCGACAGCGAGTTTCTAGGCGTGTTTTGGTGACGCCCGGTCTTATTTTAAGAAGACGCGAAGGACACCAAAGAAGAGAAGTAAACCATTTGTGCGATATTAACAAACTGATATTAACATTTTGTTCAAAAAAACAATACTTATTATTCATATGCTCAATTGACAAACAAATAGTACAAATATAAACTAAACAAGGTTGAAGTTATATACCAAAAATATCTACAGAAACAAAAGATAATTTATATAAAGGAGTATTTAAATGGCAGAGCAAAATCAGACAATTAATGAGGAAGAATTGGCCAGAAGCCGAGAGATAATTAATAAAATTACCGGATATTATTATGACAGAATGGTCGGACAGAAGGGACTCGGTCAGTCCTTGCTTATATCTATCATTTCAAACGGACATATTCTTCTTGAATCAGTTCCGGGATTGGCAAAGACAACAGCAGCAAAGACACTTACCGAAGCAGTATCAGGTAAATTTGCAAGAATTCAGTGCACACCGGATTTGTTGCCTAGTGATATTATCGGTACACAGATTTTTAATTATTCGACTAATAATTTCGATACCAAGCTCGGACCTGTATATGCAAACTTTGTTCTCCTTGACGAGATAAACAGATCCAGTGCAAAAACACAGAGTGCCATGCTTGAGGTAATGCAGGAACGCCAGACAACAATCGGCGGTAATATTTACAAGATGCCGGATATCTTTATAGTAATGGCAACTCAAAACCCGATTGAGCAAGAAGGTACATATCTCCTGGCTGAGGCTCAGCTTGATCGTTTCCTTATTAAGGAAGTAATTAAGTATCCTTCGGTAGAGGAAGAGTTGCAGATTCTTGACAGAATTGAGAAGAATGTTTTCGCGAAGTCATATTCAGTAGTAACACTTGATGATGTTAAATTCCTTCAGGAGCTCAGCAAGAGAGTATATATTGATGTTTCAATCAAGAAGTACTGTATCCGGATAGTCGATGCAACAAGACATGCTAAAGATTTTATAGGAGACAGCTTTGCGCAGTATATAAATATCGGTTCAAGTACAAGAGGATCGATTGCATTGATGGATGCAGCTAAGTCCCTTGCACTGATGCGCGGAAGAAACTACGTATATCCGGATGATGTTAAGGATTTGGTTCACAGTGTATTAAGACACAGAATAAGTCTTAATTTTGCTGCTATGGCCGACGGAGTTACTGAGGAACAGATTTTAGATAAGATAGTTGGAGTTATACCTGCACCATGATGGTTGATTATATTACCAAAATTAAAGGGAAAGTCAGCATTTATGCAACAAAGAAAACCTCTAATATTTTGGACGGAGCTTATACATCAATATTCATGGGCAGAAGTATGAATTTCGAGGATCTCAGAGAATATATTCCCGGAGATAATATACGTGATATTGACTGGAAAGCATCGTCAAGGTCAAGAAATCTTCTTGTTAAAAGATTTGTTGCAGAGAAAAAACATAATGTTATGTTTGTGTTGGATTCCGGAAAAAAGATGAGCGGCTTTACAGGCCAAATGCACGATAAAAGCGAAGTCGCATTGACAGCAATGGGAACGATTGCTTATCTTGCAAATAAAAACGGAGATAACACCGGTGCGATTTACAGCAAAGGTGAGATGATAAGCTTGTATCCGTTCAGAACAGGCTTGTACAATATAGAAAGAATACTCGAATGTTATCACCAGGATTCCAAGTCACCTGCCGCAAGCAAATCATCGATAACCAGAAGTCTGGATTACGTTATTTCTCACATAAGAAAGAGAATGATTATTTTCGTAATTACGGATGAGTTAGGATTATCACAAATAGATGAAGCTCAGCTAAAGAGACTGAAATTACAGCATGATATTCTTGTGATTAAAGTCGGGGATGCTGAAGTTACGGGCGGAGAAGCATACAGTGTTGAAACTGACAGTTATTTGCCTGAATTTATTACGGGAAATAAGAAGCTTCACGAATATGAGCTTAAGTTGCGTAAAAAAATGAAAGAAGAAAATGACAGAAAACTTTTGAAGTATGGGGTATCCTCAGTCGAAATGGAAAGTGACGAGGATGTAGTAGAAAAAGTAATTGAGTTATTGGAAAGACACAGATATGCAAACAGTCATTGATTTATCAGTCAGATTACAAAAAAATCATCAGTACTCATTTATAGCACTGATAGTGGCAGCGCTGATAGTTTTGTCACCATTAATCTGGTGGATTGTAAAAAAATTGCTTGGTATCAAACCAAAGGAGAAGAAAGCATCCTCCAAGGTTCAGACCACTAAGAAAATCGTCAACAGAAGGCCTCTTAATGTTATCAAGGATGACTTTATCAAGCGTATAGATGCGATTGAGAAGAAGTATAATGACAAAGCCATTGATTCAAGAGAAATGCATCAGAAATTGAGTGTTACAGTAAGACAATTTGTCAGCGAGGTAAAGGGAATACCTGCCGATGCATTGGTTTTGTCAGACTTTGAGAGAATGCAAATGCCTGAAATGGAGAAGCTTTTGGAAGCATTCTATGCACCTGAATTTGCTCCTGAGGAAGTAATCAAACTTCAGAGTGCAGACAATGCGCGAAAGGTGGTGCGCGAATGGAATTGATGAATCCTTGGGCCATATATATAGGATTGGCTGTTGCCGCCGTAGTTATTCTTATCGGCTTTAAAGCTAACGGTAATTATAAGAGCGGCAAGAAGGTAGCAAACGACAATTTAATAAAAGAAAGCAGTTATTATAAGAGACTTGTAACTGAGTATAAAGTTTGTAAAACAGTAGTAATTGCAACTACCGTTATTGCAATATTATGTACTTCATTTCTTATAGCACGTCCGGTAAAAATTCAGACCCTGACAACGGAGGTTCATAACAGAGATATAATGCTTTGCTTTGATACCTCAGATTCTACCGATGAGTGCAACAGTGCCGTATGTGACAGAATGATAAAACTTGTCGATGAATTCCAGGGCGAGAGAATAGGAATAACGATTTTTAACTGTAAACCTGTTCTTCTTGTTCCGCTTACGACTGATTATGCATACGTTAAAGATGTATTAAAAAAGCTTAAGGATTCATGTGAGGAACATATGAGATATAATAATGATCCTTTCTATTTTGATCCTGATTATGAGAAGTGGGGATATAAGTATGCAGGTACTACCAATGATGACAGAGGAAGTTCATTTATCGGAGAAGGTCTGGTGGCTGCTGTATTGAATTTTCAAGATTTGAAGGAAGAACCTGACAGAGCAAGAATAATTGTGTTTCTTACCGATAATGATTTGAATCTTATATCCGGTAATGTTTATGCAACCATTGATGATGCTTTTAACATTTGTAACAAGTATAAGATAAAGGTATTCTCGTTGGCACCTACCAATATAGTTGATGCTGATCATTTTCAGGAGCTTACTGAGAGTACAGGCGGAAAATACTATCTTTATAAATCGGATAAGGCGGTAGATAATCTCAGAGATGATGTAAAGGATACGGATACGTCTGTGTATGTTACTCGTGAGACAAAATCAACTGATGTTCCTAAGCCGTTTATTATTGCATTAATTATTGCTCTTTTGCTTAATTTTGCAGCTGCAAGGAGGTTACATATATGATGATTAATTCATTCATACCTATATGGTTGATGGCGATAATCTGTGTAGCCATAATTGCTATGAAGCGTAAAGGAAAATGGGCATTTATTCGTCAGATAATTGTTGCATTGTTGTTGTTTTGTATAAATTTAAGAATAATGATCCCTTCCGAAAATGCGGTGAAGGAAGTAACCAACTTTGACATCCTTTTTGTGGTAGATACCACAATCAGTATGGTTGCCGAGGATTATAATGGTGAAGAAATAAGATTGGATGCCGTAAAACACGATATGAAGGAAATAGTAAAAGCTTTCCCTGAAGCCAGAGTGTCAATAATAACTTTTGATAATACGGCTACAAGAGTTTTGCCGTTCTCGGATTTTGATGATACAACTGAGAAAACTATTGATTTACTTCATGTTCAGAAATCTTTTTATGCAGACGGTACTTCACTTAATAAGCCTATAAAGGAAATGGAAACCGCGCTGGTCAGAGAAGAAGATTATACAGGTGATCCTGCCTACAGAATGGTATTTTTTATAAGTGACGGTGAGGTTAACACCGATGAGAAGCTGGAGGATTTTTCCCCGCTTGCTGACAGCATAGAATGTGGTGCTGTTTTGGGTTACGGTACACCTGAAGGCGGAAAGATGAAGGTGTATGATTATTCTGAAGAATTCGAACCTGAGTATATAACAGTATATGACGATAATTTTAATGAGAATTATGCATTGTCAAAGATTGACGAAGATAATTTAAAGCAAATAGCAAGCGATTTGGATGTGGATTACTACCACATGACTAAGAAATCTGATGTTGAGAAGATAGTAAATAAGGCAAAAGCTCAGGTGGAGGATGGTGATATTGAGATGAAATCAGTAACCGGATTCGGTTATGTTGAGACATATTACTATTTTGCAATTGCATTGGGTGCTTTCCTCGTTTATGATGCTGTTTTCTACAGAAGAAAACTTAAATTAAAGCTTTAAGGAAGGAGAAATATATGAAGAAAAGATTATTAATTTTACTTTATGTGCTTCTTTCTCTTGTTTTTGCCAAGATGCTTTTGAATTTCTTCTACAACAGATACATGATGGAAGCATACGATAATAAGGATTATTCTGTAAATGACAACATTCTTCTCGTAGGAAATATTGATGAACCATACATAGCCCACTATAATAACGGAAACATATATTATCAGCAGGGACTTTATGAAGAGGCAATAGAAGAGTATGACGAAGCGTTGGAATCATTTCCGCCGAGAATGAGAGAGTGTTCGATAAGAATCAATAAAGCACTTGCAATGGTGGCAACATTGGGCGAAGATATGAGTTTGGTTGATATGACCGATATTGATTCTGTTGATGAAGCAATTGATTTGTTATACGATGCGATAGAGGTTCTTACCGAGGATGGTTGTGCAAATGATGACGGAGACGGCCATAATGCTACTGCACAAAGATTGAAGGAAGAGATTGAGGATATGATAAAGAAGTTGGAAGAGGAGAAGACAAAACCTACACCTACTCCGACACCGACTCCTACACCTACACCGACCCCGTCCCCGACTCCTACCCCTACACCTGATCCGAATGCAACACCTACTCCGACACCGGACCCTAATGCAACTCCGACGCCGACACCGACACCGGATCCAAATGCAACTCCGACGCCGACTCCGGATCCAAATGCAACTCCGACGCCAACACCGGATCCTAATGCAACGCCGACACCAACACCGGATCCTAATGCAACGCCGACACCGGATCCTAACGGAACACCGACACCGACACCGGAGATGTCTCCTGAAGAACAACGGCAACAGGAAATAGAGAATCAGATAGAGGATATGCTGGAGGAGTCTTCAGATACCCGTTCCGATGAATTACAGGAGTATTCAGAGTGGTCACACGGTATTAACGGTGGATACGATGATGATAATATCTGGTAAATATTTATCAGCAGTGTGTTTCAAATGCATAATTTGAGACACACTTTTTTATTGAACGCTTCGGTTGTAAAGCAACAGACCGATATATTTGACTTGCATTGTGTGGTATAATGAGAATCTGAGATGCAAGGAGGGATGCTTGTGAAGAGAGGGATAAAAAGAACAATTCTTGCCTGTACGACTATTGCGACAGTAGCTGTTCCGACATCAGTTTTGCCGCTTGGTATTTACGGTGACAAGGATGCCTCCAATATAGTTCGTTATGCATATGCCGCAACATATCCTGAAGAAGAATCAACGGAGAATACAGAGGTTCTTATAGAAGATTGGGCATTGATTTCTGATGAGGAAGAACTTGTTGATGTAAGTAATATGTCAGCGGAACAAGATATATCGAATGATGGTGATTTCACTTCGGAAGCTGCCGATGAGTGGGTTTCTTTTGCTGATGTTCCGACATATACGGTTGTTCAACAATTTGATGAGTCTGATTTGCCGATTGAATTGTTGGATACTACAGTTTTTGCTCCTGATAATACTCAATTTTATATTCTTGTACCGGATTCAATAATAAAGGAATCACCGGATATGAGTTCTGCAACTCTGTGCCCTATCGGACAGGGAACCGGTGTTACAAGAATAGGTATCGGTGATACATGGTCGAAGATAAGAACAGAGAGCGGAACAGAGGGATATGTTCTTACTACTTCTATTTCGGATGAGGTTGTTTGGATACCTATCGATCGCCAGGTTTGGGTTGATGCTGACTCACTGTCTTTGAGAAGTGAAGCTTCAACGGATTGTGAGGTTCTTGCTACATTGCCTCATAATGCCAGACTTCGTGCTGTCTCGGTATCTGACAAGTGGTATGAAGTAATAACAGATTCGGGATTAACAGGATTTGTATATATATCATATACGACACAGATTGCACCTCCTACTCCTACCCCGGTACCGCGAAGTACAGCTTCAGGCGGTTCAAAGAGTTCGGGCGGTTCAGGAAGTTCCGGAGGCGGATCAACACCAAATATAACAGGAGCAAACGGTTCAAGTATTGTAAGTATATGTCAGTCGATGCTTGGTGTTCCATATGTATGGGCCGGTGAATCCAGTTCAGGTGTCGATTGTTCGGGTCTTGTTGTTTATGCTTACAGACAAATAGGAAAAAGTGTTCCGCATCAGTCAGAATCGATTAAAACCTGTGGATATGGTGTATCCAGAGATGAAATTCAGCTTGGTGATGTCATTTGTTGGGATACAGGCGGCGGTGCGTGCGGACATGTAGGAATATATGTAGGCGGCGGTCAGGTGATACATGCTTCAAATACTCGCGGTGAAGTGTGCTACGGAAGTCTTGATATGATGCCGATTCTTTCAATAAGAAGATTTCTGTAATGATAATTGAACGAATATAAATTTCATGGAAGAGATTTTGCGAAAAGAACGCAGAATCTCTTTTTTTTGTTTGACATTGTTTCAGACTGTTATTATAATCACATATGGTACTGTAAAAATGAACATGCAGTAGCATTGAATTATTAAAATTCAGCTTTTCGGGAATTAAAATTACAATACAGGAGTTAAAATATGAACATAAAGAGAAATATTTTATTAAATCCGGGTCCTTCTACTACAACCGATACGGTAAAGATGGCACAGATAGTTCCTGACATATGCCCTAGAGAACAGGAATTCGGCGGATTGATGAAGGGCTTGAGAGAGGACCTTGTGAGAATTGTACACGGTGATTTGGAGAAGTATACATCAGTTCTTTTTTGTGGTTCAGGAACGATTAATATTGATGTTTGTTTGAACTCTCTCTTGCCTGAAGGAAAGAAGATACTTGTAGTAAACAACGGTGCATACAGCACAAGAGCAGTTGAGATTTGTGAGTTTTACGGAATGCCGCATATAGATTTGCAGTTTCCTGTCGACGAACAACCTGACCTTGAAGTTGTGGAAAAGACACTTAAAGAGAATCCTGATATCGCTTTGGTTCATACTACACATAATGAGACAGGTACAGGTATATTGAATCCAATCAGAGAGATAGGTGCGCTTGCACATAAATATAATGCGATTTTTACGGTAGATACTACATCTACTTATGCTATGCGCCCGATTAATATTGAGAAGGACAATATCGATTTTTGTATGGCATCGGCGCAGAAAGGTCTTATGGCCTTTACCGGTCTGTCTTTTGTAGTAGGTAACAGGGCAATTATTGAGAAGTCAAAGGATTATCCGAAGAGATCTTATTATTGCAATCTGTTCCTTCAGTATGATTATTTTGAGAGAACGGGCGAGATGCATTTTACTCCTCCTGTACAGACCATATATGCTACTATTCAGGCGCTGAAGGAGTATTGGGCAGAGGGCGAAGAAGCTAAGTGGGCAAGACATACCAGAGTATTCAATGCTATACATGAAGGCTTGGACAAACTTGGCTTTAAGGATGTTATTAAAAGAGAGTTACAGTCAGGACTTGTAGTATCAGTTATTTATCCTGATGATGCTAACTGGGATTTTATGAAGGTACATGATTTTTGTTATGAACGTGGATTTACGATTTATCCGGGTAAGATTTCTACAACAAATACGTTCAGACTTTGCGCACTCGGTGCAATTGATGAAGACGATATCCAAGCATTTTTTAAAGTCTTTGAAGAAGCTTTGAGAACATATAATATTGCAATTCCGGCAAAATATTAATAAATATAATGAGGTGAATATGAGCACAGTTTATACTTGTTTTACAACGGATGTTATTCATGAAGGTCATATGAATATTATTAATGAGGCTAAGAAGTACGGAGAAGTTATCGTAGGCGTGCTTTCTGATGAGGCCATGGTTAAATTTGACCGTTTTCCTACTATTTCATTTAACGAACGATTTGAGATGATTAAAGCTATTCCTGAAGTGGATCATGTAATTGTTCAATCCGAGATTATGTATGATGAAGTAATAGCAGAATTGAAGCCGGATTATGTTATTCATGGTGATAACTGGTTATCCGGACCTACCAAAGCCATCAGAGATAATGTTGAGAAGCTTCTTGGTGAGTACGGCGGAAAGATTATTGATGTTCCGTATACTTTCAGTGAGAATGTTAAGCATGTTGACGATAAAATGAAAGAGAAGCTTGCTATGCCTGAGTTCAGACGTAAGAGACTTCGTCAGTTGCTTAAAATAAGACCGGTAGTAAAGGCTATTGAGGTTCACAGCGGATTAACCGGACTTATCGCTGAGAAAACCGTAGTAGAACATGAGGGTAAGCTTGATCAGTTTGATGCAATGTGGATATCATCGCTTTGCGATTCAACAGCCAAGGGTAAGCCGGATATTGAGCTTGTCGATATGACCAGCCGTTTCAGAACAATTGAGGATGTAACGGAGGTAACAACCAAACCTATTATTTTTGACGGTGATACAGGCGGACTTACAGAGCATTTTGTTTATACGGTAAGAAGCCTTGAGAGAATGGGAGTATCTGCGGTAATAATTGAGGATAAGACAGGTCTCAAGAAGAATTCTTTGTTTGGTACGGAAGTAAAACAAACACAGGATACAATTGAGAATTTCTCTGCAAAGATAGCAGCCGGTAAGAAGGTTCAGCTTACGGATGATTTTATGATTATTGCCAGAATCGAGAGCCTGATTCTTGAACAAGGTATGGAAGATGCGCTTAACAGAGCCAGAGCGTTTGTTAAAGCGGGTGCTGACGGTATTATGATTCACAGCCGTAAAAAGGATCCTGCCGAGATTCTTGAATTTTGTGATAAATTCAGAAGCGAAGATAAGGTGACACCGATTGTTGTTGTTCCTTCATCCTTTAATGTTATTACTGAGGAGGAATTGGGTGAGCATGGTGCAAATATTGTAATCTATGCTAACCAGCTAACAAGAAGTGCATTTCCTGCAATGGAAGAGACAGCTAAGGATATTCTTCGTCATCACCGTGCAAAAGAGGTTGATGACAGACTTATGCCTATTAAAGAAATAATTTCACTTATTGATACATTGTAATTGGGGAGAAATGTCATGAAGGTTGAGAAATTAGTCGAGATAATCGGTTCGGATTTTTATGCCGGGGTTCCGGATTCACAGCTTAAATCATTATGTAATTACTTAATGAATGAGTATGGTATTGATTCAAAGCACCATGTGATAGCTGCTAATGAAGGTAATTGTGTGGCTCTTGCCGCAGGCTACCATCTTGCGACCGGTAAGGTTCCTGTTGTATATATGCAGAACAGCGGTGAAGGCAATATCATAAATCCGGTGGCTTCGCTTTTGAATGATAAAGTATATGCCATTCCGATGGTATTTATTGTCGGTTGGCGCGGTGAACCGGGAATTCATGATGAGCCACAGCATATCTATCAGGGAGAAGTTACGATAAAACTTCTCGAGGATATGGGAATAAAGTCTTTTGCCATAGGCAAGGATACAACAGATGAAGAAGTAGCTTCAGTGATGGAGGATTACAAAAAGGTTTTGGCAGAGGGCAAGGATGTCGCATTTGTAATTCGTAAAGGTGCTATTTCTTACGAGGGTAAGGTTAAGTATTCAAATGAAAATAAGCTTACCAGAGAAGAGATTATTCAGCATATTGTTAAGGTAACAGGTGAGGACCCGATTATCAGTACAACCGGAAAAGCAAGTCGTGAGTTATTTGAGACTCGTGTTGCAAACGGTCAGAGTCACAAATATGATTTTCTTACTGTAGGCTCAATGGGCCATTCTTCTTCAATAGCCTTGGGTGTTGCCGTAAATAAACCGGATACCAAGGTTTGGTGTGTAGACGGAGACGGAGCACTTCTTATGCACATGGGTTCGATGGCTGTTCTTGGTGCTAATTCACCTGAGAATATGGTTCATATAGTTATCAATAACGGTGCACACGAGACAGTCGGAGGTATGCCTACGGTTGCTTCTAAGCTTGATATTGTTGCAATTGCAAAGGCTTGCGGATATCCATATGCGGTAAGTGTTGATTCTTTTGACGACCTTGACCGTGAATTGGTTGCGGCCAAATCCCGTAAAATGTTGAGCCTCATCGAAGTTAAGTGTTCTATCGGGGCAAGGGAAGATTTGGGTCGTCCTACCACTACTGCAATTGAAAATAAGAAGAATTTTATGGAATATCTCACAGAGCTGTGATTTTTTCTCCTCGAAAATGGGCATTCCGTAATTTGACTTGTTTGTTACGGGTTTGTATAATGATTTTTACGTGATTTTTTTGTTTCTTGTGGAGGGGGCAATTATGGATTTTACTCGTAAGCAATTTGATGTTCTTCAGGCTTTGGCTGTTTCAGGTTCCAAAATGTCTCAGCGTGAACTGGCCGATGTAACAAAACATTCACTCGGTACAATTAATTCTATTGTTAAGGAATTGACGACAGAAGGCTATATTTCAGAGAATAGCATTACCGCCAAGGGTATAGATGCACTCGAGCCTTATCGTGCCAAGAGAGCAGTATTTATAGCTGCCGGCTTCGGTTCAAGAATGGTTCCGATTACACTTAATACTCCTAAGCCGTTGGTACGTGTTAACGGTCAGAGAATCATTGACGGCCTTATCGATGCTTGTCTTAAAGCAGATGTAGAAGAAATATATATTGTAAGAGGATATCTTGGTGAGCAGTTTGACCAGCTCTTGTATAAGTATCCAATGATTAAATTTATTGATAATCCTTTGTATAATGAGGCAAATAACATCTCTTCTTCACTTTTGGCTAAAGATTTATTGTGCAGAAGTTATGTTTTCGAGGCAGATTTACTTATAAGCAATCCTGAAATAATAACAAAGTATCACTACACATCTGATTTCCTCGGAATAAAGGTAGACAGAACCGACGATTGGTGTTTTATTACCAAGAACGGAATTATTAAGGAAGAGAAAGTCGGAGGTTTGGATTGTTGGCAGATGGTCGGAATCTCATATTGGAATGAGGAAGACGGAAAGAAGCTTTCCAAAGATATTCCTGAAGCTTTCGCACTTCCGGGCGGTAAGGAAAACTATTGGGAACAGGTTCCGCTCGTTGTATTTAAAGATAAGTACGAAGTGTTTGTCAGAGAGTGTGTAGCAAGTGACATAATTGAAATTGACACTTTTAAGGAACTTAAGGCTATTGATAAGACTTATGATGTCTGATAGGAGAAATAATTATGTCTGCTAAGAAAGAAAACAGTAATCAGGAGGGACTTCAGCGTCAGTTGAACCCGATTCATGTTTGGGCTATTGCGTTCGGTTGTATTATCGGTTGGGGATCCTTTATTAATCCGGGTAAGAAGTTTTTGCCTAATTCAGGTGTTGCAGGTACCGCAGTTGCAATGCTTATGGGTGCACTTGTAATGATAATAATTGCATTCAGTTATGCATATATGGTTCCAAAGTATCCGAAAGCAGGCGGTGAGTTTACCTTTACCAAGATGTGTTACGGTAATACACCGGCTTATATATGCGGTTGGTTTCTTGTTGCTGCATATCTTACAAATGTTCCTATGAATTCAACGGCTATCGGTCTTATTGTTGACGGTCTTGACGGAAGTAAGGATATTTTAAAATTCGGTTTTCACTATACCATAGCGGGTTTTGATGTTTATATGGGTGAGATGATTCTTGCCATGTTCATTCTTATTTTGTTTGCTGTTTTTAATACAAGAGGTGTAAAGGTAGCGGGAACTGTTCAGACAATTCTTGCGGTATTGCTGGGTGTTTCCGTATTTACTTTGACAATTGCTGCAGTTATCAGTTCAAAAACTTCAATAGCCAATCTGGCACCATGGTGGGGCTTTAACAAATCCGAAGCTGTTGCAGCATATACGAACGGTGCGTACACATCAATTGATCAATTTTCTAAGGGCGGTACTGTCGGAATAGTATCGAGTGTATTGGCTACATTTGCCATAGCACCTTGGGCTTTCGTAGGTTTTGACACTATTCCTCAGGCTGCGGAGGAATTCAAATTTTCCTATAAGAAAGTCAGCTTTATTATGATAGTTGCTATTATTTTCGGATGCTTTGTTTATACGGCAAATAATACAATTGCAGCAGCAGCGCTTGCAGATTGGCCTGACTTAATTGTCGAGAGTTCTTCGACACCGTGGCTTCTTTTGACAGCTGCAGAAGTTCTTCTCGGTACACCGGGTAAGATTCTTGTCGGTGTTGCCGTTTCCAGTGCAGTATTATCAGGTATCATGGGCTTCTATATGGCTTCTTCAAGACTTATGTATTCAATGAGCCGAGACGGATATCTTCCGAAGTTCTTTGGTGTTATTGATGAGAAGTACAAGACACCTAAGAATGCTATGATGTTCTGTATGATAGTATCATTGTCCGGACCGATTCTCGGAAGAGAAGCTCTCGGATGGTTTGTTGATATGTCTGCAATCGGTGCTTCTATCGGATATGGCTTTACTTGTCTTGCTACATTGACAACACTTAAGCGTGACGGTGATGGTTCGTCCTTCCTCAAGGCAATGGCTGTTTTAGGTGCAATATTCTCTGCTTGCTTTATGATTTTGCAGTTAGTACCGATTCCTGGCTTGGAGGGTGTTCATTTCTGTAAGGAATCATATATAATGCTTCTTGTATGGGTTGTTCTCGGTGGCATTTTTTATCTTAAGCAACGAAAGAATTTTAAGTAATTTGTTTTTTTGAGGATTGTTCTTTTGTATGGGGAATCTGGGAATATCAGTCAAACGTGATGTTGGTGTGGATATAGCTAAAGGCATAGGAATAATTCTTGTCGTATGGGCACATGCGGTTGGACCTTTGACCTCCTATATAGACCAATTTCATATGCCGTTTTTCTTTTTTATTTCCGGATTATTGTATCGCGGCAGAGACCGTAAAGTGGCTGACTATACGCTCCGCAAATTGAAGGCATTGCTGTTACCGTTTTGGTGGTGGAATTTTTTAATGTATCCGTTGTTCTTCTTTTTGTACTATCGGGGAGCCTATAGCGTACAGACTGCACTGAAAGAAATTTTGGAAATAGTTTTTACGGTATCGAAAGTACCTTTTTTGGGTGCAACTTGGTTTTTACCGGCATTGTTTTGGTGCAGCGTTATTGTGCACATCGTTTTGCATATTCTTCCGGATAATTTTAAATGTGATTTGTTGGTTTTGTTTGCCGGTGCCGGAATTATGTTAATAGGAATGAATTACACTTTACCTTACAGAATCAGTCGTGTTTTAGTTTGTTCATTCTTTTATATTAGCGGGTATTTCTATAATCGATACATAAACAAAAAAATATCGAGAAAAAGTAAAAATATACTTGCTGTTATTGCCGGTGTTGCTTTTGCATTTATCGGTACTGTTAACAGTGTGGATTTGGGCGGTAATGTCTACAAGTTCAAATCTTTATATATAATCGGTGCACTGTGCGCAACTTTTTGTATTTTGCGGTTATCTGCTTTATTATCCGAATGTAGGGTAATATCGAGATTTATTAATCATGTTGCATATTTGGGTGCAAATTCAATAGACATATTAATATGGCAGTTCCTGGCTTTTAGGTTGACTATTATGATACAGATAATTATCGATAAACTTCCGTTATCAACGCTGACAGCTTTCCCGATATACGATGGAACAGGATTTTGGTGGTTTATCTATATTCTGGCGGGAATATACGGATCTTTATTGTGGACTTATATTCTTAAACACAATCCTTTAAGCAAGCAAATGAAAAAACTTTATATGATACGATAGAAGGTAAGCTGCAGATATGAACAAAAAAATCGGTTATGTTTCGGTAAGTTCTTTGGATGATGTCAAAACCTGGAGCGGTACAGTTAATAATCTTTATTTGACTATGCATGACAGCTATGACATAGTTCCGATTATTATTCCTAAGCCCAAATTGTTTTCTTTTGCAGATAAAGTATTAAATAAATTGAAGATTTCCTATTATCCACGCTTTTACAGTAGTTATTATCGCAGAGCTTTTAATAAGGAAATCGGAAAGTATGAAGATGTTGATATTTTATTCGGGTGTGCTTTGAGTCATATTTTCGGAAGCGGAATAGATAAGAACGGAAAAAAGATAATATATCTGTCTGATGCGGTTTTCTCGCAGATGGTGGATTATTACTGGTTTGATTTAAGCGCACAACGTAAAAAGGCACTTAATCAATTGGAAAGCAATGCTCTTAACATTGCGGATTACTTGATATATTCCTCTGAGTGGGGAAAAGAAGGTGCAATTTCAGGTTACGGTGTGAATGAGAATAAGATTTCTGTTATGCCTTTTCCGGCTCCTCTTGAAGACCGTTTTTTGAATAATAAGACAGTAGATAAGGAAGAGATAAGATTTCTTTTTGTAGGAGTTGCTTGGAAGCGCAAAGGCACAGATGATGCCATTGAATGCATACAGAAACTCAATTCTGTTGACACAAAACACAAATATGTGCTTGATATAGTAGGTTTGCAAAGTGATGTTGCTTACGAGAATGTAGTATTTCACGGTAAACTTATGAGATCTGATGATAAGCAAAGAAATGAGCTTATTACTCTTTACCAAAAGGCGGATTTTTTTATTCTTCCTACCAAGGCAGAATGTTCGCCTGTAGTATTGTCTGAGGCGTATGAATACGGATTACCGTTTATTTCTACAAGGACCGGCGGTGTTAATGACCTTGTTATCGACGGGGAGACAGGTTTTCTTTTTGATGTGAAGGATAAGGGTTCAGTTTATGCTGAACGAATTGCTTCGTTGGTAAATAATCCTAATGCATATAAAAAGGTGTCTGATGCGTGTCGCAAACGTTATGAGCAACGCCATTCCCGCGAAAGTTGGATCAGAGAATTCGACAGAATTATAAAAGAAATATCGGAATAACGAAAATATAGCTAACTATATTCGACTTCTTTTCGCGTTTTTATTCAAAATAGAAATACAATAAAAAACAACTATCTGTTACAATTATTATGTCTAATAATGTGCCTTTGGAGGAGAAAATATGACTACAGAAGTTTTTGCAGTAGTTGTTACATATAATCGAAAAGAATTATTGTGTGAATGTTTGGATGCTATTTTAAATCAGAGTTATCCGGTAAAGCGAATCATTGTAGTAAATAACAACAGTACTGACGGTACATTGGATTACCTTAACGAGAAGGGTTATTCTTCAAAGGAGACAATTGAAATTCTTAATCTTCCGGAGAATATCGGCGGCGCAGGCGGATTCTATGAAGGAATGAAGCATGCACGTGACAGCAAGGAACAACCGGATTTTGTATGGATTATGGATGATGATACTATTCCTACTGTTGACTGTCTTAAGGAATTGGTTGATGCTAATGACAGTATTGATGAGGAGGTAAGTTTTCTTGCCAGTGCAGTCAGAGGTATGAATAACGAGGCCATGAATGTTCCTAAGATAGCAAGAAAGCAGTTTAATAAATATACGGATTGGTACAGTCATCTGGATAAAGGCATGGCACAAATCGTAAAAGCTACGTTCGTATCATTATTAATCAATATTAAGGCAATTAATAAGTGTGGTTTACCGTGGAAGGAATTCTTCATTTGGGGAGATGATTCAGAGTATACACAGAGAATCATCAGAGATTTCGGACCGGCATTTATGGTTGGAAGAAGTCTTGCCGTTCATAAACGTGTAGGTTCGGATGAACTCTCGCTTGTGAAAGAGAAGAATCCTAACAGAATTAAAATGTACTTCTATTATTATCGTAATAATCTCATCGGTTTCTGGGAGTATGAATCTGCTCTTTACAGATTTTTGTGCATGGGTAAATTAGGATATGATTTCTTTGGTGTATTGTTTAAGGGTAAGTACAAACTCAAGAAAATGGGAGTAATACTTAAGGCTTTTAATGCTTTTGTATTTGGAACATATGACAGAAAGGCATTCAAGGAGAGAGCAAAGTTATGAGTTCTGATAATGTATCTGATGCGCTTGTCAGTATGATTGTTCCGATTTATAACGGATCTTCATTTGTAGAGAGTTTTTATAATCAGTTTGTAAATCAAACATATAAAAAAATCGAATTGATTATTGTTAATGATGGTTCTACGGATAACACAACAGATGCTTTAAACAAGTATTTCGGCGATATGCCTAATGTTAAGTTGATTAATAAACCTAACGGCGGTCCGTCCTCAGCTCGTAACAGAGGATTAGATGAGGCAACCGGTAAATATGTTGTGTTTACGGATGTAGATGATGTAATAGAACCTGATTATGTCGACTATCTTTTTAATTTGGTTAATGATAATGATGCAGATATGTCCGTGTGCGGCTACATGAAAATGAACGAGAATGAAAAACTGTCTGATTTTGCTGTACCGGAGGAAAAGATTTACGTATACAATCAAGAAGAAGCATTGGTTGACTTCGGATATCGAAAGACAATTATCGGTTATTCATACTTGAAGTTAATTAAATACGACATAGTTAAGGATATAAGGTTCTGTGAAGATATTTATTTTGGAGAAGATTATATCTTCACATATGAGATATTAAAAAAGTGTCATAGAGTAGCAAGCGGTACAAGATGTTTATATTCATATATACAGTGTAATTCGAGTTCTACACATGTAAAAAAGGATAACACCTTAAAATACAGGAAGGCATGGTATAAACACCTTGAAGTATTAAATGATTCTAAAGAAAGATTTAAGTCAGCCTACATAGGTATATTGGGAAAGTGCTATTTGCTTGCCGTTAATGATACAACGAGAATTTCAGATAAAAAGAAATACAAGGATTTTTATATAGAATTATTGGCTTTTATTAAAGAGCATGCTAAGGAAGTTTTTGCAGATAAATCTGCCGGTAAGGTTACCAGAATACTTGGATTTGCCGGAATGATATCTCCGCGATTAACGTGTACGATGTGCAAACTGTTTTTCGGACTGCTTGATAGAACAGGCAAGTCATTCAGGCATACGATGTAGAGGTTTAGATATGGATGATAAAATAGATATTGTTATTACTTGGGTTGACGGTTCTGATGAAAAATGGCTTGAATTAAGAAATCAGTACTCAGGAAATAAGTCATCTGATAACGGAATGAATCGATACAGAGATTTCGGTACTCTTAAATACTTGTTCAGAAGTATTGAAAAGTTTGCTCCATGGGTGAACAAAGTTTTTTTGGTAACCTGTGATCAAGCACCTGAGTGGCTGAATAGGGATAATCCAAAGTTGTGTCTGGTAAATCATTCGGATTATATACCTGAGAAGTATCTTCCTACATTCAGTTCTCATCCTATAGAATTTAATTTTCACAGAATAGAAGGATTAGCCGAACATTTTATCGTTTGCAATGATGATTGTTTATTCATTAATCCGATTGATAAAGAAGACTTTTTTGTTGATGGAAAACCTGTAGATATTCTTACTGAGTTTCCTTTGCAATTTAAGCCTGGAATATTTACCGATATACTATACAATAACTTCAAATTAATTAGTAAATATTATCCAAACAGAAGTCATATAAAGAAGCAACTAAAAAAGCAATATTTGTCACCCGTTTATGGTTACTATTTCTTTTATAATTTGTTCTTGTATTTTTTGCCATATAAAGGATTTATCGGTTTAAATACTCCTCACATAATGAGACCGTACACTAAGTCAATGTTTCAGACTGTTTGGGATAAAGAGTATGAATTACTGGATAGTACTTGCAGTCATAAATTCAGATCCTCCGAAGATGTGAATATTTATATTATCAGAATGCTTAATATGCTTAACGGGAACTTCGTACCCGGTAATATAAACAAATTGGGTAAAGCTATAGAGATGATGAATGATGATGAGGCGATTTATTCATTAATAGAGAGTAAGAAATACAAGACCATTTGTTTAAATGACAGCTTATCTGATGAATGCTTTGATGTAGTGTTTGAAAAAACCCAGAAAACGCTGAACAAATTACTTGGTGATAAATCTTCTTTTGAATTGTGAGGTAACGAATGAAAGATATAACAGACTTACAGACGATAAAAAACACTACAACGCAAATTCTTATTGATATAGATCAGTTTTGCAGTGAAAATAACATAACATATTTTTTGGCATACGGAACTCTTTTGGGTGCTATACGCCATGATGGCTTTATTCCGTGGGATGACGACTTGGATATTATGATGCCAAGACAGGATTATGATCGTTTTATTAAAGAATATAAATCTAATCGATTTAAGTTGGCCAAACCGCGAGATCCAGGCTATTATTTTACTTTTGCCAAAGTACATGATGATTCAACAGTGGTAATTGAGAACACATCCTATAATGAACATGTATATGGTATGTATGTTGATATTTTCCCGTTTGACGCTGTGCCGAATGATGAGAAGAAAGCAAAAATATTGGACAAAAGGACATATTTTTATTTAAGACTTTTACGCATTAAAGCGAGAAAGGTCAGTGAGAAGAGTTCTCTATTAAACAAATTATTTTTAAAACCGACCCAGTTTATATTGGGTATGTTTTCGTTTGATTATCTGATTAACACGATTGATTCATTGGCAAAGAGCTACAATTATGAAGAATGTGAAAGAGTAGCTTCTTTTGAATGGAATGATAAGAGAAATACGTTTTATGACAAGAAATGGTTTGAAGGCACTTTAAAACACATTTTCGAAAATAAGGAATTCAACATACCAAAAGGCTATAAGGAATGGTTGACTCAGGCTTATGGTGATTATATGACACTTCCGCCGCCTGAACAGAGAGTTTTGACACACGGTTTTAAGGTGTATCTAAAAGAAGAGGATAAAAATGTATAAAGTTAGCGTAATTATACCGGTTTATAACGGTGAGAAATATTTGGCTGATACTATAAATCATATTTTGAAGTGTACAATATCTGATGACATTCAATTAGTTGTTGTTAATGACGGTTCGCGTGACAATTCAGAGAAAATCTGTCAAGAATTATTAGCCTGCAATCCTAATATAAAGTATGTTTATAAAGAAAACGGCGGAATTGTATCGGCCAGAAACAAAGGCCTTGAGTTGGCTGAAGGTAAATACATTTGTTTTTGCGATCAAGATGATATTGTAGAAAATAATATGTATGAATTATTGTACAATGAAGCGGAAAGACAAGGGGCAGAATTTGGTTTTTGCAGTACAGGTAAATATATAGACGGGAAAATTGAGCCTTTTGAAGTGCATGCTGACAGAGTTTATGTGGAGTCGGATATAAGAGATAAAATAATAAATCCTATTGCATTTAACGGAACAAAGTTGGGTAATGATAATGGTGAACGTTGGATTTGTTCAATTTGGAAATGTATTTATAACAGACAATTTTTATTGGATAATAATATAAAATTCAGAAAGTTTGTAAATTATGAGGATGATTATTTATTTTTCTTTGATGTAGCCTCTAGGGCACATAAGTCATTTTCAATGAATTTTATAGGTTATTATTGGAGAATTAATAATCAATCGGAAACATATAACTGGAAATATATTGATGAGTTTGATGCGAAATATATGCTTTTTTTGGAAGACGTTCTTGCTATGATGAAGCGAATTGGTTTTTCAGAAGAAGATATTCGAAATTATCAGATGATTGAATTGTGTACAATGATGAAGAGATTGATTTATTTTGAAGGAAGCAAGTTCAATCATAAATCTTATGCTCAAAGAATAGCTAATATTAAACGTGTTGCCAAAGAGCACAATTACAAAGAGTTTTTAGGATATAGTAAACATATTATTCTTTCTCCTCGTAATAAGCCGGTATATTTCTTTATGTCTAAAGATATGTGGAATTTGGCGTACATATACAATAATTTTTATGAGAAAATTAGAATTCGTTTGATTAAATACAAGTTTTGGACCGGAATATCCAACTGGATTTATAGGAAATCGAAAGAATGACAAAGCATTTAGGGTGATATCATGAGTTTAAAAAGAACATTAGTAAAGTTTTTATCTGCTTTATATTCCCCCAAAGCAAATGACTTTTTTAGAAAACTTTCTGAATCTGTTATCAGTGAGAAGGAAAAGAGATTATTTAAGTCTTGCGGAGAAAAATTTGTTTTACATACAGGTTTTAATATATGCGGGGAGAAATATATTTGCATAGGTGATGGTTTTTGTGCACACGAGAACTTAATCATGCAGTGCTTTGATAAATATGATTGTTCAGTGTATGAACCTTCTTTAAAAATCGGTAAGAGGGCATATTTCGGTGCTAATTGTCATATAGGATGTATAGGAAATATTACAATTGGTGACAACCTTACTTGTGGACGTAATGTATTAATAATTGATCACGATCATGGGCAAGGAACAATAGAAGAAGGGAGTATTCATCCGCTTGACCGACCTTTAGTCAGAAAGGGTGACATAAAAATAGGTAATAATGTTTGGTTAGGTGAGAATTGTGTGGTTTTATCAGGCGTTATTATAGGAGATAATGTGACGGTCGGCGCAAATTCTGTTGTGACAAAGGATATACCCGGTAATTGTATTGTAGGCGGAATACCGGCAAAGATTATCAGAGAGAAAATGTAGTATTTGTATGATATAATCAGTCTTGTGGTAATTAACAGACAGTTTTGTCGGATATTGGAGAATACAGGTGAATTTCAGTCTAATCCTTTTAACATATAAACCATCATTTGAGAATATAAAGAGAACATTGGATTCGTTTTTATCTCAAGATTTTAACGATTTCGAAATAATTATTTCTGATGATGGTTCTGATGTTTTTCCGATAAATGAAGTGAATTCTTATTTTGAAGAACATCATTTTACAAATTATCAATTGATACTGAATAAGAACAATCAGGGAACGGTAAAAAACTGTTTGTCAGGTTTGTCTGCCGCAAAATCCAATTATGTTAAACTTATTGGAGCAGGTGATTTGCTTTATAACAAGAATTCTCTAAACCTTATGTATAATCATTTAAATAATACTGGTTCAGAAATAGCTTTTGGGTTAATGAAGTCATTTTATGTTGATGAGAATGACGAGTATGTTTTTGTTAAAGAATTATTTGCTCCGAGATTTTTGATTCCGTATACAAGTGAAAATTATAAGGAGATTCGAACGCAAATACTGTTTTGTCGTGACTATATCAGCGGAGCTTCGATGTTTGGACAAAAAGAGGTATTCATTGATTATTTGAATCAGTTGAAAGATAAAGTCATATATGTTGAAGATTTGTTGCAAGTATTAGTAGTATTAAATAATAAACCGCTTGTGTTTTTGAATGAACCTTTGGTTTATTATGAAGTAAATTCCGGAATTTCAACTTCCGGTGAACAGGCGGCTAATAACAGAATGCAAAAAGATATAGATGCTTTTTGGCAGTATGTAAAATCTGTTACCAACGATAGAAAAGTAATTCGTTATATAAATAATTATGAGATTCTGAAGAGAATTAACAGTCGATTAATAAGAAATGTTTTCAGATTATTCTTCATGCCGATTGTTTTTTGGAAGAAAAAGAAAGCGCGTTGCTTATTAGAGTGTAAAGAAAATGGATTTCTTGAGTCATAAGGATAGTTATGAAGAGTAGATTAGGTAGATTTTATAAGAATAATTATTTGTTTCATTTGTTGGCAATATTCGTGATTTTGGTGTTTTGTCTATATGACATTAATAATTACAATATGTTGATAGTAATGAACGATGAGTTTGGTTATTGGAGTAATGCTGATTTATTGTTGCATCAAAACTGGTACGGATTAGCTGCACAAACTCCATACTATAGTATCGGATATAGTTTTACTTTGGTTCCGATTCTGTTCTTTTGTCGTACTTATAAATCAGCGTATCATGTAGCTATTATTTTAAATGCTGTTTATGTGATTATCCAATATTTTTGTGCATTCTATATTCTTACGGTTTTAAATAAAAAAGATTATTCCAAATGGATAATGACTGTAGAGTCTCTAACTGTAACTTTGGTTGTCAGTAATTTATTTTATGCACGTATAGGCTGGTGTGAGGTATTTTTAAGTACTGTTATTTGGTTGATTGCTGCATTGTTTGTAAGTATAGAGAAGAAATACAAAGTATATAAATTGTTTTTACTTGTATTTTTGTTGATTTATTCCTATATTATTCATCAACGTTGTATTGGAATAATATTGGCCGCTGCTGTTTGCCTTCTTTGGATTCTGATTAGTAAAAAAAGATATGTGGAGTTGTTTTCTATAGTATTAGTTTTGGTAGGACCGTTTATTTTACATGATTATGTGAAGGCATTTCAAAATCAATTGATATTGATGGACAACGGACGAAGATTAAATGATATTTCTGTAAACGGTGCGCTAGTGAGTGATAAATTCTCTTCAGTTTTTGATCAGATTGTACCGTTTCTTACTTCGGTATTAGGAAAGATTTTTACTACATTTGCTTATTCCTGGGGAATATTTGCCGTGGGATTAAAGGAGTATTTTCTGCGTTTTAAATCCAGTTGCAAAAAGCGTTCTTTAGATAAATTGCTTATTTCAGAGACATTTTTTGTTCTGTGCATTGTTTTCTTGGTCGGTTTGAGTTCTATACAGTGTATGGGGAATTCCAGAAAAGATATGATTGTTTATTCACGATATATGGAATTCTGTTTTGGACCTTTTCTGTTATTCTCAATAAACTATTTATTGAATAATTTTAAATCCAATTTAAGGTGTCTTTGGGTTGCAACTTCTATAATTTCTCTGACTTCTTTCATCGTATATCGACAAATCTCTACAGGCGGAAAATTTTTCAATATACCATGCAGTCCTTTTATTGGAGCTTTCATTGAAATTTTTAATGATGATTATATTAAAGCAATATTGTTGTTTGTTTTTCTTTTGTTTCTTGTTGCGTTTGTTTGTTCAATTGTTGCAGACGGCAAAAATCAGAAATTGGCTCAAACTATATTGTGTCTGGTTATAATAACAATTAATGTGATGTGCGTTTCAAAATCCAACAAGTGGCTTTCAGAAATACAGAAAACTACATATAGTCGCGTTGAAACGACTGAAGATATATTGCAAAGCAGAAAGAATATACCGATATATTTCCTTTGCGACTATTATGATTTCTTATATAGTGCTAATCCAAAATATTTGCAATTTGTATTATATGACAGACCGATAATAGTAGTTGATTCAGTTGGTAAGATTGATTATGACGGTGAATATTTTCTTTTAACCAATCCTAAACTGTATTCGGAACTGGATACGTATGATATGGAGTTGATTGAAACAAGTTCATATACTAATTTGTATATAGTTGAAGGTCATCCACGTACAAATAAAAAGTAGTGTAGTAGTGTCGGAACGTTTAGAATGTGTTATAATATAATGATTATTTTTATTATGAGGATAAAAAATGAAAGTTATAAAATATGTTTTTCAACCGCATGGTGATGATAGAGGACAATTGGTGGCACTTGAAGAATTCAAGGATATCCCATTCTCTATTAAACGAGTTTATTATATGTATGATACCGGTGACGGAGTAAGGCGCGGCTATCATGCTCATAAGTCTTTAGAGCAGATTCTTATTTGTATTCACGGAAGTTGCAAAATTCTGTTAGATAACGGAACAGAGAAGAAGGTAGTACCTTTAGAGAAACCATATGAAGGTTTGTATGTAGGTAACAATATGTGGAGAGAAATGTTTGATTTTTCTTCTGATGCTGTTCTTATGGTTTTGGCTTCAGAACTTTATGATGAGGCTGATTATATAAGAGATTATGATGAATTCTTAAAATTCAACGGAATAGAGAAAAAAGGTGAATAAAATGAATGTGCCATTTGTATCATTAAGACCGATGCATGATGAATTAAGAGATAAACTTGATGCTGCATACAATTTAGTTTTAGATAGAAGCATTTATATTCAAGGTAAAGAATGCGAATTATTTGAGAATGAGTTTGCTTCATATTGCGGAGCAAAACATTGTATCGGCGTGGCAACCGGTTTGGATGCCATATATTTAATTCTTAAAGCTATGGGAATAGGGCAAGGTGATGAAGTAATTGTACCTTCCAATACTTTTATAGCAACTGCACTTGCTGTATCTTATTGCGGAGCCACACCGGTTTTTGTTGAGCCTGTTATTGAGAATTTCAATATTGATGTTACCAAAATTGAGAAAGCAATCACTGATAAAACAAAAGCAGTAATTGCTGTACATCTTCAGGGAAGACCGGCAGATATGGACTCCATAAATGCTATTGCAAAAATGCATAACCTAAAGGTTATTGAGGATGCTGCTCAGGCACATGGTGCTAAATATAAGGGAAAGACAGTTGGAACCTTATCAGATGCAGCTGCTTTCAGCTTTTATCCGGGAAAAAACCTGGGTGCTTTGGGTGATGCAGGTTGTGTTGTTACCAATAATGATGAGATAGCTTCAAAAGTGCGTGCTTTAGGAAATTATGGTTCTGATTATAAGTATCATCATATTTATAAGGGAACCAACAGCAGATTAGATGAGATACAGGCTGCATTTTTGCGAGTAAAACTACCTGAATTGGACAAGTGGAATATTGCCAGAAGGAAAATTGCAGCGCGCTATATTAATGAGATAACGAATTCTCTTATTAAACTTCCTGTAGCAAGTGATGATACATTTGAACACATTTATCATGTGTTTGCGGTTCGTTGTGACAAAAGAGATGAATTGGAAGAATATCTGAAGAATAATGGTATCGGTACAGTAAAGCATTATCCTGTTCCTATGCATTTGCAGGGAGCGTATGCTGATTTAAATATCAAAGAGGGAGAACTTCCGATAGCAGAAGAGATAAGTAAAACTATCCTCAGTATTCCTATGTATTACGGAATGAGTGATGAAGAGATAAGTTATGTTATTTCCACAATAAATTCTTTTAGGTGAGATAAATGACGAACAAAAAAGGGCGTGATTCTAATATAGAGTTGCTGCGCATATTAACCATGCTTGGCGTAGTAATTTTACATTATAATAATCCTACAATCGGGAAGGCTTTTGTTTTTACTGAAGGAATACAGGTTTCATATTTAATCCTTTCTTTTTTTGAGAGCCTTTGCGTTGGGGCTGTTGATGTTTTTATGATCATAAGCGGATATTTTATGTGCAAAAACAGCAAGCGCAATATAATTAAGCCTTTGGAATTATTGATACAAACGGTTATTTTTTCCGAGGCGGTTTATTTAGTCGGCATTTTGAATGGTAATGAGATTACAGTAAAGGGTATGATTTCGCATGCGATTCCGGCAAATTACTTTGTAATACTCTACATATCGGTGTATTTTATATCTCCCTATATTAATCGATTAATTAACAGACTTAATGAGAAACAATTAAAAAAAATGCTGCTGTTGCTATTTATTATTCTCTCAGTTTATCCGACTTTGGTGGATTTTTTCTCTGAAATAACACATAGAGAATATATGGGTTTAAGTACAATAGGTGCTTATGGATCACAGTGGGGGTACACACTTGTTAACTTTATTTTTATGTATATAATCGGTGCTTATTTGAGAAACTGTTCGACAGAATACAAGAAAGGAAAACTTTTGTTTTTTTTGACAGTTGATACGTTGGTTTTGACGGTATGGTCATTTGCAGATGCAAAAATCGGATATTCAGTTGAGCGTTGTGCTTGGGAATATTGCAATCCATTGGTTATTTTGTCAGCTATTACAGTTTTTTTATTATTTAAGCAGGCCAATATAGGAGAGAATAAGTTCATTAATTATATTGCTAAAGCATCATTTACCGTATATTTGATTAATATACCGCTACTGAAAATGTTTGAAATTAAGAAGTATGCTACAAGTAATCCGCTCGCTTTAGTTTTGCATATGTTTGTTACGGCAATTTGTATATATGCCGTTTCAACTGTTGTGTATTATGCTTATAAGGTAGTTACGGATTGCATTTTTAATCATTCTTTACGAAAGATTGATTATTTATCTAAAGATATGTATGGAGATTTGCTTAATGAAGAATAAGAAAGAAACCAATAAAGGTAATAACAAATTAAAATTGTTTGTTGAGAACATGTTAGTATATGGCTTCGGCAGCATAATAAGTAAACTGGTTCCTCTTATTATGATATTTGTTGTTACCAATATCATTCCGGATCGTGGAGATTTCGGTAAGTCGGATATGGTAAATACGGTTGTATCACTTGCAAGTGCGTTGGCTGTAATGGGAATGTATGATGCAATGTATCGCCTGTTCTTCGAGAAGAAGGATGAGGATTTTCAGAAAAAAATATGCTCTACTACATTATTTTTTACTATGTTTTCATCATTGGTAGTCACATTGTTAGTTGTTGTGTTGAAGAAACCTATCTGTAAGTATTTCTATACTGATACCCAAGCTGATTATTTGGTGTATTTAGCTGCACTTTCAACCTTGGTGGGTGCAACAAATACAATAATATCGGCACCGACGAGAATGCAGAATAAACGCAAAGTTTTTTTGGTTACCAATACGGTGGCACCGATATTATCATATTCAATATCAATACCATTGTTGTTGAAGGGATATTATGTTATCGCGATGCCGATTGCTGCTTTAATAGCAAGTTTGGTTATTGAGATTTCATTTGCAGTAATGAACCGTAAGTGGTTTTCTTTTAAGAAAGTGGATAAATCATTACTAAAGCCACTTCTTGCAATAGCAGTTCCGCTTATTCCTAATTTCCTGATTTATTGGGTATTCAATTCCAGTGATAAGGTAATGATTTCAAATATATTGGGTCAGGACTATCAGGCAGTATATTCGGCATGTTCAAAGTTAGGACATGTAAGTCAGATTATCTATACTGCTTTTGCCGGCGGTTGGCAGTTTTTTGCGTTCTCAACAATGAAGGAGAAGAATCAGGTAAAGAACAACTCTTTGGTTTTTGAATATCTTGGCGCTATTTCATATGTAGCAACTGCGTTTGTGTGTGTATTTGCTCCTGTTGTCTTTTTACTTATGAGAAATGATTACTACGAAGGCTATATTTCTTCAACATATTTATTTCTTGCCCCACTGCTTCAGATGCTTTTTCAGGTAGCATGTAATCAGTTTATTGTTGTAAAGAAGACTTGGCCTAATGCATTTATCTTATCAATAGGTGCTATCGTAAATGTTATACTTAATGCGGTGTTAATTCCAATCATCGGAATAGAGGGCGCTGCGATTGCTACTTTAGTCGGCTATACAATCTCAGATATTATAGTGGTTATTGTTCTTAAGAAAATGAAGCTTATGGTTGTTACACCGAGACTGGTTATATCTTCCGGATTGATGGCAGTCTATTTCTTGTGTTGGCGTTTACTCTTTATAGGTAAACTTGTAATAGGAATGATTTGTGCAGTAGCGTTTATGTGCATAATTGTATATTTGTACAGAAGTGAGATGAACTACTTATTACAGTTAATCGGTAACAGAAATAAGAAAGAAAATGAACAAGCGGATAACGCCAAAGTTTGTTCTGATTCTTAAGAGGTAACATTATGATTAAATTGCGTCAGTTGGAATTTAAAGACATAGATTATATGCTAGAGTGGATGCATTCAGAAGAATCCAAAAGCATTTTCCAAAAAGATATGAGTAATATTACTTATGAGATGGCTCAAAACTTTATTAATAATTCTCAAGGTGATACTTTTGCTGATGGTTATGTTCATTTTGCAGTAGTTGATGATGATGATGAATATCTCGGAACAATCAGCCTTAAGAATATTGATATGGAAAACTCCTGTGCAGAATATGCAGTCAGTATGAGAACTAAGGCAAGAGGAACAGGCGCATCGATGACAGCTACAAAAGCAATACTAAATATTGCCTTTTTGAAGTATAATCTACATAGAGTATATTTGAATGTGCTTACAACAAACGAGCGAGCAAACAAGTTTTATCAGAAAGTCGGTTTCGTTTTTGAAGGAACATCAAAAGATTCGTTATGTATCAGAGGAGAATTCAAATCACTTAACTGGTATTCCATGATAAAAGAAGATTTTTTATCGGAGGTAAAATAATGAAAGGTATTATTCTTGCAGGTGGTTCAGGCACCAGACTTTATCCGCTTACAATGGTTACAAGTAAGCAATTGTTGCCTGTATATGATAAGCCGATGATATATTATCCGTTATCCACACTTATGTTGGCCGGGATACGTGATATTTTGATTATTTCAACTCCTGAGGACACTCCCAGATTTGAGAGTTTGTTGGGTAATGGTTCTCAGTTCGGAATAAATCTTTCATATAAAGTACAGCCTTCACCGGACGGCCTTGCACAGGCTTTTCTCCTCGGTGAGGAATTTATCGGTGATGAAGCATGTGCAATGGTATTAGGCGATAATATCTTTTACGGGAACGGTTTTGGTACGATTCTTCGCAAAGCAGTTATGAATGCTGAGAAAGAACGAAGGGCTACCGTATTCGGTTATTATGTAAATGATCCGGAACGTTTTGGTGTAGTTGAATTTGATGCTGAAAACAGAGTTATTTCAGTAGAGGAGAAACCAAAGGAACCTAAGAGTAATTATGCAATTACAGGTTTGTATTTTTACCCGGCAGGTGTAAGTTCCAAAGCACATGAGATTAAGCCTTCTGCAAGAGGTGAATTGGAGATTACTACGCTGAACGAGATGTATTTAAACGATGGAATTCTTGATGTTCAGCTTCTTGGCCGTGGTTTTGCTTGGCTTGATACAGGGACAATGGACAGCCTTCTTGAGGCTGCTGATTTTGTTAAAATGATTGAGGACAGACAGTCTATAACGATTTCTGCTCCGGAAGAGATAGCTTATATTAATAAATGGATTAATAATGATGAACTGTTAGCATCGGCTGATAAGTATGGTAAGAGCCCATATGGCAAGCATCTTAAGGCAGTAGCTGACGGTAAAATAAAGTACTGATTTATTTTTGAGGAGACACAATATGAATGTTTTAGTAACAGGCGGAGCCGGTTTTATTGGTTCGAATTTTGTTTATCATATGCTTAATAAGTATCCTGATTATAAGATAATTTGCGTGGATTGTCTTACTTATGCAGGTAATCTTTCTACATTGGAAAACGCATTGAAGAATCCGCAGTTTGTTTTTCATAAAACTGATATTTGTGACAGAGAAGCTATATATAAGATTTTCGAAGAAGATAAGCCTGATGTGGTAGTAAATTTTGCTGCAGAAAGCCACGTTGACAGATCTATTGAAAATCCTGAGATTTTCTTGAGAACCAATATTCTCGGAACCCAAGTAATGATGGATGCTTGCAGGAAGTATGGTAATATCAGATATCATCAGGTATCGACTGATGAGGTTTACGGAGATCTTCCGTTGGACAGACCTGATTTGTTTTTTACTGAGACTACTCCTATTCATACCAGCTCACCTTACAGCAGTTCAAAGGCAGGTGCCGATCTTTTGGTAATGGCTTATTACAGAACTTACGGGTTGCCGGTTACTATCTCGAGATGTTCAAATAACTACGGACCGTATCATTTCCCGGAGAAGTTGATTCCGCTTATGATAGCAAATGCTCTTAATGATAAGCCGCTTCCTGTTTACGGTGAGGGCTTAAATGTCAGAGATTGGCTTTATGTTGAAGATCACTGTAAGGCAATAGATCTTATTATTCATAAAGGAAAGATTGGTGAAGTTTATAATGTCGGCGGTCACAACGAGATGGCTAATATCGATATAGTAAAACTTATCTGTAAGAAGCTGGGTAAGCCTGAGTCACTGATTACGCACGTTACGGATCGTAAGGGACATGATATGCGTTATGCTATTGATCCTACGAAGATACATAATGAATTGGGATGGCTCCCTGAGACAAAATTTGCCGACGGAATTGATAAGACCATTGAATGGTATCTCAACAACAAGGAGTGGTGGGAGACGATTATCAGCGGTGAATACATGAATTATTACGAGAAGATGTACGGAAACAGATAAATGCAAGGTATAAGACGACCGGATACAAGAAGCAACATTAATGCATTGGCTACAGGTTTTGTAGCCTTTGTTTTGGTATTCTTATTCGAGGCACTTCTAAATCTGAAATACAAAACCATGATTAAGATACCTGATGATTTTAAGGAGCTTTATTATGGTGCCCAATTAAGCGGACAGGATTGGAGTTCGCTTTATTCTGCTACTGATTTCAGTGTATTCCCTGCACTGATATATGCGATTATATTTAAATTGGTTAATCAACGACCGATATTTATGTGGCAGTTGTTTTTGGTGGTGATGTCAGGTGTAAGAAGTTTGCCTGCCTTTATTTCAGCCTACTTGTCAAAAAAACATTTCGAAATTAATTCTGCCGCTTCTGTTTTTATAGGCATAATTTGTTCTTTGAGTTTAGTCGGAAGGGCAACATATTTATCAAATTCAGTGTTTTTAAACTTGTTTATGTGGCTATTACTTCTCTGCGTATTTACAATGATAAGTTCGGAGAGAAGTATTGTCAGACATTGTATGATTATTGTCAGTGCTTTACTTGCAGTACTGATGTCTTTGACTTCCATTAAGGCTTGTACCATATTTATAGTTCTTGTCTGCCTGTTTGCTTTTGAGTACAAAAACAAAAGAATGAGTTTAAGAGAATTTATTATCTCAGTCTCAGCAGTAGTGATTTCTGTTGTGTTATTTGTTATTGTGTCGTATAAATTTGAAGATGTTTTTTTACTTCCTGATGCCAATCCGTATAATGTAGGATTAACAATTCAAAACATTGGACTAAAACTGACGAAAGAGTATAAGTCGTTTGGAAACTTGAGCGGATGGCTCGGATTTATTGATACAATTTTGGTTTCGGTTTGGGAATTAACAGTTTATTCTTTTGGCATAATACCTATAATAATTTTATATTCATTTAATTGTGCTTCAGATAAAAGAAAAAAGAATAGTGTATTGTCGGCATTAGGTTTGTTTATATCATTAAGTTTGATTTTGGGTATTTTGTTTAGAGCACTTACGTTGAGTTATAATTATGCAGTTATGCACGATAAACAGCATTCACCATACAAGAGTTTATTTGAAATCGGTGATTATGCATGTTACATCGGACCAATGCTGTGGATGTTTTTGATTCTGCGAAGTAAAAAGAGTGTGTCTCGCAGAAAGGTAATTATTACATTAGGCTCTTTTGCGGCTATAAGTGTATATATGTTTTTTAGCTTATTCTTGTCAACTCGTAAATTGTCTAATTATAATATATCTTCATGTTTTGCTGACAATGAAGCGATTTTCCTTAATCTTGCTTCTTCTTCAGACATATATGGTATAGCTGTTTTTTTACTAATAACTGTATTATTTATCAGCCTTGTTTTATTTGTTATCAGCAGAACCTTTAATTGGGTTGATGTGAACATTTTTTTAGTTTCACTTTTTGTGTATCAATATCTTTATGGTTATTTTATATATGACTCAGGTTTTTGGAAAACTGTAACCAATTTCAGTTATGTTAATGTTACATTTCAATTAAGCAAGGAAATGGGCGCGGATTTTAATCAAATAGATGAGTTGTACTATCTTGGTGATTATACCGGTAATTATATTACTCAATACGCATTAGAAAATATCAGTGTTATATCAGGGGTTCCATCTGAAGATTGTGATGAAGCTGTAATTTTGTCATCATACAATGTATTTAAGATAGCTGATTACATTGATATTTCAGATTACTATTACGGAAGAAAAGATGTTGAAGATTCCAATGAATATTTGTACATCAAGGGAGAGGATTATGTAGATACATTTTCTTCATACGGGATTGAATTTGAAAGTTGTGCCGAAGAATATTATATGTACAAAAACTTAAACAGAATCTACAGTATGGCTTTAGGAAGAAATATAGATAAAGAAGGCCTGGAGTATTGGTCTGAAGCAATATCTGAAGGTGAACTGACATATAAAGAATTTATATATGGTGTTCTTATGGGTGAGGAATTTGAGAGAAAGAATTATACTCCTAAGACTAAAGCTAATCTCATGATGCAGATTTTCTATGATTTGGATATGACAGATGATGAGGTTTATATTGCAGATTACGATGAAATGAAGTATTGGTGTGAACATTTAAGAGACGGAACACCGTTCAATCTGATAGTGGAAGAATTCTTCCAATCTGATAAATGTATTATCGATGATTTGAGGTGGAAATAATGAAGGTTTTGGTAACAGGCGTCGGAGGTCAGTTGGGCTACGATGTAATGAATGAATTGGCCAATCGAGATATCCAATGTATCGGTACGGACATATTGCCGGAAAGTAAGATTTTCGAGAATTATGTTCAACTTGATATAACTGATGCTGAGGCAGTATTCAACGCAATTAACGATATTAAGCCTGATGCAGTGATTCACTGTGCTGCTTGGACTGCAGTGGATGCGGCAGAGGATGAGGAGAATAAGCCTAAGGTTAAGGCAATTAATGAGAACGGACCTTTAAATCTTGCTAAGGCTTGTAAAGCTGTTGATGCCAAGATGATTAATATAAGCACTGACTATGTATTTGACGGTCTGGGTGTTACTCCTTGGGATCCTGATTCTAAGGAATATGCTCCGATAAATTATTACGGTGAGACAAAACTCGGTGGTGAACTTGCGGTAAGTCGTACATTGGAAAAATATTTTATTGTGAGAATTGCATGGGTGTTCGGTAAGAACGGAAAGAATTTTGTTAAGACCATGCTTAATGTCGGAAGAACTCATGATGAGGTAAGAGTAGTAAACGATCAGATAGGAACTCCGACATATACATATGATTTGGCAAGACTTCTTGTTGATATGATACTTACAGATAAATACGGTTATTATCATGTTACTAATGAAGGCGGATATATATCTTGGTATGATTTTACCTGTGAGATATATAAGCTGGCAGGACTTAATACAAAAGTAATCCCTGTTACAACAGAGGAATATGGTCTGTCTAAGGCCAAGCGTCCGGCTAACTCAAGGCTTGATAAGAGTAAATTGACAGAGAACGGCTATAAGCCTTTGCCTGATTGGAAGGATGCATTGGAAAGATATTTGAAGGAGATTAATTATGGGACAGATAAAAGTAACTAAAGCACCGATAGAAGGTCTTTATATTATTGAACCGACAGTTCACGGTGACGAACGAGGTTATTTTGTTGAGACATATAATCAAAATGACATGCATGAGGCAGGTTTGGATATGGTTTTTGTTCAGGATAATCAGTCAATGTCTTCTAAGGGTGTTTTAAGAGGACTTCACTTTCAAAAGCAATATCCGCAGGGAAAGCTTGTAAGAGTTATTAAGGGTGAGGTTTTTGATGTTGCTGTAGATTTGAGAGCCAATTCCTCAACTTACGGTAAGTGGTTCGGTGTTCGTTTATCTGCAGAGAATATGAAGCAGTTCTATATATCGGAGGGCTTTGCACATGGCTTTTTGGTATTAAGTGATACAGCAGAGTTTTGCTATAAAGTAACAGATTTTTATCATCCGGGTGATGAAGGCGGACTTGCTTGGAACGATCCGGATATAGGAATAGAATGGCCTGATATTAAGTCCGTCGCTCCTTATAATGGTACTTCATCAGGAGAAGGTTATGAGATGACGGACGGAACCAAACTCAATTTGAGTGACAAGGATACTAAATGGCTTGGAATTAATGAGACATTCAAGTTTTAATTTTAGAGGAGAGCGGAAACATGTATAACAATTCAATTAAGGAATTCACAACTAATTTAAGTTCAGCCGCACCGGTACCCGGCGGTGGAGGAGCATCTGCATTGATGGGCAGCGTAGCTTCTTCACTTTGTTCAATGGTGGCAAATCTCACGACCGGGAAAAAGAAATATGCCGAGTATCAGCCTGACATCGACAGAATTTTATCAGGTGTCGGCGAATTGACGAATGAGATTTTGGAATTAATTAATAAGGATGCAGAGGCTTTCGAGCCTCTTTCAAAGGCATATTCCATTCCAAAGGAACAGGAAGGAAGAGAAGAGATTTTGGAGAATGCTTTAAGGGTAGCCAGTGATGCTCCTTTCGAGATCGTGTCTAAGATGACAGCTGTTGCAGATTTGATAGAAGAGTTGGCTGTTAAAGGCTCAAGACTTGCAATAAGTGATGTCGGAGTGGCAGCCTGTGCATGTGAAGCCGCAGTAAAAGGCGCTTCTATGAATGTGTATATTAACACTAAGCTTATGAAGGACCGTGCTTATGCAGAAGAGATGAATAAGAAGACGGATTCAATTGTTAATGATGTTTGCAGAAGATGTGAAGAGGCTTATAACAAGGTTTTGGAAGGATTAAGAGGTTAAGACAATGACAGAATTATTAGGTAAACCGGTTGCTGACAATATTAATGAACAACTCAGAGTCAAAATTAACGAATTGAAGAATAACGGAATCATTCCTACTCTTGCAGTGGTAAGAGTAGGCGCAAGGGAAGATGATTTATCCTATGAACGTGGTTTGCTTAAGAAATTCGATTCAATGGAATGTAAGGTTAATGTTTTCGAACTTCCTGTTGATTGTACACAGCAGGATCTCGAAGAGTTGATTGTATCTTTGAATGAGAATGCTTCAATTCACGGAATACTGATGTTCAGACCTTTACCGAGACACTTATCTGAGGAGAGAATCAAGACAATCATTAATCCGGCAAAGGATATAGATTCAATGGGAACTGCCAGCCTGGCGACAGTTTTTGCAGGTGCGGGTGAAGGTTATCCTCCTTGTACGGCACAGGCTGTCATTGAGATCTTGAAGTATTATGATATTCCTCTTAAGGGCAAGAAGGTAACTGTTATCGGAAGAAGCCTGGTAATAGGTAAGCCGGTTGCGATGATGCTTATTAAGGAGAATGCTACGGTAACTGTTTGTCATACCAAGACCGTGGACACACCTTCTGAATGCAGAAATGCTGATATTATTGTTGCAGCTGCCGGTGTTGCCAAAATGGTAAAAGCAGATTATGTAAAGGCAGGACAGACAGTAATTGATGTCGGAATGAATGTTGACGAGAACGGAAAGCTTTGCGGTGATGTGGATTTTGATGAGGTTTCTTCCATCGTAGATAAGATAACTCCGGTTCCGAGAGGAGTAGGTTCTGTAACTACATCTGTGTTGCTTAAGCATGTAGTTGAGAGTGCTGAGAAGAGTGCAAATGCCTGCAAGATTTTATGATTTTGCGGCATTTTTATTTTTGTAAATTGATTAATCGTACACTGTTTGATAAGAATATGAACGGTTAAAATGTTTAAAATTTTGTTTACTTTTTATTTTCAAAAAGTAGTTTTTGTGTTTTCACCTGTAAAGTAGAATGTTTAGTATAAATTTGTTAAGTAAGGTGCGTTTTTTATAATTTAGTTAAGGATGAGTAGTGCGAGGATAAGGTTATGAAAAAGAGAAAAATTGCTGCTTTTGCAAATGGTTGGAGTGACGATTATATCTTGACCGCTATGCGTGGAATTTCTAAGAGCGCCAGAGAACTGAATATTGATATTTATCTTTTTATGGAATACGCAGCATACGGAGCACCAAAGGAAAGTTGCCTCGGTGAGGTAAATATTTTCAATTTAGCGAATTTTGATGATTTTGACGGTATTCTTCTCTTCGGCAATACCCTTAACAATGCCGGAGAGTTGGGAATCCTTGTTGACAGAGTTAAAGCTTCGGGAAAACCGGCAGTATGTCTTGAATATGAAGTGGACGGTATCACTTGTATAAGCACTGATAACTATACAGGCATGAAGGAAGTATGTGATCACTTGTTTAGGGATCATAACATAAAGAATCCGCTGTTTGTAACCGGTGCAGCAGGAAATAAGGAAAGTGAAATACGATATCAGGCCTTTACTGATTCTGTGGCAGAGTACAGCGTAAATTGGAACAGTAAATATATTATTCAAGGAGATTGGAGTTATTATACTATACAGCATCTTATTCCTGAGTGGTTTGAGAATAATCCTGGGGAGAGACCTGATGCCGTGATTTGCGCAAATGATATTATGGCAATGGGTGCAATTATTGCATTGGCGAAAATGGGTTTTGCCTGTCCGGAGGATGTAGTAGTAACGGGCTTTGATAATCTTAATTCAGCCAAAGCATTTTTTCCTTCATTGACAACAGTTGATCGTGGTTGGGCGGAGCGAAGTGCTGAATCGCTTAAGTACTTGATTGATTTGATTGACGGCAAGGTTGAGCCGGGCAATATCGTTTATCATTCGCGTATGGCTTGTAACAGAAGTTGTGGTTGTAAAATGACCGAAGAACTGTTCAGATTTCAATCCAGTATTCTCAATCATATGTCTAATCTCCCTAGTGAACGTACTTTATTTGACTGGCATTTGACGGCAATAGATGATGCTATGAATGCTAGTTACGGTCTTGAGGATGTGCATAATAATTTTGATGCAATGTATAGAACACGAGGTCAGGAAGTATCACAGGGTTATGAAGGTGCTACATTCTGTATTTGCCTTGATGAGACTTTTGTTGAATCCCTGTTAGGAAATGACCAGAGTCGTGTTATAGGCTATGGCGACAGAATGAATGTAATATTTGCCGCCAGGGACAATGTCACCCTTCAGCGACAGATGATAGACACTTCTTATATTTTCCCTGTTTTTGAGAAAGCAGGTGAACCCGGTAATGTTTACTTGATTGCACCTATGCACAATCAAGGGGTTGTAATAGGCTATGTAGTTTTTAAGAATAATATAAGTATTCTTGAAGCTAATTTCCTTTATTCATGGTTGAGACATATTAAGTCCGGACTCCTCCGTGCCAAGAAAAATATTCTTATGCAGTCTATGAATAAGAAACTCGATGAGATGTCAATTCGTGATGAGCTCTCGGGCCTTCTTAATCGTAAGGGTTATGAGAAGAAGGTTATTCCTCTTATCGAAAAGAATAAGTCTGAAGGCAAAAAGAGCCTGATGATGGTTGCCGATATTAACAAGATGAAAGTAATTAACGATGTATACGGACATCTTCAGGGTGACCTGGCTATACGTCTTGTTGCCAAAGCTTTGGATGCTAATATACCTGAAGGTTGGTATGCTGTACGTTACGGCGGTGACGAGTTCGTTATAATGGGTGAGAAACCACACTTTGATGATGGAAAAGTGCTGATGACTCAATTCTGCGATGCTGTTAAGTCACAAGGTGCAAATATGTATTTGCCTTTTGATCTTACGATAAGTGTCGGTTGTGTAACCATAAATCCTAATGAAGATACTACTATTGAGGAGTACTTTAAAATGGCGGATAATGCGATGTATGAGATGAAGAAATCACTTAAGGTGGAACGTAAGGAATGAGAAAATGTCCTGTGTTCAGTCAATGCGGTGGTTGCGATTACTGCTCTGTACCATATACAGAGCAGCTTTTGTGTAAGGAAGAAAAAGTTAAAAAACTTTTAAAAGATATATGTGTGACTGAATCAATCATCGGTTGTGATAACCCTTTTAATTATCGCAATAAAGTGCATGCAGCATTCTCAAGTTCAAGACGTACGGGCGTTAAATGCGGAAGATACCAAGCCGGTACACATAAGATAGTAGAGAATTTTGATTGCCTTATAGAAGATTCTGTCGCACAGAAGATAATAAAAGACGTAAAAGAAATTGCAGTGAAATTCAAAGTGCCAATCTATGATGAGGACAGAAGAGAAGGCAATTTAAGGAAAGTGCTTGTGAGAGTAGCAGTCAAGAAGCAAGAGTATATGTTGGTTCTTGTAGTTGCAAAAAGTGAGTTCCCCGGAAAAAAGAATTTTCTTAAGGAAATTCGCAAAATCCATCCTGAGATAACAACGATTATTCTTAATGTAAATTCACGTACTGATTCAATGATACTCGGTGACAAAAGTTTTGTTGAGTACGGAAGCGGTTATATTACGGATGAGCTTCTGAATCTGAAGTTCAGAATTTCCGATAAATCCTTTTATCAAATTAATCAAGCTCAGACGGAGAAATTGTATTCCAAGGCCATAGAGTTTGCTGATATTCATGAGAACGACAGAGTGCTTGATGCTTATTGCGGAATAGGAACAATAGGGATGACGGTTGCAAAGTCTCAACCTCATGCACGTGTTACGGGAGTTGAATTAAACAGAAGCGCAGTAAATGATGCAATTAAAAACAAAAAGCTAAATTCTTTGTCTAATATAGATTTTATTTGTGCCGATGCGACGGAATATATGATGAATTCAGAAGCACACAGTGCCAAGTTTGATGTAGTTATTCTTGATCCTCCGAGAGCAGGAACAACTCCTGAGTTTATTCGTGCTTGTAAGGCAGTATCTCCGAAGCGAATAGTGTATGTGTCCTGTAATCCTGTTACTTTGGCTAATGATTTAAAGCTTTTTATAAAGGCAGGATATAAACCTGAAAGAGCTGTTCCGGTGGATATGTTTCCGTTAACAGAACACGTTGAGACGGTATGTCTTTTGTCGCAACTTTCTGAAGCTCCAAAGATGGAAATGCGAGTTAAACTCACCGAATTTGACCTTACAGAAGCTGAAGCTAAGGCTACCTACTCAGATATCAAGGAATATGTTAAGGAACACACTGGATTAAAGGTAAGTTCACTTTACATAGCACAGGTTAAGCAGAAATATGGAATTATAGAAAGAGACTGCTACAACCTGCCAAAGTCAGATGACAGTAGACAACCTAAATGTCCTGAGCATAAAGAAAAAGCAATTGTAGAAGCATTAAAACACTTTAAGATGATATGACGATTAATAGTAC
>JAKSRF010000080.1 GCA_024403755.1 Clostridia bacterium
TACTCTGTCTCACTGTTTGCTTGATTTTACATCCAGTGAGAGTTAGCTTCACCCCTGTTTAACTTTTTATCATGCCTCCTTTGTATTTTTTTTTGACAGGCCGGACAGATTCCGTCAAATTGAAGTGAATGGCCCGTTATTATATAATTTGCCGCGTCCGCAGATGTAAGCTTCGGAACATATGGCTCAGTGAAAACATCATCCACTTTACCGCACTTACTGCAATGAATGTGATAATGCGGGAAAACCTGATGATCAAAGTGATCTGCACCGTTGTTTATTTTAACCCGATAGACAGTTCCGGAATCTGCCGCCTGGTTAAGAATTCGGTAAACGGTCGCTCTGCTCACGCCGGGATATCTTCTCTGAACTTCAGCTGCCACCTCGTCCGCTGTAGGATGATCAGCAAGTGCGCACAACGCATCAAGAACCAAAGTCTTTTGTATCGTATTGCGTTCTTGCATAACTTAATCCCCCTTCTTATCAAGAATATGTCCTAATAAGGAATTTGTCAAGAATATAGAATCAAAAAAGCAAAAACTTCATTGATTACTGCTTCTCAGACTTACAACCTCTTCAACTGCTTCATTTACAAGTTCGGACAATGAAGCATCCTTTATTCCGACAACAATATTTTTACAGCAGTTAGTCGGAATCAATATTTTGGTTCCTTTGCTTCTTCCTATTGCAACAGCCATGCCGGGAGTTATCTCTCCCAAAAGTGAATCAGCTGACACAATGCCTATCGGTCCCATAATCACGTCTTCCTTCTCTGCATCAGAACACGCTACTCGGACAGGATTCTCGCCCGTTGCACCAAAATCAGCACCGGATTTGAGCATTGCAGCAGTTGCAATACTGTTCGTTCCTATAGCATAAATCGGATAATCTAAATTCTTCTTTTTAAGAGCCGCAACCAATGAACTTCCCAAACGGCCGCCCTGACCGTCAATAACTACTATTTTCATACCGCAGGTAAAGCTCCTTCTTCGTTTAATTCCTTCGCAACAATATAATTATATCATGCATTCAAACACTGTATGTGTGATATGTAATTGAATTCTGTAAGAAAATCGAATTTACTCTTGCTGCATAAAGCTGTTTATCCTTTAATACCGGAAAGCACATTTTCGAAAAAGCGCATCTCATCCTCATCGGCTTTACTTCCGATGTCATCTCTGATATTACATTGAAAATCATGGTAAACCTTATGTGAATCATCACCGTATATCTTAACAGTATTACAAACGCCGAGTTCATCCAGCTTCTTTCCTAATTTATGTGCATCCTGAAGAAGAAAATCATTGTTACCGGACATAATAAAACACGGTGGAAAGGCTTTAGTTACATGCTCTAATACTGCCGCATCAGAAGCAGCCTTATCCATATTATGCGTTTTCTTAATAAAGACTCTTGTGAAGCGCTCATCTCTCACATCATACACACCGCAATTCATTCCCATAACACGAATCATAAGATTGGCAGGAAAATTTATCTTTCCGCCGTACTCACTTATAATGCGGTTACGATATTTTGTATCCGTTAGCATACATACATATATACCGGCAATTTGTGCACCTGCGGAATCTCCCACAACACAAATTTTGTTCGTATCAAGTCCGTATTCAGCTGAATGCTCAACAACCCAAGTTAATGCAGCATTGGTATCTTCAAGCTGTGCAGGAAATTTATAACGCGGTGCCAAACGATAATTGAAGTTAACTACGGCATATCCGTGTTGCGCAAGTCTCATACAATAATACTGATACACTTCCTTATTTCCGTAAAACCATCCGCCTCCGTGCACATTAACAATAACAGGGAAGCTGTCCGTCGAGACACGCGGTCTGTACAAATCCATTAACAAGCCGTCGGCAAATTCTATATTATCGAAGCGTTCCACATCGGTCGGCGTTGTTAATCCCAAATCACGCTTTCGATCGCTCTTACTCCACATATAACTGTCAATTCTGGTCTGAAGGCTCATAATTAACTCTCCATTATGCTTACAAGACGATTTAAAAGATCATTCTCATCATATTCACCGTCAATCTCAATATAAGGGAAATCGTTCTCGATGGCATCATTCTTAAAATTCTTGCTGCACATAATAAGTCTTTCGAGATCAATTTCATCATCGAGACGTTGTTCAATAACACTGGCATTATCCGCAACAGCAGCAACATTCTCTCGCAGATAGGTCTCGCTCATAACAATAAAAGCGCACCTGATTTCCTTCAGATACTCCTGACTGAAGCTCTTTTTCCATTCACCCGGAATATAGCAGCCCTCAACAATCATATTCTGCTTATTCTCTATAGCCGTTTTTATCATTTCCGCTGCGAAAGGCCACAAAAAATAGCGCATTTCATAGTCATCCTCAACCGTGAGTTCCGTTTTTCCTGTCCTGATAAAACCCATTTTCAAATGGTCAAGCGAGACATACGGAAACTTATATTTCTCAAGAAGCTTCTGCGCCATATAAGTCTTACCCACATGACTGCTTCCTCCGATTAAAAAAATCATTGCCTGCCACCTCCTTCTCGATTATATCTTTTTTTCTCATTCTCGAAAAGCTGTGTTAAAATGATTCAATGAGTATTGAATTAATTGCACTGGATATGGACGGAACCCTTTTGGACAGTAATAAAAACATGCCGGAAGATTTTCTCCCTTGGGTGCGTAAGCATAAAAACATTAAAACCGTAATTGCAAGCGGAAGACAATATTACACAATCATCAGAGACTTTCCTTCAAGTAAAGATGATTTGATTATTGTTGCCGAGAACGGGGCTCTTGTATACGAACGCGGCAATATGCTTTATATGAATTCCATGGACAAAGCTGATGCACACCGAGCTGTTGAACTGACAACACAAATTCCCGGTGCAGTACCGATTGTGTGCGGTCGTCAAAGTGCCTATCTTACAGATGTCTGCGAGAGTACATACAATCAAACGGCAGTTTATTATGACCACGTTAAACGCGTTAAGGATCTACACTTGCAGATTGATCGTGATGACATTTTGAAGATAGCCGTATTCTTTGAGAACCATTCGGCCGAGAGTGCCCTTCACTGTTTCTCAAATCTCGGCGGTAAAATATCGGCAATTCTCTCCGGTGAACGCTGGATTGACATTGCAAATACTGCTGTAAACAAAGGAAATGCAATCAGCTTTATTATGAATAAATTTGACATCAAGCCTTCCGAAGCAATGGCTTTCGGAGATTATCTGAATGACAGGACAATGCTTGAGGTGTGTGATGAAAGCTATTGCATGGAGAACGGTCATCCGGACCTTAAAGCCATTGCCAAACACATAGCCCGTTCCAACGATGATAACGGTGTAATGAGAGTCTTGTATGAGAATACTGAGCTTTTCGAGAAGAAGGAGATATAAAAGATGGAAAAGATACTGTTTTTTTCAGATGTGCACGGTAATATGCCGGCAGCACTGGCACTTGAGGAAGAGATTAAAAGAATCAAGCCGGACGATATATGGTTTCTCGGTGATGCAGTCGGCAAGGGACCTGAAAGCGACAAGGCGATTGACTGGGTTCGTGCCACGGCAAAGCACTTCATCAGGGGCAACTGGGATGACGGTATCGCTTCCAAGGCTTACCCGAACGATAAATTTTTCTGGGATCAGATTGGTGAGGAACGCTCACAATGGCTTAAGAGCCTCCCCTTTGAGGATGAGTTTCTGATAAGCGGTCTTCATTTTCGTGCAGTACACGGCCGTCCGACCGACAGACTTTATCAGGCTTATGACACATGGGAGGAAATGGAAGAGGGATTCAAATCAAAAATATCCGACCGCATCTATGACGGTTATATATGCGCAGACAGTCACATGCCGTATATTCGTACCTGTAGCAAGGGCTATGCAATCAACACCGGAAGCGTAGGAAACAATCTCGGAATTCCTAAAGTACATGCTGTTCTTATTGAAGGTAATCTCAACAGCAGCGAGCCGGGCCCAATCTCATTTAATATAATAAGTATCCCTTACAAAAATGAGGAAAGCCGTGACCTTGTTGACAAGTATCCCGACCTCCCTCACGGAGATTCATTTAAGAAAGAAGTTATGACCGGCATTTATTCGCGCTGATCAACGTTATAACGTACTTCCTCATACTTTTGCTTAAGTTCGGAGATATCTTTATTATCCACATCCTGAATTATTTGAGATATCTCTGTCGGAGAAGCAGACAAATTGATTGAAGCACCGTGCTTAATTGCACGGCGGGCAGCATCGTAGAACTTTTTACGAATCTCATGCTCATATCCTTTGCCGAAATCATGTTTACGACGACTCCTCTTTGCTTCTTTTGCTTCGGCAGAAATATCTTCTATCAAATCCGTAACATATTCAGACTTTGCGGTAGTTTTCCTGTCTGTCAAAAGACCACCTACAACAATCTTTATTCCGTATACCAAAATAAACAAACCGATAAAAGCAATAATCAATAAAACTACCATGTATATCGCATTTGTAGTTGCAGTAGCTCCCTGTTCTACTGTAGGATAATCCACTCCGCTGTTACTTACCTTCGGAGCAGCATAGCTTTCTTTGCTGAGAAGGCTGAATAACGCCCGAAGAAACTTTTGAATAAGGAATGTCAAATACTGACTTATATAATTCAGCGGTAAAACAAAAACAACAGCAGCAGAGAAGACAACCCCAAGGAACACCAAGATAATCGTCCAATAATTCTGACTGCGGATAGTATCTACCGGTACCATGGAGGAACGAAGACTGTAATAATAACCATTCTCAAATTCGCTTACCTGACGTGCTGCAAAATAAGCGAAAAAGATAACCAGAATGTCAACAAGGAGGAATCTGTTAAAAATGATTGTCTCCGTATCCTCCATCATATAAATTGGTACCAGTAACAGAAAATGTATCCCGATAAGAGCCATAGGCCCGTCTCGTTTCAATTTCCCCTGACGTGGCTTAAAATACGATGCTAATGAATATATAAAGTTAACAAAGCTGATAATGATAAAAAACACTGTATCAGCCGTGTTATTGAAGAAACCGATAAATGCATTTGCAATTAAAAGATACAAAGCTGTTACACATAAGTTGGCCGGAATCATCAACAAAGCCGGCATTCTTATTCTCCTGATAATCAGAAGACCCGCAGCCAAACCGACAGCCGAAATCGGAGTAAATAACCCTGACATAAGCGGCGGCATATATAATCTCAGAATTATCGAAAGTGATATTGACGTCACGCACACAATAAGTGACATCATAGCATCAATAAACAATCCTGAAGTAATTAAAAACTTATTCTTTTTCTCATCAATCACGGCCGCTCACCTCCCACTTCATATAGTGAGTTGCCAAATCCGAATTGAGATTCATTTTACCAAGAGTTTTGTCATTATAATAACACGGCATAACCCAGAGCAAAGGTATTTGACTGTTCTGCAAAAGCAAACGCGAAAGCACATTCTGAAAATTACTGTTGTAATTCGGAGATATCACAATATTTAATTCGCCGGAAGTATTTCTCAATGCATACTTCTCAATAATATTCTCAATAGGTGTAACTTCCTGTTTAAGATCAATTCTTGCCAATTCTATTCCGCACTGCTCAACAGCGTCCATACTTGTTAATGAATTTATGGCAATCGAGTTTCCGTTAAGTGTATCTTTTCCGTTTGAATAAAGAGCCGTTGAGATACCTGCTTCCATAAGCTCACGCATATATGAATATACCAAGCTTATTGACAGTTCAAGAAGCGACTCTGACTTCTTTGTATTGTAATACTCAAGATTCAAAAAAATATTTACCTTCTTAGCACCGGTTGAAGCATTTTGATTAACCATAAAATCCCCGACCTTGGCACTTGCAGTCCAGTTGATGGAACTCATCGGATCCCATGGCTGATATTCTCTGATTCCTGCCAAAGTGAACGGATCGGTAAGAAGTGTTCTTCGAATTTGAATGTCACTGATTGTCATGGCTATCAAAGTTCTGAGTTCATCGGTTGCAATTATCTGAGGCAAAATTACCAAAGAAGAATCGGTTCTGAAATCATCTCCTATTTTGTTGAGAAAAAACAAATCCGTCGTACTGGCAGTAACACGTGTAAATTCATAATAACCGCGTTTACGGCATGTTGCCTTAATCGTTCTGGTATGACGCGAACGACCGCGCATTGTAAGCATATCCTCACGATAATAGTTGTCGGATAGAGATATATTTTCCATATCATTGAATCTGATTGCTATCGGGACCTCAAACTTCAAAATCAGAAACGGAAGCGGCAGTTTCTTATTATTTTGCGCTCTCTCAATAACCTCAATTGTATCACCGTAACCGGCAATATTCTTTGAGAAACGCACATCGATATCCAGCTTATCAAAGGCATGCTTTAAATAGTAGCCCGCCTCAGCCAAAGCAAGTATCACAACAATGATGACAAAAAATATAATCGTAATCATCAGAAAGAGAAATCCTCCGTAGGACAGGCAACTTCATTAAGAATACCTTCTACTATTTTCTTTGCTATATCATGTTGGCTCATGTATGAACCGTCCTCTTTAAAAGAACCCGAAGCGTGAATTGATAATCTGTGTGCCAAAACTGCAGGCGCCAATCTCTTAAAATCATCCGGTACACAATATTCTCTTCCGTTTATATAAGCCAAAGCCTTGGCAGCAGCGACAAATGCGAGAAGTGCACGAGGACTTGCGCCTATTCTGACGTCTTTGGAAGCACGGGTTGCCTCAACGATTTTTGCAGCATAATCAAGCAGTGAATCTGCAACTTTAATATTCTTTGCTTCAGTCTGCATGTTGAGTAAGTCCTCTTTTGTTATTACTGACTGTAAGCTGCTCAACGGATCTTCTTTGTCATATCTCTTCAAAATCTCAACGCTTTCATCATGAGTAGGATAATCCATGGAAATCATCATCAGGAAACGGTCCAACTGCGCTTCAGGAAGCGGAAAAGTTCCCTGCGATTCTATTGGATTTTGCGTGGCAATTACCAAGAAAGGCTTATCAAGCTCATTTGTTACACCGTCCACGGTGACCTGCTTCTCTTCCATACACTCAAGCAAACTGGATTGTGTTCTTGCTGTCGCACGATTTATCTCATCGGCAAGAAGTATATTGGTAAAAATCGGTCCCTGTCTGAAAACAAACTTCTCCTGAGCACGATCATAATAATTAATTCCGGTAATATCCGAAGGCAAGAGATCTATTGTGAACTGAACTCTCTTAAAATCCAAATTCAACGACTTTGCAAGGGCTCTGGCCGTCTTTGTCTTTCCCGTACCGGGCACGTCCTCCAAAAGTACATGTCCGCCGGTAAGCAAAGCCACCATAAGCAGCTGCAATTGCTCATCCTTACCGACAATAACCTTGTTAACATTAGCGATAACGTTCGACGCACATTCCCTGCCTGTTGAAACCATGAGTATTTCCTCCCAAATCCTTACTCTTAATCATAACTTCTGCGCTGCGGGGCTCTATCGAGTTATCCCCCCATAGTATTCTGCATAAATTGTATAAACTGCGATGTTTTAATTCTAGTTAGCATTTGCAAAAATATAAATAAGAGAAACTTAAGTTTTTATTGGGATAAATTCAAGTTTTTGTAAAGGAGTTACCGACCGCTTCTTACGAAGCAGCTTAAGATTGATCCCGGCGACCGGATTCACTGAAATTGGTCATTTGAGTCACTTTACAGTGACTGAAAACCGGGTTTTCAGTGATTTCTTCCAACGAAAAAAAGTCCGCAAATTTACTTTGCGGAGTATGGCAAGCAAGGATAAGTGCGCAAACTTACTCCGCAGCCGAATCCACCAACGTCGGTTGTCAGGCCATCCGAATCAAAAATCAATATCCCTGGCTCTTCAAATTCGAGATGCGGCGGAGTATTTCCTTCTCTTCATCTGTTAATTCGTCTTCATTTTGGACATCATATTCATTCGAATCGAATGATACTTCAATATAATCCGGTAATGAGATTGAAGCGTCCTCTACAGTCGAGAATCGGCTCAACGACTCGGTAAGCAATGCTCCCAGATTGTCGTCCTTGTCATATCGTTCCCAATAAATATTGGCAACTGTTCTCTCCTCAACGCTGTTCAAATATTTTTCTTCAATTGCTGTCAAATCGGCAACAGGCATTTCTCCGGTATTTTTATCTTCTATGTAAAGCTGATAATCGTTCGAAGAATCATCTGTTGATTTATCTACATAGATATAGAAGGATGCGATTTCTTCCATGGTATATTTATCGCCGGCACAATAAATCATTTCCTCGACACCTGCAAGTCTGTTGTCCTTGTTAAAAGCGCACAGGTATTCACCGTCAGCATTTCGCAAGTACTGAAGTTGCTGTTTCTGTTCATCTGTATCGGAAACAGAAGCCGGATTAATAAGAAGTCCTTCACAATTCGGCATGCTCACCGAAGCATCGGCAGCATCTATTACAAATATTTGAGTTTTTAAGAAACGCTCATAAGTGGTTGAACCGTAAGATACATACACCTCGTAATTCCCGTCGGAATTAACATCACCCGTCGCAACATATACGGCATCATATGAATCCAGCTTTATCATACCTTCTATTTCGTTAACAACAAGGGCTATTCTGTCATCAACAACCGCTGTAACAGAGCTCGCAGTCTCAC
>JAKSRF010000081.1 GCA_024403755.1 Clostridia bacterium
AATACTTGTAGCCCTCTGCATCGGATGAACGACCGAGGCAAACATTATAGCAACGTTCTACGAACTCACCTGCGCTCTTAGTTGCGTTACCGGTTGGCTTCTGTGTAGGAGGAGTTGTAGGGGTAGGAATAACAACGCCGGAGCCGCCGTTCGAGCCGTTAGCTCCGTTGCCTGAGCCATTTGAGCCGCCGCCCGGATTACCGCTTGGTGTCGGTTCCGATGTCAATGCAGGAATTGCCTTACCTTCAGCAACCTTCGCGCCGCAATCGGTGCAGTAGGTATCGCCGGTGTATCCCTCAGTTGTAGATGTAGCTGCTTTGGTGTTCTTTACTTCTGTATGATTATGGAGACATTCCCATATTGCAGTAAAGTTAACCACTTCAGATCCTACTGTGTATTTCTCGCCCGATTCATAGGTTTTAGTTCCGTCTGACCAGCCGATGAATTTGCTGCCGCTTTTCGAGAAGGAAGAAGATGATGGTAATGTAATCTTTTCTCCCTGTGTTACAAGAATACTCTCAGGAGCTTCTCCGGTTGCACCTTCTCCGATACCAAAGGACATTTGATAGCGAAGAGTGAAATAACCCGGATTTGATTCACCGCCGTCTATATGAGCATAATTTGCGTCGTATATATCAGCAACAACATAAATATCTTTATAGGCAGTACCTGCTCCGCCTGTTAATGAAGAACTTCCCCTAAAAACATCTGTTGAATACTTTTTTGCCGAATCTGAGAGATTCCATTCTTTACCCACATAGATTGTTTTGAGATTAGTACAAGCACCAAACATGAATTCTATGCCATAATCATGTATTTCAGAATCATTATCTATATAAACTACAGAAGAAGTGTTCCAACCGGATAAATCAAGGGTTGTCAGTGAAGAACATTTATTAAACATCTGACGCATATCTGTAACAGACGAAGTGTTCCATTTGGATACATCAAGGGATGTCAGTGAAGAACAGTCAAAAAACATCATACTCATATCCGTAACAGACGAGGTGTCCCATTTGGATACATCCAGAGTTGTAAGAGAACGACAAGAAGAAAACATACTTCTCATATAGGTAACAGATGATGTATTCCATTTGGATACATCAAGGGTTGTCAATGAAGAACAGAAGTCAAACATCATACTCATAACTGTAACAGACGAAGTGTCCCATTCGGATACATCAAGACTTGTTAATTGACAACATCCATTAAACGCAGAACTTATTTTCGTAACAGACGAGGTGTCCCATTTGGATACATCTATGGTTGTCAGTGACGAACAATCCCAAAACATATTGCTCATGTCAATAACGGCCGAGGTGTCCAAATAGTTTGCATTTTCTACGGAAACCAAATTACTACATTGGAAGAACCAACATTTTGTTGACGTAGGTTTATAGTTCTTGATAGAAGAATCAAATACTACTTTCTTAATATCGTTGCTCTTACTATACCAAGGAATATAATTAAAACCTTCTTTCGCACTCAGATTCGGAACCTTATATGCCCCCTCCGGTTTTGTATCCCAATATCCAATGGTCAAGGTGCCTTCTTCATCAAGCACTGCATACGCCTTGGGTCCTTCATCGTTGCCGGCAGCAAAAGCCATCATCGGCAGTATTGTGATACACATCATGATGCATAAAAGCATTGATAAAATACGTTTTCTCATTTTCAAATTCCCCTTCTTTGTTTTTTAAATGAAAACACTTCATATATAGCACAACAATCATAAAATAATCAAGAAAAAGCAATATTTTTGCAGTGCGTTTTTAAGAGCAGCTTCTTATCACCACAGAGGAAGCGGGTATTGTTTGGCTCTCTCAGCTGCGAAGAAGAATCAACACTACATCAACACCACGGAGGAAGCGGGTACATATTTCAATATACTATAAAAATAAAGGGACCTCGGAGTAATTACCTTACATAATCACTTTTGAGAGTCCCCTCATTTTTTTAATCTGTTTTGTTCTGTTACAGGCGATAAATGATATTTCGCTGTAACTTATCCAAAGAATCAGCCGACTCCGCCGCCCTCTTCAACGGAACAGTATGCAAGCTGTTTCTCGGGATTGTATGTAACCGTATATTTCTCGAAACGTGCACTGTCACTAGGGCTATACGTAAATTCCGGATCCGATCCTTCCCAATTACCGATATAAACGATGTAACCGTCTGCATCGGTGCTTCTTGACCAAAATTGCTCATAAGGAACGGGTTCTTGATTGTGTTCGATCATTAGCTGAGCAACTTTGGTATGACAGTTATACAGATAGTTATTCAACTGCTCTTCGTCAACTTTGAAGACATAAATGCTGTTATTAAAGGCTGACGCATTGTCACCAATCCAGAATGAAGCAAAGAAGCCTTCAGTCAGCCAACCTTCCGGGTTGATATATTCCGCCGAGCTAATATCAAGTGAGTCATAATCCCACCACTCATAGTATTTTTGCATATCGTAGATGGAATAACCTTGTTGTTCATAGCCGGCGGCTTCCTCAGCCAAGTAAGGGTCAGAGTAATAGCCGGAATTAACCGTAACATAGTTATAAAAATCCTCGTTCGCCTTGTCCTGTGACTCAACAGCGGAACTTATCTCGGATATTATGGATTCCGAGATCTCGTCGGCTTCCTCCTGGTTTTCCGGCTCAACATCGACACTCATCTCGACTGCTACGGATTCCGAGATTTCTTCGGGTGACGGTATTTCTCTCTCTTCCAGATCCTGAATGTACTTATCATGGGAATCGACAGCATTTTCAGGAACGAAAATGTGTACCAAATTAATTACACCTGCAGATATAACATTTCTTGTTGTCGGAATGGTCATCAGTATTCCCATTGTAATTACCAATGCTGCGGCAGCAATTGCCGCTCTTGTTCTTCCGGTAAGACGTGTAGTTTTGGCCTGCTTACTTGAAGAAGACAGTTCTTTCTCTATTGCTTGTCTCATAATATCTTTCCTTTTACTATCCATTTGTATTTTTTCCATAGCCTCAATATATTTATCCTGCATAATTACTACCACCTATAAAGTATTTTCGTAGAATTTCTTTGCCTCTGGTTAATCTCATCGATACCGCCGATGGGGCAATGTCTAAGATATTGGCTATCTCTTTAATCGTGTATCCTTCGTAATAGTGAAGATGTATTGCAACTCTGATTTTGTCGGGAAGTTTGGATACTGCTTCAAATATTTCCGTGTCATCATTATCGAATTCTATTTCTGACTCAACCTCAATTGCATCGTCAAAAGGTGCGTTAAAGATAACAGCTCCGGATTTGAGGATATCTCTGCACCGGTTTGCGACCATGGTGAGAATATATGTTTTTTCTTTTTTTATAGTGACATCTGATTTAATGAGCTTTACAAAAACATCCTGAACAACATCCTCGGCATCCGGTCTTGAACCGAGATATGAATATGCCAATCTGAATGCATCATCGGCATATGCATCAAATAGTTTCAGTACCGCTTCGTTATTCATTGAATAGATTTCTCCTTTCACTTATTTGAGATCTCACCTATAAGACGAATGAGAACAGCGGATTTCACACATTTTTTTTCGGTGTGTTTTCAAAAATCATTCATTTCCCTTTTCGAAAAGATAGTAAGATTGAATCTTAACACATCTTGATCCACAAGGGAGATTATAACAAATCAACTGAAAGGACGATAACACATGGAATTATTTCGTCGAGAACAGTATCTGTCAAAAATACGAGGATTCTATCATGAAAATGATATTATTAAAGTTATTACCGGAGTAAGAAGATGTGGTAAATCAAGCCTCATGGAAATGATGGCGATTACTCGATTTTTATAACCGGACTAATTCATATTTACTTAGTGGAGAGCTTGCAACTAAACTTACGGGAAACATATTTTGATATTTCTGAAGGATTCCTATACGCTTCATTTATATCATCATCCAATGCTATAGCTATAATTTCAGATTTGTTGGGTTAAAAAATATATAATTATAAGTTGCAAAAGTCCTATGACAAATGTTATCATGCAAACAAAAGTCATAGGACTTTTGTTTGCATGGAGGCTGACATGTATAGAGTAATAACTGATGAATTGATTAAATGGAAAGACGGTAAACGAAGAAAACCGTTAATGCTTACCGGCGTTCGTCAATGCGGAAAGACATATGTTTTGAAAGAACTGGGTGAACAGCACTTTGAAAATACATGCTATATCAATTTTGAATCAAATAGTAATTATGTGAGCGTTTTTGATTTTGATTTTGATGTGAATAGAATAGTGAATGAGCTTGAATTAATACAAAAAACGAAGATCGTTCCGGGAAAAACATTGTTAATTTTTGATGAAATACAAGAATGCCCTAAAGCAATTACTTCTTTAAAGTATTTTTGCGAAAATTTACCAGAATTACATTTAGTGTGTGCAGGATCGTTACTTGGTGTTGCGTTAAAACAAGAAAATATCTCCTTCCCGGTTGGAAAAGTCAATCGAATGCAGATGTATCCTATGAGCTTTAAAGAATTTGTTATTGCAATGGGCGAAGAAAGATATATTAGTCTTTTTGAAAAGTGGGATGTAAATAGAATGATACCGGAAGGTTACTCAAGACCGATGGAGCAATTGTTAAAAACGTACTTTGCAGTAGGTGGAATGCCGGAAGTGGTTAGTGATTATATAATGAACAAAGATTTTCAAATCGTAACCGAAATACAGGATGAAATATTATCGGATTATGCGGATGACTTTTCAAAACATGCACCTATAGCAGAGATAGAAAAATTGCGTATGATATGGGAATCTATTCCAAAGCAGTTAGCTAAGGATAACAACAAATTTGTCTTTTCACATGTAAAAGAAGGTAAAAGAGCACACGAATTGGAGGCTTCACTTGGATGGCTGAAAAATGCAGGATTAATACACGTTCTGGAATTAGTTAAAAATGCAGAAATACCGTTGTCGTTTAATGCTGATGCCACGTATTTTAAGGTGTACATGTCGGATATAGGTTTGCTCAGCAGAAGGCTTGGAATATCAGTAAATGATTATATGTCTGAGAATGATACCTTAAAGACCTCCAAAGGGGCAATAACTGAAAATTATGTTATGAATGAATTGTTATATCAAAAAAAGATTCCATATTACTGGAAATCCGGTAATACAGCTGAACTTGACTTTATATATGAAAACAATGGGGATGTTATTCCTGTTGAAGTAAAGGCGGCAACGAATACTCAGGCAAAAAGTTACAAGCAATTTAGCAAGAAATACGAACCAAAGTCTGGATTTAAGGCTTCCCTTAAAAATATAGCAGCGAATATAGTTCATGAAACTCATACAGTAAATATTCCGTTGTATCTACTTTGGAATATGGATTTTTATTTGTGAAATTCCATTCCCGATAGCCGGATTTATCGCATTTATGAAAAATATGATTTAAAAATCAGTAAAAAAATTACCTGAAGGGGTAACAAAAAACTGCCCCGAACAAAAGCGTTTACGGTAGCCGTTCGAGGCAGTTGATATAACAATTCGGCTCAATTGATATAAATACAGCAAAAACTCTTCTCTCACTATCTTTAGTAATACGTTTTACTATCCATTAACAAACCGTTAATTTAATGACATCTCTAATCGGAGTATAATTATTAAATAAATTTGTTGAAATCACAACAAACAAGGTGAAAGGAGACGTATAATGAAGAAGAGAATCATTAGCATATTTTTAGCGGTAACCATGTTACTGACGCTCGTTCCAATGACGGCATTAGCAGCGAATTATACCACTGTCGGCGAATTGATTGCAACCAATCCAAACTTCCCTACAACAGAAGAAGATGCGTGGGTTAACAGCAGTGGAACCCTTATGTATGAGAAGACTGATGGTAGCGCCCGCATTTATTACGGTGGTTCGACTACTTATGTAAATGAGGGAGTAACAAAAATATCTGACACCGAGTATAAATATACATACAGTTCTCGTTCAATCGTTTTTAATTTAACTGACGGTGTTCTTACCAGTATGACCTTTTCAGGATATACTGGTGCATGGGAATCTGTAAATGGTACATATGATCCATTAACAATTGATGATATTTTGCCGGACGATTTTCCAACTTCCGGCGGTACAATCCCGGACAATGCTTGGGTAAATGATGCAGATTCAAAATTGTTTATTGGTAATAACGGACTGACATTTGGTGGTACCAGTTTATTTAATATCCTTGACAAAACCGTAAAAAGAGACGGAAGTAATTATAAATACACTTCCGGTTCATATACGTTAACATTTGTTAAGAATTCTAATGAACTGGTTAAAATCATAGTGGCCGGTTCCGCTAATTCAAATGATAACGGAGAATATATTCCTCCGCACATCCACACCTTTACCTACACGACAAACGACGGCACACTTACTGCAACATGTACGAGCGGATGCACCGAGGGTTGGGACGTAACACCTCTCACGCTTACATTGACAGCTCCGACAAACCTCGTTTATGACACCAAAGCTAAGGAGTTCGTTTTCGCAGACGGCGAAGCAAATGCTTGGGAAGAGGCAGGACTGGAACTTCCAACCATTACCTATTATCAAAAATACAGCGGTCAGGAAGAGTATACCGTTTTGAATGAAGTTCCCGTAAATGCAGGCGACTATAAGGCGGAAATTGTTGTAAACAGCAAAGCCGCACAAGTTAATTACACCATTGACAAAGCAACACCGTATATTAAGAATAACCCTGCGCCTTCCGAAATTATTTATGGTAATAAACTTGCAGAAAGCACTCTGTTCGGTGGTAATGTGCAGCTTACAAGCACAAACAGCACTCAAGTCGCAGGTTTGTTTGAATGGACAGAACCGGATACAATGCCTGCTATAGCTGACAGCGATGTAACGTTATACAGTGTAACCTTTACCCCTGGTGACGAGGATAATTACAATACCGTTTCTTGTCAGATAACATTAACGATAAATCATACCCACGATCCGAAATTAGTCGAGGGACAGGCGGCAACTGAAGAAGCAGCCGGCTGGAGCGATTACTATGAATGTTTCTGTGGTGCTTTATTTGAAGATGTGAACGGCAGCACTTCGATTGAAGATATTGAAGTTTGGAAAGCAGAAGGCGGAAACGGTTATTTGCCAAAGCTTCCTCCTCTTCCAATCTACACAGTAACTTTTGAAATCGGTGAACACGGAACAAAAGTTTCATCACAGACTGTAAAAGAAGGCAATAAAGCAACAGAACCTACTGCACCTTCAGAGGAAGGTTATTCGTTCGATGGTTGGTATACAGATTCCGGATTTAATTCTGAGTTTAACTTCGATTCCGCAATCACCGAGGACATCTCCTTGTACGCAAAGTGGACATGTAAGCATGAGAACACAGAGGTAAGAGATACCAAAGAAGCAACCTGTTCAGAAGACGGATACACCGGTGATACATATTGTAAGAATTGCGAAGAGAAGCTTTCTACAGGCGAATCAATTCCTGCAACAGGACATGTTTGGGCAAGCGACTTCACAGTAGATAAGGAGCCTACATATGAAGAAGAAGGAAGCAAGTCAATCCACTGTACAAAGTGTGAGGCAACCAAGGATGTAACTGCTATCCCTACATTGAAGCCGACAAATACTCCTACACCGAGTCCGGAACCTTCAGGTGAGCCGACTCCTACAACAAAACCGACACCTACAAGTTCTCCTGAACCGACTCCTACTTCGGCTCCTCAACTTACTGTTGATGATTTTGTAAATCGTTGCTACGAAGTATCACTTGGACGTGAAGCAGATGAAGAAGGTTATAACTACTGGAAGAATCAACTTGTAAACGGAGAAGCATGTGGTGCTCAAACAGGCTTTGGATTTATCTTTGGCCAGGAGTATACAAACAAGAATACAACTAACGAGCAGTTCGTAACAGATATGTATACAATGTTCTTCGGTCGTGAGGCAGATGAAGCAGGTTTCAACTACTGGTTAGAACAGCTCAATAGTGAGACTGCAACAAGAGAAGAGATATTTGCAGGCTTCGCTAATTCTGAAGAATTCTATAACCTCTGTTCTATGCATGGTGTAGTAAGCGGTACTTACTTAGTAGGTGTACCCAATGGTCAGCAGGGCGGTTTAAACTGCTTCGTATCCAGACTTTACAGAGTATGCTTGAATAGACTTCCTGATATGGCAGGTCAGTCAGGTTGGGTAATGAAGCTTCATTCCGGTGAAGAGACCGGCACAAGCTGCGCCTTCGGATTTGTATTCAGTCCTGAGTTCATCAATATGAATCTGGATAATAACGACTTTGTAAAATATATGTACAAGGCATTCCTCGGCCGTGAAGCAGATGAAGAAGGATTGGCATACTGGGTAGATATGCTTAACGGCGGCACCGCAACTCGTGAAGATGTATTCAGCGGCTTTGCCGGTTCAGCGGAATTTATTAATTTGTGTGTGTCTTACGGTATAAACGCTTAACGCTTAACATACGCTTAGGTTCTTTGTTTCTTCCGGCAAATAAACCCCGATGCTTGAGCATCTGTAAAACTTGTCAGAGTCAAAGTAACCTTCACTTGGTTTAAGTTCGAGAAG
>JAKSRF010000082.1 GCA_024403755.1 Clostridia bacterium
ATCAAAAAAATCGCAATTTGTTATGCATAAGACTGCTGAGATGCATAACAAAATCCCCCAAAACGCAATTTGTTATGCATTCACCGAGGTTTATTCACGTTTTCGATGCTATTCACAACAGGGCAGAAATGGTAATACCGATAATATAAATTAAGGTATTTTGAACTGATCACTCATTTTCGAGATAAAGAGTGATATAATAACTTGAATTATTATAGTATAGGAAGAAGACTATGGCAGATAAAGAAAATGAATTAGAAGTAATAAGCAATAATGAGATTGGTGTGGCTGCGAATGAAAGCGCCGTTGCCAAGAAAAAAGTTGCTGAGAATAAAGAACCGCAGTTGAGTAAGCAGGAAGCGAAGGCTCAGAAGAAGGCTGAGCGTGAAGCGCTGAAGAATCAGAAGAAGACCACTATCGGCGGTCAGGCTCTGATAGAAGGAATTATGATGTGCGGACCTTCGAGAACGGCGATGGCTGTGCGTAAGGGTGACGGCACGATTCATGTTGAAGAGATTAAGCAGAGCGATAAGGTTATTTTCTGGGAGAAGGTACCTTTTGTACGCGGTTGTATAAAGTTTTATAAGATGCTTGTAACAGGTACCGGTGCTTTGATGAAGTCGGCTGATATATCTGAAGAAGGTAAGCCGGAGAATGAGAGTTCTGACAAAGAGCCTGAGAAGGTAAGTAAGCTTGATGAGTATCTCGGTAAACATACCGAGGTTGTGACTACTGTCTCAGCCATTCTCGGTATCCTGATAAGCGTCGGCCTTTTTATTTTGCTCCCGCGTTTTATTGTTGATACAGTAATGAGGTTTACAGGACTTAATGATAACGGAACACTTAAGTGGTCTGTTCTTATGAATATTCTTGAAGGCGTTTTGAGAATTGCCATTTTCCTTATTTATCTTATCTCGGTAAGTAAACTCGAAGATATTAAGAGAGTATGGATGTATCACGGCGCAGAGCATAAGACTATTGCCTGTTATGAAGCAGGCGAACCGCTTACAGTTGAAAATATTAAGAAGCATAAGAGATTTCATCCTCGTTGCGGTACGGCATTTATGTTTATTGTGCTTGCCATATCGATTTTGATATATACTTTGACAGGTATGGTTACAGGTGACAGGAATATGCTGACTAATCTTATAGTAAGAATAATTCTTATGCCTTTTATATGCGGAATCTCATATGAGATTTTGAGATTTGTCGGAAGACATGATCAGAATCCGATTTGTAAGGTTTTGTGTAAGCCGGGCTTATGGCTTCAGAAATTTACAACAAACGAACCTGATGATAAGATAATCGAAGTTGCTATTCTGGCTATGGAAGCAGTTATTCCGGAGAACAGTAATGATGACAATTGGTGATAAAATGAATGACCTGCTGATTAAGGCAGGTTATTCTGTAGATGAAGCAAAATCATATTGTTTGTTGATTGCAGAAGAATACAATGTGGATTTGGATGCAGAAGGTGACGCTGATTCAAGTACAGGCGCTGATTTAAGCGCGAACCATGATTTAAGCAGCGGTTCAAGCAGCAATCTGTCTTTGAACACGGATTCGAATTTGAATTCTGCTTTACAAATTGAAGCTTGCTTTGATGCCTGCAGACGAGTTGCTGCGGGTGAACCGCTTCCGTATATAACAGGACATCAAGCTTTTTACAGAGAAGATTATTTTGTTGATTCCAACGTGCTTATTCCGAGACCGGATACAGAAATTCTTGTTGAAGCAGCGCTGAAGTTTTGCGGAGCGTGTGAATTCCCGATGGGCGACATTAATAAGGTTAGTAAGGGTGCTGTATCTAAAGGCGACTTTCTGCATTTTGCCGATTTTTGTACAGGTACTGGGTGTGTAGGAATATCTGTTACAAATCAGCTTACACTGTCCGGATATGATGTTGATGCATATCTTACAGATGTCTCTTCTGAGGCTCTTAGGGTGTGCAATAGAAATGTATCTTCTCAGTTGAGCAGTATCAGTAAGGAAGCGGCTTCTGTGAAGGTAGTTAATTGCGATTTGCGTGATCACGCAAGAATGTTACGCTTGATAAAAACGGAATCTTTGGATTTTATTGTTTCCAATCCACCGTATATTACCGGTGATGAAATGAAGCTTCTTGATAAAAGCGTAGCAGATTATGAACCGGAATTAGCACTTTACGGCGGAGAAGACGGACTTGAATTTTATTATCTGCTTGCTGAATACGGAAAAACTTTTCTTAAAAAGGGAGCAGCAATTATTTGTGAACATGGTTACGATCAGGGTGATGCTGTTCGTGCAATCTTTATTAATGAGGGTTACAGCAATGTCATCACACTGAAGGATTACGGCGGAAACGATAGAGTTTGCTTCGCCATAAGGGAGATGTAAAATATGCCGAATAAATTCTTTTTATATGATTACAAAGTGTGCGACATTGTAACTATGCGCAAAAAACATCCGTGCGGCAGCAATGAGTGGATAGTAGCTAATGTCGGTTGTGACATTAAATTAAGATGCCGCGGCTGCGATCACCTCATGTCGATGGACAGAACTAATCTTGAGAAGAATACCGTTAAAGTAGTGAAACCGGAATCCGGTTCAAACTGATATCAGACAAATCCGAGTATTTTATCTATGTTATCGCACTGTGATACGCAGATATGTCTTCCGTCACAATCCTCAAAAACAAATTCTCTGTTGATTCCGGAATTAACGGACTTCTCTGAGGATTCGAGTTCCTTGATGATTTTAATATCGGCAGACTTAAGCTCATTGAGAAGAAGCAGAGGTTCTGCAACATATATATATGCATCATACGGAATTCCGTATACTTTGCGTAAAGGCAGACACTCATTTGCAACCTTATTTCCGTACTGAACCAGATTGATAATGATATTATCTCTTGTGATTCTTATATGCGGCATGGATTCATCATCGAGCATTACTGCTGAGAATCCAAGCTTTTGTTCATAGAAAAGTGAAGTCTTATATATATCAGCACAAGGGAAGATTACAGCTGAACCGTTCATCAGAAGAAGTCCTGAACCTGTATTGGGAGAATTATTATCATTTTTGCTTGTTTGCTGTGAATTTTGCTGCGGAACGTCCGGTTTTGAAGATGAACCGAAAGCATATCCCATCAGATTTTTTCCGAAAGGCTCTTCGAGATTGTCCAACTCTTCATTGAGTGAAGCTCTCTTTTTGATTATTTTCATATCTGCGGATATAGGAAGCTCACGTAATTCAAGTATTTTATCGCAATAGGTTACCAAATTGACGAGTCTGATAAATAACGGCATTATCTCGTCGCAGGCTTGTGATGGCTTTTTGCCGTCTGCGAGAAAACGCATAAATTCTTCGACAGCTTCCGCAGGAAGTGCGGCAAAAAGGCTGTTAAGGAATTTACATTCATCCATCGCGGAATCGGCACAGTCGCCGACATTAATTATTGATACCAGATTGTCAAAGAGTTGATTTATATCATGTTCGGGAATTGTAATTTTGTTCATGCTTTTTCACCTGTTGATTGTTTATTATTCGATTAATTATAGTATACTAATTTGGAATTTGATAGTTAAGCTTTTCGAGAAGGGAAATAAAATGGCAGCTATAAAAAAGACAAATGCTATGCGTAAGCTCGAGACCTTGGGAATCGACTATAAGGCATTGGAATATGAATATGACGAGAATGACTTGGACGGCCATCATGTGGCAGAGTATTTCGGTTTTGGTTATGAGGAGGTTTTTAAGACCTTGGTAACTAAAACAGATGACGGTAATGTGTTTGTTTTCTGCCTCTCGGTAGATGATGAACTCGATATGAAGAAGTGTGCGACTGCGGCCGGAGTTAAGAAATTGAATATGCTGCATGTAAAGGATTTGCTTCAGACTACCGGATATATAAGAGGCGGTTGTTCACCGATCGGAATGAAGAAGGATTATCCGGTAATTATTGATGAACTTATAGAGATTGTAGATGAGGTCTCTGTGAGCGGCGGCGCAAGGGGACTTCAAATCAGATTAAGATCTGAGGATTTAATTAAAGCAGTCAATGCCAAGGTAGTATCAATTACTCAGTGATTTTGTAAAACGATTAGCTTGCGGTATAATAATATTTGCGGTTGATTTGTTTTTTACTGCAAATTTTTCTTAAAAAATGCGAAGAAGGATATTTTTATGAATATAGATTCACTCCTGAATATTGGTAAAAAGGTTTATTTTATCGGAATAGGAGGAATATCCATGAGCGGTCTTGCACAGCTTGCTCAGGGATACGGTTTTGAAGTTTACGGCTCTGATATGCATCCTTCAGAGAGAACTGAGAGTTTAAAATCAAGAGGAATAACAGTTTACGATACGCAGACTGCTTCAAATATTGAAGAGGTTATGCCGGATTTTATAGTTAAAACGGCTGCCATTCTTCCTAAGAATTCGGAAGTAAGTGCAGCAATTGAGAAGAATATTCCTGTATATGACAGAGCAGAATTCTTAGGCTTTATTACCGAGAGCTACAATCAGGTAATAAATATTTCCGGTACTCACGGAAAGACAACAACAACGTCTATGACTTCACTTATGCTTTTGGAGTCGGCAAAGGATCCGACCGTGCATCTCGGTGCGGAGTTTTATGCATTTAATGATACTGTAAGGCTCGGTAAAGATAAGAAGCTTCTTGTCTCGGAGGCTTGCGAGTTCAATCGTTCGTTTTTGCACTTCAGTTCAACGACAGCGGCAATAACAAATATTGATCACGATCATGTTGATTGCTATCCGAAGCTTCAGGATGTAATTGATGTTTTCGCATTGTTCCTTGAGAAACTTGCGGATAACGGAAATGTTGTTGTAACAGGTCGTGAACCGAATACTGCTAAAGCAGTGGAGCAGTTCAGAAGTAGTAATACTGATAAAAAATTCAATGTTATTACATGCTCGGTTGAAGATGAATTGTGTGTCTTAACAGGCGAGAAGGGAATATTCAGAGCTTCGGATGTTTGCTATACAGACGGTTTGCCTTCATTTGATTTGTGGTATCTTGACGGTAAACTAGGACATGTTCAGCTTCGTGTTCCGGGAAAACACAATATTGATAATGCGCTTATTGCGTGCGCATGTGCTTATTTAAACGGTGCTTCTGCCGAAGGCATTGTTAAGGCATTGAATGATTTTAACGGCGCAGACGGAAGATTTACGATTAAGGGTAAGTATAAGGGAGCAACGGTTGTTGTTGATTACGCTCATCATCCGGCTGCCGCAAGAGCAACTATTGAGGCTGCAAGCCATATTCCTCATAATGATATGCTTGTCGTTTTTCAGCCGCTGACATTTAATCGTACGAAAATGTTGTTTGACGATTATGTATCGTCTTTGTTGCCGTGCAGAAAGATTTTGTTCGGCGAGATTTTCTCCGACCGTGAGGTGAATACGGGCGAGATTTCAAGTAAGGATATTTGTGATGCGATAAACAGCAAGGGCGGCGATGCTGAGTTTTATCCGATTAAAGAGGATATTATTCCGAGAATAGATGAATTGATACACGATAATGACATTATTCTTATTCTCGGACCTGAAGATATCAGATCTTTAGGTGATGTTCTTTGCTCATAATCGGAATTGTTTTAGGTATTTATTCATAATGATTTTAGGTATTGTGTGATGAAGAAAGCTTCAGAGATTAAAGGGACTGAAGGACAGTCTGAGAATAAAAAAGAAAAGATTCGTAAGGCTGCTTACGGTACTGCAGGTAATCTGACTGCTCAAAGTAAATATGACAAGAAAACCGAGAGAAAGAAAGGTATTATCATCAGGGCAATAGCTTTGCTTTTGCTTTTGACATCGATTATCGGTCTTGTGATTATGAATAATGTCGGAATTGACGGCGATGATCAACGTGTCAACGTCATGTTTTGTGATTTTGACAGTGATGTGGTTTTACCAAATTCATTTATTCGTGTTTTGCGACGTGCCGGTTTTGAATCAGAGATTTCAGATCTCAAAGAGGATGAACTTATTAGTGAAGAATATGACAATGAGCCGGTGGTTGTTGTTACAACAGGCGAGAATGCACTCGAGTCTGTAAAAAGATTTGCTTCTGAGACCAATGTAATCGGTTTTGTTCTTGTTGATCCGGTTTACCCGGGTAATTTTCAGATGGCTGAGTTCGGTAAAAATTTTCCTGAACAAAATCTGGCTGTCTTTATGCCTTTTGATGACAGTAAAACTCTCAATGATTTACCTGACGGTAAACTGATATATGAACGTCTTTCCGGTGATGATACCTTGTTCGGAAACAGAATTAAACAGGACAGTAATTTCTCTTCTACTGTATTTATCAGCGCTGACCAAAACCGATATTTGTCGGTGTCTGCCTTTGACTTTGCCGATGACGGTTCACTTATTTTAATGAATCCTGTGTTCCAGAATGAGTTCGCTCAATATTTGTGTACGACTTACAATTCATATACACAAAAGGATTATGAGCAGTCCATGGTTTTTATCGAGTATATTTTGGATATAATTCTTATTTTTGTCGGTATCGTCGGAATTTGTCTTTTTATGCTCGGAGCTACGCGTATGACCGATTTTGAGAAGAGACGTCTTTTCTCATTCTCGAAAGTATCATTTTCCGATATTCCGAAGAAGTATCTGATATTGATTGCTTCATTATCTGTATTATATTTGATTCTTATTCCGATAATTATTTTTCTGCTTGAGGAACCAAAGATACTTGTGTATCTGTGCGCACTTATTCCGATTTTGAGCGCTCTTGTGCAGTACATGATTGTCTCTGATGCGGATGCACAGGTTCAGGCGGAAGCAATGGTTGCAGGAGGAATCTTTGCGTTTGAACCGATTATCATGTTCTTTGTTCAGTTGGTTTTATTATCCGGCATTTTATATACTTTGCTTGGTAATAATTTCCAAACGCTGAATACAATTGATTGGATAGTATCAGCTGTACTTATTATTATAGATTTGTTTGTAGAGATTATCAGAATTAAGTGGAGTTATATGACTTCTCATAAAAATATACCGGGCATTCTGGTTGCCGTACTTGTATTTATTTTGGGAATAGTAAAGGTGGATATAAGCTTACTTCTTGTTGCGGTTGCTTTGATTTTGCTTATTGTTGTTCCTGATTTTGTTGAGGGTAATATGAGAAGACTCTCAAAGAAGACCATTGTGTATGCTTTAATTCATACTTTAACTTATGCTATAATTTTATTGTTTCTCGTGTAGTTCGTAATCTTTGGTAGGGGGAGAACTTATGTCAGTAACTATTGTCGATGTGGCAAAAAGAGCCGGAGTATCCGTATCAACAGTTTCAAAGTATATTAACGGCGGTAACGTTATTGAACCTAAGCGTTCTGAGATAAAAGCAGCAATTGAGGAATTGGGATTTGTGGCTAATCCTATAGCTCGCGGAATGAAAACTCGTAAGACCAATACCATAGGTGTTCTTATTCCGGGTATGTCTGAGTTTTTTGGCGTTGCACTCCTTACTCATCTCAATAAATACATGTATGAGAAGAATTATACTGTAGTAACCTGTGATTATAAATTTGATGAATTCGGTACTAATGCCAGAGAGAAAATCGGTTTTCTTGTTCATAACCATGTTGACGGCATAATTATGCAGCCTGATGCTTTTAAAGAAAATGAGGTTGATGCAGCAGTTGAGGCCAATATTCCTATTGTAGTCGTTGATCTTGAAGATGAATTCGAAAGATTTGATTCTGTAGTACTCGATAATGAGTCACTCGGATATGAAGCGACGCGTAAATTTATAGATAACGGACACAGAAGGATTGCCATTGTAACCGGTTATCCTAATGCAACGACTTCGCAGAAGCGTGTAGCTGGTTATAAGAAGGCTCTTGCAGAGGCCGGAATAGAATGTAATGAGAAATACATTTTTATGGGAAAGCATCTTGAAATTCGCGGTTATGAGACTATGGAAAGAATTTTTGCTATGCCGGAAGAGGAAAGACCTACCGCTGTATTTATAGCAGGTAATGTTCTTATGATGGGAAGCCTTCTGTATTTTAAAAAGAACAACAAGTCTATTCCAGAAGATATTTCTATAATAGGTATGGAGAATATACAGGCTGCGCGTATTTTTAATCCGACTATTGATATAGCTACGCAACCTATGGAATTGTTTGCCGAAGCCGCAGCTGATCTGCTTCTTACACGTATCGAAAAGGAGTATACCGGTCCAAAGCGAACCGTCAAGCTTTATGCAACTTTCCAGCCGGGTGAGACAATAAAGAAACTCTGATAAAAATAGAGTACACTAAAAGCGAAGTTAAAAGTATAGTAAGAGTACAGTTAAGAGCAAAGTTATAAGCACATCAGTGAGGGTAGTGATGTGTAAAAACGAACAAACACATCACAAATGGCAAAAAATCGACGATTGTGATGTGTAAAACCGAACAAACACATCACAAACAGCAAAAAATAGACTTTTGTGATGTGTAGAACCGAACAAACACATCACAAATGACAAAAAATCGACGATTG
>JAKSRF010000083.1 GCA_024403755.1 Clostridia bacterium
GAATTTTGTGTTCGATTCTCGGGAATTCGACAATTTATATTACAAAATTCCCGTGAAATTGCAGGTTACATCAAAAAACGTGACCGAATCTCGGGAATTTGCTGTCTCAAAACCCAAAATTCCCGTGAAATAGTAACGTTTTCTGAATTTTGTGTTCGATTCTCGGGAATTCGACAATTTATATTACAAAATTCCCGTGGAATTGCAGGTTACATTAAAATGTGTGACCGAATCTCGGGAATTTTCTGTTTTACGACCAAGAATTCCTCAAGAATCAGCGTTTTTCCTTCAAATTCTATGGACACATCTTACGGAATTGCCGTCTCTAACCATAAATTCCGCAAGAAATCATGGTTTTTCTTCAAATTCTATGGACACACCTTGCGGAATTGCTGTCCACAACAGTGACTTAAAAAAGATTCTCAGTGATTATAGTTTAGCGGTTCATATCATTAGTGTTTGCAACTCAATCTTTAGAACTTATATGTTCCTTTTAAGCTGTTTTTCCAAAGCCTTTCGTGAAAAAATCTCCGTGAAGAAGTTAAAATCTGATTAAATCTCGGAAAAATCGATGTTTTGTCCACCAAAAAATCTTTCAATCCTTATGCTATTTCAGGATACAGTTCAGGATCGTAATTATGTGAGCCGTAATGGATAGAAGAATATGCCATCATGTCTTCATCCGTATAATAAATGAAGTGTGAAACCTGATCATGCATACGGCGTGTAGCATCAAAGTGATGCCATCCCTCTCCGATGTCTACTAAGTTCCAGAAGTGATGAGAGTAACCGTTATAAATCTTACTTATCATCATATTAGGTATTCCGGCAGCAGTGAAGAGAGCCTGTGCTGTTGAAGCTGATACATAGCAGTCACCCATACCGGTTGTCAGACCTTTATAGGCTGCATTAAGCCAACTGGAAGGATCAAAGCCCTCATTATAGTGGACATTATCGTATACATACCAATAGATGGCAGTTACTTTATCAAGCTCTGTCATATCATCTGTTAATATCGAATCAAGAACCTCCTGAGCCAGTTCAAGAACTTCTTCTTCGGTAACTTCTTTAGGCATAGATTCGACAACAGTTAAATCGCAGCTTCTCGTAGAAGTGTTACCCGATGAATCGGTTGCAGTATAGTAGAGGGTATATGTACCCAAAGTATTTAAATCTACTTCATCAGAATTAACGCTCACCTCAAGGTCAGTGTCATGATTATCGGTTACTGTAATACCACGCTTAAAAGAGAATGGTTCACCGACTACGGTTGTGAGGTTACTTACACCCATAATGAGCGGTGGCTCTTCATCAACCTGAACAGAGTAGCGACATGGGATGGATGTTGTATTTCCGTATTCATCAGATGCAACTACCGTTATCTCACGAAGTTCTTCGTCTGCGGTAGGTGTATCCGTGTTAATTTCGCCTTCAAAGAATAAATCAGTATCGGTAGAATCACTTACTGATGTAATAAAGTCCTGTGGTTCCGGTTTGTCACCGATAAAAAGCTTCAAGTCTGCGGCACCGACAATATCCGGAGCAGTAGAGTCAAAAACGTTGAAGAAAACCACATACGTCAGACCATCGATATCTACGTATGTACGATAAACACCTATGTGATTCAGGGAATCCGAGTCTAATATAGGTAAGTCGGTTGTATCAATCCAATCAACGTAAATTGCATCCATATTGAAAGTGTTGCAAAATTCATCAATCTTTTCGGTGGATGAATACTGAATCGGAATCATATTTCCGTAATTATCAGGAAGCTCAGAAGGAAGTTGGCTTCCTGCCTCAATATCAAAACGAGAGACAAGCGGACACGTACGGAGTGTTGAATCAATAAGTGTCGTATTTCCTGCCGCATCTGTCATAAGTATCTCGACTTTTGAATCTCCCGGAACTGAGAAGCTCGGAAGGTTAATATATGAACAGTTGACCTCTGTATCGTCGGATACGTTGGTTACAAAATCAGAAGGCATAAGGGAGTAACCGTCAAAAACATATCTTTGAGAACCGACACCGGCAGGAACCTCTTCATCAACGATTGTTATCACAGAAGTATATGTAAAGAAGCCGGATTTAATTTTTGCTTTGTACTTTCCGAGGGAGTGAGTATTGAGTTCAGGAGTATATGAGATAAGTTCGCCTTCATACGGAACCCCCTTTATGTCACTGCGCATAAAATCATTGACGGAAATATCGGCACCCGCCTGCAAAGTAATACTTTTGTATACTCTGTTGAAAAAAATGCGGTAAACCAAAATACCGGCAACAACTACTATTGCAATACTCAGCAAAACAATTATCAGGGGCTTAAGTAAACCACCGCGACGTCTCATAATATATGTACTTCTTTCTTTTAATAAATATAATTATGTCTCAGACCAAGTAAGAATATCACAACTAACCGATAATTCCCATATAATAACAACAGATTATTGCTGTCTGCAGTAACAAAAAAAGCGGCACCAAAACAACAAAATACCAGTGCTTTGTTTTATGGTGAAATAAAAGCATCCCTGTAAGAGCTCCGAGACTTCCGAGACAAAAGGCCATACCTAACAGTACCTTTTCCGGAATGCGCCACGAATGGCGTCGTGCTTTTATTTTATCCAAGCCGTACGTGAGAAATGTAACAATGTTAATAACTATCAGAATTATAGGAAAAATCATATGATATCACTCAGTTCAATAAAAATAGGGCAGTGATCCGATCCCATAACATCAGAAAGCATATTGGATTCCTTCAGATACGGTTTCAGATCGGAGGTTATGAAGAAATAGTCAATTCTCCAGCCGACATTACGTTCTCTGGCTTTGGTTTTATAAGACCACCAGGAATAGCATTCAGTCTTATCAGGATACAAGAGACGAAAACTGTCTATCATGTCATGTTCGGCAAAGATATCCATATATTCACGTTCGCGAGGAAGGAAACCGGATATCTTTGAATTTGCTTTAGGGTTTGACAGGTCAATCTCTTTATGTGCCGTATTTACATCACCGCAACAGATGACACGCTTGCCTTCGGCCTTGAGAGAATCAACCAAAGCAAGAAAGCAGTCATAAAAACGCAGTTTAAAGTCGACATATTCGTCGCCTCGTCCTCCGTTCGGGAAATAGATATTGAATAAAACAAAATCTTTAAAATCCATTCGTATAACGCGGCCTTCATGGTCGAATTCCTCAGTACCGAGACCGAAGCTTACGGATATCGGCTCTATACGCGTATATATTGCCGTACCTGAATAGCCTTTGCGTTCGGCAGCATAAAAGTAGCTCTTGTATCCTTCCAAATCCGTGATTGACGCATCAAGCTGCTCAGGCTGTGCTTTTGTTTCCTGTATACAGAGAATGTCAGGATTCATATCTTTTACCATATCGGCAAAGCCTTTACCTGCAATTGCTCTGATACCGTTAACATTCCAGCTGATTATTCTCATTTACTATACCGTTCCTTAGATGTTTATTTGCCGAGTGTCGGCTGTTTTTTACTGTCGAGCATTGCCGAGAATTCTTCAGGTTCTATAGGTTTTGAGAAAAGATAACCCTGAATAACCGGGCAGTTAATCTTATGAAGGAAATCTGCCTGTTTCTTAGTCTCAATACCTTCGGCAATAATAGACAGTCTTAATTCTTTTGCCAGTCTGACGATGTTGGATACGACGATATTGCCGCGTCGTAATGCTTCACCGGTCTCGTCATCCTCCTCGATGTCAAAGAATCGCATATCTATTTTAATCGTGTCAAGCGGCACGGTTTTAAGCGTGTTAAGTGATGAATATCCTGAACCGAAGTCATCCATCTCAACAATGAATCCGTTACGGCGAAGCTTTTTAATGATATTAATGATGTAGTTACCGTCCGTTGTATAAGCTGATTCGGTTACTTCAAGATAAAGATACTTATGAGGAATATCATAGCGCTCCGTTAATTCATTGAGATACTTAGGCACGTTGAATGCACGAAAATCGCAACGAGATATATTTATCGATATAGGAACTACCGGCTTGTCGGCCTTCAGACGTTCACTCAAATATTGGCATGCCTGCTCCCATATTAAGACATCAAGCTTAGAGATTAGGTTCGTTTTCTCAAGGAGCGGAACAAATGTACCCGGTGCAATCAAACCTAAGCCCGGATTCTTCCAACGCACGAGAGATTCACCACCGCATATCCTTTTGGTAAGGATATTGTACTGAGGTTGAATTTGCATAACAAAATCTTCAGGAGATTCCGTAAGTGATTCACGCAGCTTCAAGAGAAGAGTCTGTTCCTTATAATACTTATTATACATAGACTCGTTATACCAGATGAAGCGTTCATTCTGGGTGGACTTGATACTTTCTTCTGCCAGCTGGGCACGATCACACATGATTGTAATATCCTCGGATTTGTCCTTAATCTCATAGGCAGCCATGTGGAATGTGAAGTAGTAGTCGTTTGTCAAAGAATCCAAAAGATTGGTAATGTAATCGAGGAGTTCTTCAGGCTTGAAATTCTCCTTTTCGAGACAGAGCGCAAAAATATCCGCACTGAGGTTTCCTATAACGGAAGTGTCAGATATATATTGCTTCATGGCATTTCCTATTGAAGCAAGAATCTCATCTCCGGCGTTCATTCCGAAAATATCGTTATAAAGCTTGAAGCAGTCGATATCCCAACGTACCAGAACAAATGAAGTGTCCGGATTGCTCTCGAGCAATTTGCGCATATGTGAGAAGAAACCGCGTCGGTTGAGCAGTCCGCTGACCTTGTTATATTCAAGATTAGCCTGAGTAGAGAAGTCGGACAGCAACGAATAAATAGTTGTTTTCTTATCATCAAGATAAGAGAACTGAAGTATTTTATGCTGTGATTCGGCATCAATAGAGAATATATTAATCGGCACGGTATAAACCGATGAATTGCGGAGTTCATTGATGATTGTGTTCAGATTAAGTGCATTGGAAGTACTTCTCTGTTCATCGGCCATTATCACTCTCTCGACAAATATACTGAGAGATTCTTCATACGGCTGGATAAAATTCTCACCGAATTTTTCCTCTTCCCAAGGGAAAGCAGAAAGATGACGAATAGTTTTATCCTTAACATTTATTATTGCCGAATAAGTAAAATTCTGCTTAAGAAGCTTATTGGCAACCATAGTGGTATAGTGCTCAATATTATCATTGAGGAAAATGCATATGGCTTCCGTATCCTGTGTCTTCGGATTAATTGCCAAAGTGATAGACAGTCTGTGATGTTCGACACTGGCGGTATCACGCATCTGCATATTGAATTTGTCGTAGTAATTATACTCACCGCGTTCTGCGCAAAGAAGGAAATACTTGCGCGTCATAGTCTCGGTAAGCTCACGATAAATATCCTTATCGACTCTTACCGAACTTAATACATACTCAAAGAATTCATCGGCAGAAAACTTTGTCTTTTTCTTGGAAAAGGACTGCGTTCCTATCTTTGAATCAATCAGAGTATTCTGAGTGAGATTAAGGTGAAATACTGCTATATTCTTTCCTGCGCAGCTCTTGAACGTAGACAGAAAATCACTGTAGCGATTACTCAAGATAGGATTATGTGACTTAACGGTAGACTGTGTCGCAAGCTCGCTGTCATTATATATGCAGTAGGAAGGACCGTCCTCCGTCTTGGCCTTATAAAGAGCTTTGTCCGCCTTAATATATATGCTGTCTATATCCTCTTCCTTATTGTCGAAAATGTACACTCCGATGCTGGCTGATACGATAAGCTCACGCTTATTCTCAACCAGACGGAACTGAAGATTATTCAACAGTTTCTGTATATTGACGGCAAGCTCATCGAGAGAGGTGACATGCTTATCAAAGAATACAAACTCGTCTCCGCCCAAACGACCGTAAAGAATGTCATCTTCCGAAGCTTTCTTCAGCCAATTAGCCACTTTAATAAGAAGATCATCTCCGATTTTATGACCGAAAATGTCGTTTACATGCTTGAATTTATTGATGTCAAAAATAGCAAAGGCGTACTTCTCGCCCTCGGCAAGCTTTGAATTCTTGATATAGTCACTGATATGTCCGAGTATGGCGGCATGATTGTATATACCTGTCATGGAGTCTATCTCGGCAGCTTTTGTAAGAGCGTTCTTTTCCTTTATCTCAGCAGAAATATCACTGCCGAATAAGAAGAGACACAGATGGTTATTAAAAGGATTAATTGTAAAGATATATTCCTGACAAACGGTTATTGTACCGACATTATTAAGTTTAAGCGGTAATATCAGTTTCTTGCACGGCATTCCCGATTCATAAGCTTCTTTTAAAGACTCAACCGTGAAAAGCATATCAAACTGTGCTTTCAATTCGTCATCAGCAATTGTATCCTTGAGCATTTTCTTGTAGTTCTCAAAGGAACAACGATCGGTCACATTTATAATCCCATCCTTACCGCGAAGCTTCATCGTAAGACATTCTTCGGCAGTTAAATCCAGATAGGCGAAAGCCATTATGTCATCCTTGAGTTGCAAAAAGTATTTAAGCTGAGCTTTAAAACGATTCACCTCATTGTGATTTGATTTGGACGGCACTGCTCTGCCGATAATTAATTCCTGATTATTACGTTTAATCGTAACCTTATGAATGATAAGGTTTATTGAATTGCCATCATCGTCGATATCAAAGCCCGGGATTGTATAATAGCTTATTCCGTTTTTAAGGCATTCCTTGTCAGCATATTCGTCCATTTGAGCAAGCTTCTTATTGAGAAAAGAATCGGATTTTTTGCCGACAACCTGCTTTCTGTTATCTATTGAAAACATCTTCATAAATCCGTCAGTTATCGCTACGAAAACTGAATCCGCATTCTTAATGAAGGTTGGATTTGGAGATGAATTCGTAATTTTTTGCATACAAGAAACCACCTTAATCAATATATTAACCATTATACCTTATTTATCATCGAAAATGTATCGATGATGATAACTAATAATGAATCTTTATGAAAATAAAGTCATAAAATTGTTAAAAGCTAAACTTAACTTCTGTGAGTTTTTTGGAACATATGACAATATGTCCCGACAAGCTTCGGGTGCTATAATAGAAGGGTCCGATGAGGCCGTTGCGGCCCTTTTATTATTATTAAAATTATCAATTAAATTTACGAGGTTTTTTATGAAGTATACAATAGGTGATACTGTTGTTTATGGTGGCAACGGTGTCTGCAAAGTTTCAGAGATTGAGATGAAGAATTTGTTCGGAGACGGTGAGGAGGAGTATTATGTTTTGACACCTCTTTTTCTCAGACAGGCTTCAACACTCTATGTTCCTGTAAACAATGAGAAGATGACTTCAAAAATTAAGCCGGTTATTTCACGCAATGAAGCAAAAGAACTTGTAAAGAATATTCCTAATATTGTAGTTGACTGGATTGATGACAAGAATAAGCGTAAGGATACATTTGCACATCTTATTAATTTCGGTACACGTGAAGATATTATAGGAATTATCAACCTTATTAATGAGCATCGTGAGAAGCTTTCTGCTGACGGAAAGAAGCTTAATATGCAGGATGAGAAGATTTTGAATGAAGCTGAGAAGCGTATGAACGGTGAGTTTGCTGTTGCATTTAATATTTTGCCGGATCAGGTTCCGACTTATATTCACAATCTGATGACTGCATAAGACGGCGCACAACAACTCAAGTTATAAAAATTGCAAAAACAAACTGTCTCAAAACATTAGTGTTTTGGAGACAGTTTTTTGTTGGTGTGTTGTGTTGCGGCCGGCTGTCTGCAGGGCAACCTGCGACGGGAGCTGTCCAGTCGGAGTTGCCCGGTCAGCCGTACGGTTACCTGATTACCCGACCGCCGTCAGACTGCCACCAGACCGCCGCCCGACTGCCGCCCGACCGCTGCACCGAACACCGCCGAGATTTCATCAGATAACCTGCGCCGGCTGCGCAGCCGAGTGCCGCCTTTATTTTGGTTCTTCACGTTTTTTGTGGGATGGATTGCTAAACAATTTGTAGTTAGTTTTGTGATTTATGACGCTTCGTATAGATCCTGGATTCACTATAATTGCTTTTTCTGCAAAAAATCATATTTTCCTTTGTATTTTATGAACATATCTTGCGGAATTGTAGTCTCTATTCATAAATTCCCGTAGAATTGCAATGTTTTCTGAATTCCGTGCTCGATTCTCGGGAATTCGACAATTTATATTGCAAAATTCCCGTGAAATTACAGGTTTTATCAGAAATCGTGACCGAATCTCGGGAATTTCCTGTTTTACAACCGGGAATTCCCGTAGAATTGCAATGTTTTCCGAATTCCGTGCTCGAATCTCGGGAATTTGCTGTCTCAAAACCAAGAATTCCCGTGGAATTGCAATATTTTCTGAATTCCGTGTTCAATTCTCGGGAATTTCTGTCCTTCAACCCATAAATTCCGCAAGAATCGGCGTTTTTCCTTCGAATTTTATGGACACATCTTGCGGAATTGCCGTC
>JAKSRF010000084.1 GCA_024403755.1 Clostridia bacterium
CCATTTTGGAGAAGTTTTACCATAATTTCTCCAAATCAAGCTATTTTCTTCTCCATTGGAGAAATTTTAGGCCTATTTTGGAGAAGTTTTCTCATAACTTCTCCAAATCAAGCCATTTTCTTCTCCATTGGAGAAGTTTTGAGGCCATTTTGGAGAAGTTTTACCATAATTTCTCCAAATCAAGCTATTTTCTTCTCCATTGGAGAAATTTTAGGCCTATTTTGGAGAAGTCAGGGGTCGCAGCGTCTCCCAAACAGGTGATTTTTGTCGCCGGCAGCGAGTTTTTAGGCGTGTTTTGGCGACGCCCTGCCTTGATACCGGCCGCAGGCAGTTCACCTTATCTTACGCCGGTACCGCTTCAACCACATTCCCAGTCTCTGCGTCGACTGCCGCCGTATCATCTCTCATCTTATATCGCCGCACTCTCAGCCGGCCGCAGGCAGTTCACCTTATCTTACGCCGGTATCGGTATCACTTCAGTCGCACCATCAGTCTCTGCGTCGGCCGCAAGCAGTTCACCTTATCTTACGCCGGTACCGCTTCAACCACATTCCCAGTCTCTGCGTCGACTGCCGTCTCATCTATGATTTCGGGGATGCCGAAGCGTGCAAGGAAGCCGCTCTTATAATTGTAATCGTTTGTTATCTCAGCTAATACACAGTCTAAAGCTTCGTAATCAAAGGCAAGCGCCGCTTCGGGATCGGCAAACTCTATTGACATGCATACAAGACCGTCAAGTGAATCGTGGTAGTAATCCAGAATAATTGGATTACCATTGTCATCTATAAATTGATAACGGGTGATGCTTATGGCAATGCCTTCGCTTTTAGTCAGAAAGTGCTCGTATTCAGGTTCCGTAATATAGCGAACCATTCCGTTGTTGTGCGGATCAACCGTGGTGATTACGGAGAAATTGCCGCCGTCAACGGAACGTATGCTTACATCCGGTGAGAAGTTAATGTAATTTTCTTGTATTTCTGTTACGATTACGTCGTCTCCTGTTAAGTCAAAGGATATATTGTCCGGATTGACAACAAAACTTCGAACTGTATTGCGTGAGTATTCATAGATGGAATGTTGCAGATTATCATCTACAACCAGAGAGCAGTTGTCTTTAAGGAATTCAATCTGTCCCGCAGGGAAATATTCTTCAGGTATACCGTTAGGTATAACGAAGTAAGCATGATTTATACCTTCAAGAAAAGACAAATTATCCGGAATTCCTACCATAAAAAGGTTATCCACGCATTTGGTGCGGAGTGTTCTCAAATAATAGTAGTCACAGCCGGCATAGAAGAATACGGTTGCGTCCGAATCTGAAGTAACAACCTCGGCAGCAGGGATAACTGTATCCCATCTTTCTTGATTTGCAAGTGTGTCATCCTTGAAATTGTAATATGTGATTTGAAGTGACCAAAGGCTGAAGATGACTGAGACAACAGCGATAACTGCTATTGATGCTTTATCGTTTATCTTTATCTTCTTGAAAATGAGTGCGAAAACAATAAACAAAATAAATAAGAAAGCATATGCAGCAATTCCGATTGTTGAATAAAAGGAATAATCATAATTGTCCTTATAGAACAGTGCGGCAGCACATACTCGTACGCAACGTGTAACCGGCACAGGGATGCTGCGAATCTGGCGTCCGACAATAAATGAACTTCCCAAATGAATTACCATACAGAGCGCAAGAAAAGCGTATCGCCAATAGTTTTTCTTGCGAATTACTACATTGTGAATTGTCTCGTAGATAAAGAGCAGACCGAGCATAATCAGGAATGTGCTTATCTGGTCTTCGTAGCGTCCGTAGAAATAGCAATCCAATCTGTCAAAATTTTTGGTTGTCTCAGGAGCGATAAGCGTCAGTGAGCTGAGTCCTACAGTACCGAGAAAAACAAGTGTGAGAAAAATCGAGCCCTCAAAATCCTTTTTCGATTTTATTTTGCGATATGTGAAAATAATAAGCTGACATATACCAAGGAAGGAAAGTCCCAGTGAACCTACATCAAGATACCAAAGAGCACCGAGTAAGGATTTAATGAGTGACTTGATTTTTGTCAAAGTGAAGATTCCATCCAAATGACTCATAACCTGATTAAGGTTATTTCCTGCAAAGTCACTTGCGGAATATGCTGCGTTTTGAGAATCCCCGATTCCGAAAGTATTGTATTTGAGAATATATGCAGGATTGTATTCAACCGTTTTGAGCATGGTTTTAACATATGTATACCAATAGAATACAAGTCCCACGGTTGCGATAATAACCAGGAAGGATTTAAGCGGAAGCTTGCGTCTGAGCATAAAAACAATGAGAGTAAGCGCGAAAGCAATAAGGAGCACCAAGACTCTGTTATGTATTACAAAGCTGAAGGATACTGTAAATGCGGCAAGAAAAGAATTCAGTACGTTCGGATTCTCGAACATTGTACAGACCGCAAGACAAGTCAGAATAACCCATGTATAGAGGAAAGTCTCTGACCAGCATATATTGTTTTGTAGAAGGTAAGCCGAGTACATCATTGGAGTAAAGGATATAAAAAGCTTGGCAAAATCCGGCAAAATTCTGTCTGTCAGCTTATCAATCAGCTTGAGACCTGCCAAGAAACCGATAACTCCAAGTAAAGCGTTGATTCCCACGCCGATTTTATACATAAGTGCCATGTCATGTGTAATCTTAAAAATCGGTGCCAAAATCAGGCTGTAGCCGAAGGAATACCACATATTAAGCGTGTTACTCCAGTTGAGGCCGTTGAAATTGGCGGCGTGTGTCCAGTAACCGAGTTCGTCTTCAAAAACCACGAGACCGTTCAGGTCCTTTATATATATAAGCCTCACTGCGCCTATAATCAGCGAAGCAAAGAAAACAGCAATGTAATAAAGCCGTTTGCCATATTTTTTATCAGTCATTTGTATGTTAATCCTTTTCGAAAAGCTTACTTCAAGTAGATTAACATAAGATACAAGCATTGACAATTTACTGTTTTGTGATATTTTTAATTGATAGTTATAAATATAATATTTATTCTTGGAGGTTAAAGATGAGAACTAGAATTAAGCAACTGTTCAGAAACACTTCTGAATATTCATCAAAAGAAGTTACCATCTGCGCTTGGGTTCGCACAAACCGCGCACAGGCACAGTTCGGTTTTCTCAATGTAAATGACGGATCATTCTTTGAGAATTTGCAGGTAGTATACGAGCAGGAGCTTAATAATTTTAATGAGATTTCCAAGATTCGTGTAGGTGCCAGCGTAGAAGTAACAGGTACTTTGGTTTTGACACCTGAGAATAAACAGCCTTTCGAGATAAAGGCTTCTAAGGTAACAATGCTCGGTGACTGTCCGGAGAACTATCCGATTCAGCCAAAGCGTCATACAAAGGAATATCTTCGTACCGTAGCACATCTTCGTCCGCGTACAAACTTATTCTCTGCAGTTTTCAGAGTAAGAAGTGTTGCTGCTATGGCAGTTCACACATATTTCCAGGACAGAGGATATCTTTATGTACATACACCTTTGATAACAGGTGCAGACTGTGAAGGTTCAGATCAGATGTTTAAGATTACAACTCTTAACATGAATGATTTGCCGATGGGAGAAGACGGTAAAGTAGATTATTCAAAGGATTTATTCGGTAAGCAGTCCTTTATTACAGGCTCAGGTCAGCTCCAGGGTGAGACCTTTGCAATGGCTTTCGGAGATATTTATACCTTTGGACCGACATTCAGAACAGAGAATTCAAACACACAGACACATGCAAATGAGTTCTGGATGATTGAGCCTGAGATGGCTTTCTGCGATTTGCAGGGTCTTATGGATGTTGAGGAAGAGATGCTTAAGTTCGTTGTTAAGTATGTTCTCGACAAGTGTCCTGAAGAGATAGATTTCTTTGATAAGTTTGTTGCCAAGGGACTCAAGGAGAAGCTCGATAAGCTTCTGACATCCGACTTTACGAGAATCAAGCATCATGATGTTATCGATATTTTGAAGAAGGCTGACGTTAAGTGGGAGTTCCAGCCTGATTACGGTGAGGACATTGCTAAGGAGCATGAGAAATATATCGTTGATTACTTTAACGGTCCTGTATTTGTTACAGACTGGCCTAAGGAAATCAAGGCTTACTATATGAAGGTTAACCCGGACAATAAGACTGTTGCTGCAGTTGATCTTCTTGTTCCTCAGGCAGGTGAGCTCATCGGCGGAAGTCAGAGAGAAGAGAATCTTGATGTTCTTCTTGCAAGAATGGAAGAAATGGGCGTTGAGAAGGATTCAATCGATTGGTATCTTGATACAAGACGCTACGGCGGATGTGTTCACTCAGGCTTTGGTATGGGATTTGAACGTCTCATTATGTATCTTACAGGTGTTGAGAATATTCGTGATGTTATTCCGTTCCCAAGAACACCGAAGTCATGTGATTTCTGATTATTTTGAAACAGTAAACCTAATCACCGAATCGCTCCGAACGACAAATGCCGCTCGGAGCATTTTTATCTATAATGTTTGATAATTTATTTTTTGTGTCATTGTAAAGCGACATTGATAAGAGTATAATTGCGAAGGCGTTGGGGAGAAAGAAGGATAAATATGAAGAATAAGAGTAAAGAAGAGAAGAGGCGTATCAGGAGAAAGACGCTGCTTGTTATATTAGGAATTATTGCAATTTACTGCTTATCAAATCTTATTATTACATTGATTTTTGCAGGACGAATTCCGCATCGATTTGCATCGGCAGAGGAAGGTCGGGAACTTATGCTTTCGAATACGGAATACTATGATAAATTTACTCAGAATGATATTGATTTTCGTGTGCGAAAAAGCGGCGCAACGATGGAGGAATTATTAGATGCCTCTTCACAGAGCGTGCAGGAATATTCTTTCTTTGAGAAGTGGTACCTGAACAGTCGTATTGCACGAATGGCATTAAAGCTTGCATGGAACGGATATAATCTTCCGGAAACTGATGAGATAGTATTTGTAAAGGCTGACATGGAGATGGAGTCAGGTGCCAACGGTTATACTCACGGTACGGAAATATATTTAAGCGGTGGTTTTGTGACGGCATATTCTGTTATGGGGATAATTCCGGGGGCAAGTGAATATATGGATGAAGTACTGTTTCATGAATTGTTTCACTGCCTTACAAGATGTAATCCTGAGTGGAGAGCACAGATGTATTCACTCATAAACTTTACCGTTGCTGATACCGAGTATGAATTGCCGCCGTGTGTGGTTGAGAAATATATATCAAATCCGGATATAGAGCATCACGACTCCTATGCCACATTTGTCATAGACGGACAGGAGATTGATTGTTATACGGCTTGGATTACAACGAAGAGTTATGATGAGGCACAAGCCGGATTTATGCAAAATGATGCGACGGTACTTGTACCTACAGACGGAACGGATATGTATTATACTCGTGAGCAGGCGTCAAACTTTGACGAGGTGTTCGGAACCAATACAGGCTATGTAACCGATCCTGAAGAATGTATGGCAGACAATTTTGCATATGCAATGTTATATGGTACAAAGGGCAAAAGCGGTAAAGGGTATCCGAATCCGGAAATTATTCAGGGAATAATTGATTATTTGAAGTGATGCTTGTTCTTTGAAGAATGGTATCAGTGAATTTCAAATAACTTGGGGAATGAGTATAAGCCAAAATAGAACTGTCTCAAAACCGATATAGTTTTGAGACAGTCAATTGTGTTTTTACAAAAAACGAAATATTCCGTTTACATGGAACATTTTACTTGGAACATTCAGCCTTAATCTCGTCAAATGTCTTCGTAACATCAGCGTTTGGAGCCTTTGTAGCAAGGCTTACAAGCCAGATAACGATTGAAGAAAGTATGAATGCCGGCAACAATTCGTAGATATCAAGAATAGAACCTGCAAACTGAACTCTTACAATGAATTTCCAGATAAATATCATTGCACCGCCTGTTACCATACCGGAGATAACACCGACTTTAGTTGTACGCTTCCAGAATAATGCAAAGAGAACAACCGGTCCGAATACGGCACCGAATCCGCCCCATGCAAATGACACAATTCTGAAAACCGAACTGTTAGGATCCAATGCAAGGAGTACACCTACAACTGATATAGCCAATACGGAGATACGTGCAAGCAACATGCTCTTTTTCTCCGACAGCTTAATTCCGAATGTTTCCTGAACAAGATTCTGAGATATAGATGAAGCAGCTGCAAGGAGCTGTGAATCTGCTGTAGACATTGTTGATGCGAGAATGCCCGCGAGAATAAGTCCGCCGATAATAGCTGCTAACCAATTGTATTCAGCTATGAATTTAGCGATATCAACAATGATTGTCTCGGCTGAGGATGAATCAGAATAAGGACCTACGATACCGTTCTTCATAAGCGAGTATCCGATTACACCGATAAATACGGCGATAGCCATAGAGATAACAACCCAGATTGAAGCAATACGACGTGAGAGCTTAAGCTTTTTCTCATCCTCGATAGCCATAAATCTCAAGAGAATGTGCGGCATACCGAAGTAACCGAGACCCCAAGCGAGTGTTGAGGCTACAGGAAGTCCGCCGTAACTCAAGGTTGCACCGGAAGCTACGTCGTGACCTTTGAACAGGTCGAGGTAACCGTCGAGGCCTCTGACGTTGTTCAACACATTTTCGAGACCGCCGGATTTAGTAAGGCCCACACCCAAAACAATAATGAGAGCGATTGTCATAATTATTGACTGGATAAGGTCTGTTGTGGAAGCAGCAAGGAAGCCGCCTAAGGTACAGTATATTACTATTACGAGCGCGCTTATTACGAGTGCTGCTACATAATCAACTCCGAACAAAGAAGAGAAAAGCTTTCCGCATGCGGCAAAACCCGAAGCTGTGTAAGGAATGAAGAAGATTATGATAAATACTGAAGCTATAAGGGTAATAATCTTTTTGTCATCACCGAATCTCTTAGAGAAAAAGTCAGGAAGAGTTACAGCATTCAGCTTCTGTGAATACAAGCGAATTCTTTTGGCTACAATAAGCCAGTTGATGTACGTACCGATTGCAAGTCCGACAGCAGTCCAGGTTGCCTCAGGTAAGCCTGTCATGAGGGCTACAGCCGGAAGTCCCATAAGAAGCCATGAACTCATGTCAGAGGCTTCGGCGCTCATTGCGGTAACAAGAGGTCCGAGCTTACGTCCGCCGAGGTAGAAATCGTCTGTGTTCTTATTGCGTTTGCTGCAAATTGCACCGACAATAACCATTGCTGCCAAATAGACGACAATTGCAATCATAATAAAAATATTAGTGGTCGTCATAATTTTCATTCCTTTCGAAAAGATTTAAGAATAGTTTTATAATTGTTAAACAACAACTTTTTCAGTTTATCAGAAATGAAAATCATTTGCCACAGTTAATAACAAGATTTCCCCGCAATCACGACAGCGTTTTGCAAAGCCTCCTCCAAAGAGAGTCCGACTATCTTGGAATAATAAATAAATGAAGCCAGAAGCGTATCTCCGGCACCGTTGGTTGAGCAAATTACAGCATCGGAATCAGGGTTTACATAGGCAGGTACTTTATAGGAAATAAAGTTGCCGTCAACAAGAATTGCTCCTTGCGCACCGAGCGACACAATGACATTTTGTGCGCCTGAACGAATCAACTCAGCGGCTTCCTCAATAATGTCATCATCAGATGTAAGTTCGCGCTTTGCTATCTCTTCAAGTTCATGGAGATTTGGCTTTATTACATATGGTTTATTCGAAAGTGCGTTCAAAAGAAGATCGCCTTCACAGTCAAGACTGAAGTTGGCTATATCGGCGGTCAGTTCGAAATAAATATTGTTACCGAGTGAAGCTGAGGCATTGCCGCTTACTATAACAAAATCATCATCAGTCAGAATGGTATCCAAATAATCTTTTAATTTCTCTATGTCTGCGATGCTGAGTGACGGACCTACACCGTTAATTTCAGTCTCGCTTCTGTCACATCCCTTAAGTTTTAGATTAATGCGTGTAATGTCTGATGTATCGGAGCAGGGAATAAGGTGAGTCGCAACGCCCATGCCGGACAGCATAATATCAAGCATTATTCCTGTAGGTCCCGATACGAAAGCGATGGCTTCATTCTTGCAGCCCAGTCTGTTAAGTGTGAGAGAACAATTGATTCCTTTACCGCCCGGAAGAACATATTCTCGCTTGGCACGATTGGTTGCACCTATCTTGAGAGAATTTCCCAACTCGCTGTACAAATCGATTGCCGGATTTAAAGTAATTGTATATATCATAAAAACACTCCGTCTGAATATCGCGTTAAGTATAGTAGGTTTTTGTCTGAGTAGCAAGTATTTGATGATGAGACGATAAATGCCTCAGCTCGGTGTG
>JAKSRF010000085.1 GCA_024403755.1 Clostridia bacterium
AATGGCCCAAAAACTTCTCCATTGGAGAAGAAAATGCCTCGATTTGGAGAAGTTATGGAATTCGACAATTTATATTACAAAATTCCCGTGAAATCGCAGTGTTTTCTGAATTTCGTGTCCTCATCACGGGAATTGTCGTCTCCAACAGTAACCCCAAACGATTGTGGTGGGGAGGGACAGTGATCATTATCCGTTCAGCATTACATGTCAATTCAACCTGTTTATCCCAAGCTTATCGTGGAGAACCAAATAAAATCAGTTAATTTTCTTGTCACTGTAGAAAATATAATGTCCGTCAGAATCAAACTGCTTGGATTCATCAGCCTTATAGCTGTGCTTAAAGGCCTGCATTCCCATAATTCTGACTTTCTCATCATTCTTCGTATCACCGTTTAAAATCTCTTCAGCACCCTTTATCTCATATTTGATGAGCGAAATATCATTTAAACTGTCACCGTGACCGTGCAGAATATAGTCTGCCTCGTTCTCAAGGAACTCAAGACGTTTCAGATTGGTTAAGTATTCCTTTATACTTATGCTGTCTTTCAAGAACATAAACAGATAATGATTGATGCCGTCACCCGTAAAGAGAATTCTAAGCTGCGGACAAAGAAGTACAATTCCGCCCTTCGTATGGCCAGGCAATTCATAAACCTTAAGCTCCAACCCGCCTAAATCAACAATATCACCTTCGTGTATTTCTTCGAAAACAGGCCATGTACGCCTAAATCGCTTCGGTCCGCCGAGCCATCTGTACTGCTTCAGGGTTTTCTCTGCCAGCTCACGATCATCAGGATGCAAATATGCCTTCTCAAAATTAATATTTCCCAAAACATGATCTCCGTGACCGTGTGTATTAATGACTATAATCGGCTTATCCGTCAATTTTCTTATATCTTCCATGCTATAGGTAAAGCCGAACATTGTATCTATCATACATGCCTTCTCTTCTCCGATAAGAAGAAAACCGCTGGCACTTCGCTCAGTCAGGACATAAAGATTATCCTTGATTTTTTTTACTACAGTATTTTTATCAGCCATATTCACTCCTTAACCTAATTCAATATCTTCTGACAATGCTTTAACAAAATTCTCAACCAGTACAGTCTTTTCATCCCATATTTTACGAGCTTCAGGCGTAACCATCGGATTGTCCGCCTGTTGCCTCAAGGTATAACGTTTTATATGATCCAGGCAATCACAAAAATCAGCCTTCGGATTTCCGTTTTCCACTATCATGGCATCCATAATAATTCCGGTTGCGCCCATATCATCAAGCAAATCCGCTTCCATAAGCAGCAATAAATTTCGATCTATATTCGGATCATTCATTTTATGTTTATCTGAATGCGAACCTACCAGAAAACAAATATATTCCGTTCTTTCCTTATCAAAACCATGTTCATTCAAGTAAGCACGCGTCACCGGAACCCCTGCCTCGGCATGCGGAAGTTTAAGTTCTTCCTCCTTGCTTCTGCCCACATCGTGAAAGATAGCAGCTGTAATCAAATCCTCATATCGGAGTTGCGACTTATCCGGAGCCAAATCGTAAAGTCTCTTTGTCCACCCCAAAACTCGCTTGGTATGTGCAAATCTGCTGTAATTAATTCTTACTTTCGCACTTATCTGCTCCAAATCGATTCTCAGCGCTTCCTCTACGAATGCCAGCATATCTTTGTACATCGGATTGCCTAAAGCCAAAATTGCCTTAGTCTCTTTGTCGCGGCGTTCTTCTTTTCGAAAATCCAAATCAACGGCATCCAGTACTCTCGCTTCGCGCTCAACTATTATTGCATCCGGTGCATTACGACAATATCTGTTACAAAGCGAAGCCTCCCACGGTTTAACCCAAACCGCAGTAAATCCCTCCTCAGCCTCATATTCATCCAGCTTGGTTTCCTTGATCGCATCCCCGACATCGGCAGTATAATAGCGATTATCCTGCTCAAAAATGCTATTCGTTTCCTTCTCGCTACGCTCTCTTCTCAAAACACGACCGTATTCCGTTATGCTTTCTTCGCTGACAGCATAACCCGTCTCTTCGGCCACCTCACGAACCAAGGCTTCTGTATCTGTCTCACCTTGCTCAATGCCGCCGCCCGGGAACTTGTAATAACCGTACTTTCGAGAATAAACGAGCAGAACTTTATCTTCTCTCTTTATAATCGCTCTGACGGACGGTCTTGAATATACTTTTCCGTCAGAGTTATAGTTTGCCAAATCAATAGTGAACAGTTCTCTCATTATAAAGGTTCCTACAACAAATCACCCGCCGCATTATTCAGGTGTATTCGGCTTTTCCTTATTCTCTTTTACAGTAGACTTAATCGGACGATAATTGGCTGCAAAAGAATTACTTGTCTGCTTAGGAGCAGTCGGCTTATCAGCTGTCTTGTTCTCAGCAGCACCGGCAGAAACAGGTTTAGCACCGTTTGCCTTATGACTGTCTTCACGAACCGTAGATTTAATCGGTCTGTATGCGGCTGCAAAAGAATTTCCCGATGAAGATTTTGTTGTATTCTTCGGTGGGACCGTCACTCCGGGCTTTGCATTCGGCTTAGCATTTGACTGAGCATTCGACGGAACAGGTGCTTGCGCCTTAGGTGCCGCAGGCTTAACTGAATTCGTTGTTTCCGGAGCTGTCTCTGCCACCTTTGCTTTATCTTCAACAGGTATTGCTATAGGACGATAATTAGATTGTATCGGTCTGTAAGCAGCAGCACTGTTGGTTTTCTGTAAGTATCCGTTTACAACCACAGGTTTATCTCCTGAACCTGCGCCTGCAGGTGTTTTTGATGTTTCCTTACCGAGAAGTTTTGGAACAAACGGCAAAACATTAAGCCATGCTTCCTTAGTATCCATCTTCTTCTTTTCTTTAAGGTAATTGAGTCGTTTAAAAACAATAGTAAACAGTGTAAGGCCTATGAAGAATACGATTATTGCAGTCAACGCAGAAGAAGCATTGTCGTTGTTATTACCTTTCTTTGCCTTATATACGCCGCTTGAAGCCGCCTTAGTAGGTATTGAACCGCCTTCTTCTTCAGCATCAGTCTCATCCGTTTCAGGCTCTGTAGCTGACGGTTCAGGTTCAGAAACAACTACCAGAGGTGCAGTTGCTTCCGTAGCTTCGGTCTCCTCTGTCTCTTCCGGCGTAGGAGTCGGAGTAGGTGTAGGTGATGGCGTAGGTGTAGGAGTTTCCTCCGGAGCCTCTGTCTCATCAGGTGCCTCCGTCTCATCAGGAGTCTCTTCCGCAGTTGTCTCCGTCGGTGTCTCTGTAGGTACCGCAGTCTCTGTAGGAACAGGGGTTGCTGTTGCAACCGGTGCAACGGGTACTGAAGTCGGCGTAGCTGCAGGCTTTGTAGGAACCGGAGTAGCTGTCGGTGCCGGAGTTGACGTAGGCACAGGCGTAGCTGTAGGAGCCGGGGTAAATGTAGGAACCGGTGTCGAAGTAGGTACAGGAGTAGGTGTAGGTGCTTCAGTCGGAACAGGAGAAGCATTACTTACCCAACCGGATACACTAGAATCTTCACAATCCACATCAAAATGGAATGAACCGTTACCACCGCTCAACATTCCCTTATCGGTAACAGTAATATTAATCATTGAAGCTGAATTTGATATGCTGAAATTACCGGAATCGGCAACAGCCGAACCCTCTATACAAGCTGAATCAACAGAAAAACTGACATTTACCGTATCACAATTCTCGCAACCGTAAAGGCTGAAACTCACGCTTACATAATAACCGTCAACCGAGGAACTGTAATGAACTCCGTAGTTGCCGCCGGCATAAACCGAACTGAATCTTGATACCGAATTATCGCCCGGAACAAAGAAATTAAAACAGCAAACGGTAAAAACCGTCAAAACGAAGCCTACCAAACGTTTTAAAGCATTTTTTCCACCCATTCAGTCACTCCCTAACCTGTAAGAATTGGTTTTCTACCATGAAAAAACGGCATATAAAAACACAAATTTATAATATCAAATCCGATAATCAAAAATCCACAAAGTAGCTTATTTTTGTTCACTAAATATGTTTTGCATTTTTATTTTTGCGAAATTGCACAAAAAATATTATGCCGATTCCTGTTGCAAAAATCAAAGACAGTACAACTACACTTATTTTCACAAATCGATTCATGCCATCCATAATCTCTTCATCGGCAGATTTACCCTCCACTGAAGCAGTAGTTACAGCAGATGATGTTTGCTCATCGGAAGTATTATCAGTCATTTCCGTTGTCTTATCATCTTCAGGATCAGCACTTTCAGTCATCTCAAGCGGTATAACAGTATCTCCGGTATAGTCACTGAGACATATTCCGTTCGAACCAAGCGGAACCTGATGATCAAGGCCTATAAACTTACCGTCTGAATTCTGCCATAGAACAGGCTTAACAAATTCATACTTCTCATTGTCCCATGTAGTAAAATCATCCAGTACCAATCCGCCTGTATCTCCGGAATTAGCATTAAAACACCAGAAGGTATGATTAAGCTGATAGTTTGCTATAAGCTCGCGCATATATGTCATCCAGGTAAGATTATCGCCTGACATAAAACCGCCCCACTCACCTATAAGAAGCGGTGCTATCTTCTCATCGTCTATATAGAGCCAAGAATCATACCAATAATCCTTCTTAAGCGAATCATAGCTGAACCCTTCATAAAACCACGGTTGCTGATATACGGCCGGACCGTAATCATGAGGAGAATAAACCACCTGCTTATTAAGTGCTTCCGAGCCGAAATCAATCGGATAATCGCGCACTGCACGCAGGTTTCCGCCCCACCATGAATTATAGTAATCATCCTCATTCATCGAAATAAAATTATTGGAACCTATATCCTTCGGATATATCTGTATACCCTCAATCACAATAAGTGCATGAGGATTAACATCAAGAATGACATTGCCTGCTTTCTCTGCTGCTGCCTTCCAATTGCTCGGATTGTTCGTATCATTCCACACAGCACGCACGTCTTCGTTTCCGGCACCGTGCGGCTCATTTTTAAGGTCATATGCAACTATCGTGTCGTCATTACCCCATCGCTCTGCCATCCAGGATACGGCTTCAAAATACTGCGTCGCCGTAAAATCATCCGTATACCACAGCGGCATATTGTGCCCCATGGCATCTGTTTTACAGGAATGAATATCGAGCATTACTTTAAGGCCGTTATCTTTACATATCGAAAGTGCGTACTCAAATATTTCCAGACTGTTTTTGCCCTCAAGGTCTGAATTAGTCGAAGTATTATAATTGGCCTTCGGATAGACTCCGTCACGCCAATTGAGAAGAAGCTCCGCAGATATAGGAATTCGAAGCAAATTAAAACCGTGATCTGCTATGGACTCAAGCGCTTCCTTCATGCTGCAGGACCAGCAACCGTCAAATATATTCGTTCCTGTGTTATAGCCAAACCAAGATACCCCGGTAAGCCATACAGGATTACCGTTCATGTCAACAATCATATCACCGTCGGTAGTCAACCAATCATCCGTACTCGAGGCATTAATGTGGCTTTCGCTGTCGATATGTGTCTCCTCTGTTGTTTCAGAAACAGTTTCTGCCGATGTTTCCTGAACTGCCTCGGCCTGTGTCTGTTCCGTCGGTTTCGGTTTCTTTGCTGTATCAACAGGTATGCCGGCATTACCGTCTACCGATATCAGTTGAGCTTCCGTAATCCCTGAACCGCTTACCTGAATACCTATATTATTATTGTATCCCCATGCATTCGGACCGGTCGCGCTGACCACGGCAATAACCTTATTGCCGTCTACGGTATATATGTCAAAGCCCCAGCCTCCTGCTTCGGTAATTGTACCGTTGAAGCTGACTGTTACGCTTATGCTGTCATAGCCGTCACATCCCGACAAATTTACGGTAATTTGACCGCCGCTCTCCCAAAGATTGGTAGAATCCACCTCACCTTCAGGTTCAGCCCAAACGGCTGAAGGAAACAAAGCAATTATGAGCATAACGGAAAGTATGGCACCGATACACTTACGGCATATATTTCGAGACATTTTTTCACCTTTTTATTTGTATTTTCGAGAAAGAAAAGTCTTACTTGAATCTTGAATCAACAACGCGCTTCAATTTTCCTTCGGAACGCGGCAAAGAACCGGACTCAACAAGCTGTATCTTAGGATGAATTCCGGTAACCGATACAAGTTCAGCCTCGATTGATTTCTCGACCTTCTCAAGAGACTTCATCGTATCTGAGAAGTTTGCAGGATTTATCTCAACCTTTATTACAACCTGATCGATGTTATTAACACGATCTATGAAAATCATATAATGCGGATTAACTTCCTTATGCTTAAGAATGACAGACTCGATCTGCGTAGGGAAAACATTTACGCCTCTGATAATCATCATATCATCCGCACGACCGGTAATCTTCTCAATACGAGGAGTTGTTCGACCGCAAGCACATTTTGTATGATAAATTCTTGTGAGGTCATGAGTATTATATCTGAGCATAGGAACGCCTTCCTTCGTAACCGAAGAGAAAACCAGCTCTCCGAGTTCACCGTCCGGCAAAGGCTTACCTGTCTCAGGATCAACAATCTCAGGCCAGAAATGATCTGAATTAATGTGAATCAAATCACCGCATTCACATGAACAACCCACACCCGGTCCGAGCACCTCAGTAAGTCCGTACACATCAAATGCTCTTATTCCGAGTCTGTCCTCTATCTGTTTCTTCATCTCAACAGTCCACGGTTCAGCACCGAACAACCCTGTTCTCAGCGCAAGTGTAGACGGGTCTACGCCCATCTTTTCCATGGTATCGATGATATGCAACATATATGTAGGAGTACAGCAAATAGCATTCGGCTGCCACTCCTGCAAAATCTGAATCTGTCCTGCGGTATTACCTGTTGATACAGGAATAGCAGTAGCTCCGTACATCTCACAGGCATAATGAGGACCGAGTCCTCCGGTAAACAAACCATAACCGTAAGAAATATGAACAGCATCACCCTTTTTGAAGCCTGCCATGGCAAAGCATCTGCAAAGCATTTCCTGCCAAAGCTTAACATCATTATGAGTAAAACCGACAACCTTCTTCTTACCGGTAGTACCTGATGAAGCATGAATTCGTTCCATCTTCTCTCTCGGAACGGCAAAGGTTCCGAAAGGATAATTCTCAGTAAAAGCTGTCTTATCAAGGAACGGCAGCTTTGTTATATCCTTAATTCCCTTAACATCGCCCGGTTCAAGGCCGATAGCATCTAACTTCTCACGATAATAAGGGAGATTATTATACATGTATTTTACCTGGTTCTTAAGTCTCTTTCCTACCAGTTCGCGTCTCTCATCCTCGCTCATAGTCTCTTTCTTCTCATCCCAGATATATGACTCGAATGAATTCTCTTTTGTAATCATAGACGCATTCTCCTTTCTGTGTTAACCTGCTGCGTTAACCTGAGGTCGGTCTTTATGGAATATAAAACAAAAAGCCCGCCGTCAGCTGTTATCCGACGACGGGACGAATATAATCCGCGTTACCACCCGCATTCGAGAACTCAACTCTTTCAGGTCTCGCTCTCGCTCTCATCAGGAATCCATCAATTCCCCGTCCCTGTAACGGTGGACAATCCGTGAACACCTACAATCCTGTTAATCAGGACTTCAGCATTCCTGCTCGGGAGTGAACTTCGTTTGCTCCGTATTTGAAGAGGACTTACAGTCTTATGATCCTCTCTCCCTGCCAAAACGATAACAAATTACTTTCTCCGTCACTGCATTTAGCACAAAATAAGTTTTATACAATTATAATGACCTTATTTGTTTTTTGCAAGTAATAATATTTATCAAAACTCATTTGATATTGGGTACAAGTCATTGGGAAGCAGGGAAGCATTAATTTAAATAGCGAATAGGCTTAATTCCCTTTGGGGAGGGTAAATAGTGTTTGGAAGGGACGGCAGGCAACATGCCACGAATTTGACTGTAAGCGTGACTGGCAAGCGTGGCTGTAGACCGACTGTAAACTGGGTTCAGAAGGCACTTTAAAGACAATTCATCATTTCCATACACTCGGAAAGCCAAAAACGTCAAAAGTGTATGTAGAGCACCTTCAATTCATCATTTACATACACTCGGAAAGCCAAAAACAGCAAAAGTGTATGTAAAGCACCTCTAATTCATCATTTACATACACTCAAAAAGCCAAAAACAGCAAAAGTGTATGTAAAGCACCTCTAATTCATCATTTACATA
>JAKSRF010000086.1 GCA_024403755.1 Clostridia bacterium
GAAAACAGGGTTTTCAGTGATTCCAGGCTGATTACCGCCCTCATTCACTGAAAATCATCCAAAATCACCAACTCGCACTCTCTTCTCAACAAATCATCCTATACTCAAAAAATCACTCACTTATTCCGGAATAATCAGACAAATCAAAATCAGGATTTATCAAACTTACCAGTTTGCTGTCAAATTCAAGAAGTGTTAACCTCACTGCTTTATTAATAAAGTGACAGATTTCTTGTGCCATCATCTCATCACTTACCTTAAATCTTGAATTAACCCTGATAACAAGCAATGTATGACCTTCAACTAAATCCGAACGATAATATCGCTCCATGTCCTGTTGAAATTTATTAAAGTATGTTACATCATCCAGTTTGCCGGCAACCTCAAGCGGAAAGCAGAAATTAATTATCGGAACACCAATAAAAAAATCAACCAGCTTGTCATAGTTTTTCAATGATATTAATGGTTCATATTTGTATTCCAAATTAAGCGTTTTAAGGACCGAGGCACAACGATTCTCCAGATAGGAAGCCATGCCGGTATTGCCCGAATAGTACGAACGATCAAATTTATCTGATAGACCTTTTGCCATATCAGAACTAAGAGAATTATAGAAATCAATATTAAGTCGATTACTGTTAAATCTCATAAGAGCATTAATAACATCCGAATTAATTTTAGGAACCGGATAATTATTACGATACCGCCAAAGTGCTTTGTAATCGGATAGCAGATTCTCAATTTTCTCAATTCTGACCATATCATCATATGCCGCTTTGCCGAGTTGAAATTCCAAAGAATATTCGTGTAACACCTTGTAGGTGTGCCGATCTGACACACGAATCCTCGACCCTCCATTTCTCTTCACCAACGAATACCTAAACGCTTCCCGAAGCTTCATTTCCAGATAGTTTATACTGAGCGCCAGAAAATCATTAGAAAAATAAATTCTATAATCCATAAGGATTGCATCACCTCCTGTAAAGTATATATAGAAATATCTTACAAACTATCGAAGGCAAAAAATACTACTAAAATCCGACAAAATCCGACAAATCCGACAAAGCTGCCAACCGGCCTCTGCCGTGCAACCTTATCGCATTTGTAACAGTGTTAATTGTTGACATGAAGTCGTATTTGTTCTATTTTCGAAAATAAAATATAGCAGCAACAGAACTTCACCGACTAAAAATGTTTGTCGGGAAATGAGGCTTACGTTATACTGTAATCACATTTCCATCATATACTCTGCTGATAAATAGAAAGGACTGCTTATTTTTATGATTAACAAGAACATTTTCTTTTTGCTGGGCTGTCCCTGTTCCGGTAAAACAACGGTCGGTAAAATGCTGTCTGAGAAATACGGGATGCACTACTTCAGCGGTGACGAGAAAAGATTCCGTTATTATGGGCTTGCCGACGCCTCAATTCATAAATATATGACAATGGACACTTCTGATTTCTGGAGTTGGTCTTTGGACGAGATGATTGCCTGGGAAAGAGGCGTCATTTCGGAGCAGACTCCTATGGTTTTGGAGGATTTGCAGGAATTGTCAAAGCAAAATAAATACGTGCTGTTTGAAGGAATGCTTGATATGAATTATCTTAAGCAAATCGTTCCCGCGTCGCAGGCAGCGTACCTCACCGTCGACCGCAAAACCTGCGAGAAGGTGTTCTTTGAGAGGTTCGATCACAGCGCCATGGTTGAGGCCATTATGAGAGAAGAAGGCGTCTCGGATTCTGAGAAAGCCGTAAGGATACAGATGCGCAGGGAGGCTGCCATCAATGCATTTTACGAAAATGCAGACAATTACGGTTTCAGAAGCTTCTCGAGAGATAACATGCAATCGCCCCTCGAAATGGTTAAGTGTATAGAAGAATATTGGTGCTTAAACGATGCAAACAACTGATGCCGGGACTGTCGGACGTGGGATTGTTTGTATTTTCGCGAAGAAAAATATGCCGTCTCCTATCACTATCAGATCAGAATCCGGTAAACATAAGGAACATTCCGCCGAAAAACAAAATTACGAACAGAAAAACTCCAATTAAAACCCAACCGCTGATCGTCATGGTTTTATCCTGCACATGATTCGCCTGTTTATATTGATCTTCCAGCAGATATGATTTGTCAGGCTCATCAGTCCTGTAGCAAACCGTCAACTGCTGACCGACCGGATACATCTCATCTACTGCTTCCTGTGCAGCTTTCCTTGACCAACGGCGCTTACCTTGAAGCGGTCGCATATCGTTCTGCATACCTTCATAATTCATACCGTTAACGGAATACTGATAACAAATCTCCGTAAAAGAAATCACGCTTCTGTAGATTCTTCTGCTTTTGCGAGTAGCACCGATTACGGTACCCGTGGTGCGTCCGTCATAACCAGGCTCCTGATTGACTTTGTTTCTTCTCACCTTACCCATCACAACTAATACTATTCCCACAATCAGAATAGGCAAAGTAACTGCCAAGCCCGTCACAATTCCAATAATTTCAAAATTCTCCATCTCTTTCTCCTCCTAAAATTCATACCCCAATGTTTTGAGTATACCATATTTGCTGATTGTTTACGATTGGTTGATTTTGAACGGGTGGTAGGGTGAGTGTGTGCGGCGGTTGGCGCGAGAGGCGGAGCGGATGCGGTGGTGATGCGGTGGTTGGTGGTTGGTGCGAAAGGCGGAGCGGCGGCCGAGTTAATCCGCCATGCATAACAAATTACCGTTTTTTGCCATTTTGTTATGCATCCCCTGACATAGAACCCGATTTATATAATCAACACATAAAAAACAGCCGTCTCGCCTCCGCATAAAGCAGAAGCGAGACGACCGTCATTATCCTTCAGGTCCATACCAAGCTTAACAGAACTTGCGCTGCAAGTTGCGCAGACACTTATTCCTTAGTTCCATACCAAGCTTAACAGAACTTGTGCTGCAAGTTCCGCAGATGCGTAAGCATCGACAAAGAATATTTCCTTTCTTTTAGAAAGCGAAGGTTTCTTTGACTCTGACAAGTTGCGCAGGCACTTATTCCTTAGGTCCATACCAAGCTTAACAGAACTTGTGCTGCAAGTTCCGCAGATGCGTAGCATCGAGGACTGTTCGCAGCCAAGCACAAGTTTCTGTTAAGCGCCACTTGTTCGAAGTCAGAGCAAAGAACCTGAGCGCAGACCTGTTCGCAGCCAAGCGCAAGTGTCTGTTAAGCATTAATTCCATACGATCCGCACAAATTAGCAAACTCAACCGAACCGCTGAAGCCGTTAAATACATCTTCTCTTGTGAGACCGCCTGCCATGTTGTTTACCCAGCCGTTAATCTCCTCTTCAGCTCCTTCTCTTCCGAAGAATGCTCTGTACATATATGCTACAAAATCCACATCATTTAAGTCGAGTGATGCAAATTCAGGACTCATAATAAATCCGTAGCTGCACACTGTTCCTGTTGCCTCTCCGTTTACAAGCTTTAATACCCAGCCTGCCTGACCGCCCATATCAGGAAGTCGATTAAGACATATCTTATACATACGTGCTACAAAGCAGTTTACTCCGCCCTGCTTCGTTAAATCCATACCCAATATGTAATAGCCCTGGGTTACTCCGTACTTTGTGCAAAGATTATAGAATTCCTGTGAATTTGCAAAGCCTGCGAAAACAAATTCTCGTGATGAACCTGTATCAAGTAAATTCACCCAATAATTGAAGCCCTCTTCGTCCGGTTTACGTCCGAAATACATCGAGTACAAATCAGTTACGAATTCCTTGTTGTTTGTATTTTTATTTGCATATTCCTCTGAAAATATGAAGCCGTAGCCTACCTGCGCACCGCAAGCCCCGCCGTTATTCAATGCATCCCACCAATAGTTATAGCCGGCCTCATCAGCCTCTCTTCCCAATGCCACTTCGTAGCAACGATTTATAAAGTCACCCACACTTAACTCTGCAGGAGCCAATGTCGGCTGCGGCTTTGGAGTCGGAATCGGAGTCGCAACAGGTGTAATAGAAGGGCCTGCGTTTGAACCGGAGCCGTTGTTTGAACCGCCGTTAGAACCTCCATTGCTTCCGCTGTTGGTTCCGCCATTCGTGCCGCCAGGGACATCTCCGCCGGTAGTGCCGCCGTTGCTTCCGCCATTTGAACCACCCGGAACATCACCTGTACCTGAGCCGTTTCCGCCGTTCGAGTTTCCGCCCGGAATTTCTCCAGTACCGGAACCACCGTTTGAACCACCCGGAACATCTCCTGTGCCGGTACCGCCGGAAGTGCCGCCGGCGCCGGTGCCGTTGCCGGAATTGTTGGAGGCATCCTTTTCGAAAATGGCATAGAAAGTCTTATCAAACTTATCGAAATTGAATTTTAAATCTAATCCATAGGTTTTGGTGCCGTCAGACCAGCCAACGATTTTGCAGCCGGTATAGTGGAGCTGAGCAAGCTTACTGTTTGCCTCTGTTATGAAGCCTTGGTAAGTGGTGGCAGTTATTGTAATGCTGTCTATTTTCTCAGCGTTGTGGATGTCATCCTTGCAAGTAATCAAAGTAATCTTGCGGCTCAAGTCACTGAGGTAGCCCGGCTTACCGTTTGTTCCGTCAACGATGGCGTAGTCTCCGCCCTGATGGCTACTGCTATATGCAGTGTTTTTCTCACCGACAAGTTTGTCGCAATCATAAAACATATAATCTGTGTCGGCAGCGCCGCTTACATTCCATTTACTTCCTACATATATTGTCTCGAGCTTTGAATCATTAGCAAACATAAATGAACAATCTGTAACATTGCTCGTATTGAAGCTCGATAGGTCAAGAGTTACTAGATTTGAGCAAAAAGCAAACATCTCACACATATCTCGGACTTTGGCAGTATTCCATGAACTTACGTTTATTGAAGTCAATGCCGAACAACCGTAAAAAGCCCAAGACATATCTGTTACGTTACCGGTATTCCATGAACTTACGTTTAGTGAAGTCAATGCCTTACACCCGCTGAAAATTTGATTCATATCTTTTACGTTACCGGTATTCCAAGAGCTTAAGTTAAGTGAAGTCAACGCTGAACAACCGCTGAAAGCACAATTTATATCTGTTACGTTACCGGTATTCCAAGAGCTTAAGTTAAGCGAAGTCAATGCCGAACAACCGTTAAAAGCATAACTCATATCTGTTACGTTACTTGTATTCCATGAACCTACACTGAGTGAGGTTAATGCATTGCACTTTGCGAAAGCATAAGATATATCTTCAACACTACTTACATCCCAGTTCTTTAAGTCAAGTTTGGTGAGGGCGGAACAACCATCAAACATGTGGCTGATAGTTCTTACATTAGATGTATTCCACTTATTTACATAGATTGGTGATTCTAATTTGGTACATCCCTTGAACATGTATAACATAGATGTAACCTTGGCTACATTAAAGGTTGATAAGTCAATCCCTGTTAATGAAGAACAGTTTTCGAACATGTTATACATAAATGTAACATGACTGGTATTGAGATTCTTAAGACCGTTTATTTTTTTGAGGTTAGTGCAGTTACTAAACCAATTTGACGTATTCGTCGGACGATAATCAGCAAAGGTCTCATTGAAGCTTACGGTCGTTATCTTACTTTTGACTTTGTGCCATGCAGAATCCGTCTCCCACATAGTCTTGCACAAATATGTCTTATATTTGCGATCATTTATCTTATTGTCGTAGTAGAAAAGCGCAACGCCATCATCTCTTAGGACTGCATATGCCGACTTATCATTAGCCGCAAAAACCAAAGAAGGTAACATACAAACAGTGAGAACTACTACGCAAATCAGTGCCATTAATTTCTTTACTCTCATTTCTTTTTCCTCTTTTTCTACTTTATCTCGTCAAGAATTCACTTCCTGACGACTAGGAATTATAGCACATAATTTAAAGAATGGTAGTATTTAAGCAGAACTATATTATAAGGCAATTAGGCGAAACAATCTACTCAGGCAAAACTTCTCCAAATCAGGGCTTTTTCTTCTCCATTGGAGAACTTTTAGGGCCATTTTGGAGAAATTATAGCCCGCGTCGCCAAAATGTGTGTTTTTTGTCGCTGACAGCGAGTTTTTAGACCCGTTTTGGAGAAATTCTTCCCGGCACGGCCGCCTTGCTCCCCCAAAACCGGAGATAGAATCATCACCTTCTGAATCGTTAGATATTCTCTCGTTAGCTTTTCGAAAATAATATTCACTCAAATGATAGCCATCCCACTCAAATACGGAATTAACTATAAGTGTAAACTGTGCAAAGCTGAGTCCGGCCGGAACAATAATTCTTCTCCAAATCGGTGGTTGATAAGCTTTCATAAAAACGCTCATTTATAATACGATTTAACACTGTTACACATGCCGTAGTTGCGTGGCTCGCGGCAAGCGGCTTTTTAAATTTTCTCATTCAACCTTGACCGTCTGAATTCACTTATTCTCCCAACTTAATCCAATTTATGACATCGGTTTCTTCGCTAAAATCATCTTCTGTCAGATTAAGCTCCTGAATACGAGCTCGGCGCATTTCCTCAATCTCGTCCGGTGTTACATAGTTCAAATCCGAGTTAGTAAACAATTCATAGTATTCCCCTTCGCTGTAAACAGTCAAATCCGGCTCACCGGAGTCATAAAATTCGAAGGAAGTATAATACTTCTCGTCATCCCCGAATTGCATCATAATAACCGCAAGCGTGCTCACATCAATATCAGAGGTCATTATTTTCTCAGCAAAAAGCTCCAACTCTTCTTCATAGTAGGAGCAGGCTTCGAATACTCCTTCATAGTCAATTCTCACAACATAATTAATCTCACCGTCCGCATCAATGCAAGCCTCATAACCGCTGTGTGATGCAGCCCCGCTCGAACCATAGCTTGTAATCAAACCTTTGTTGCTTATCTCCGTATAACTTCTGGCCCAGGTCTCAAAACAATATACTAATTTTATACTGTCTTGTTCCTTTCCGAAAATCATCACATTCGAACTGTTATCGCCCTCAGAATAGATGTTAAGATTCTCATACTTTACCGCCAGCTCCGGCACGCCGTCACCACCGCAATCTATATACGCATAGTAAAGAGTCGGCTCATATACCCAGCCATCCTTGTATTCGGTATAACATTCATCCATAAGCGCAGTCAATTCCGACAAAGTATAGCCATCGCTGTTAATCTCTCTGTCACGAAATAGTCCATACTCCGGAAACTCGTCCGCCTTTGAAAAGTCTGCCTTCACTTCTCCTGCCAGGAATTTCTCGAAAAGGCTAACGTCCGGTCCTCCCACGTCAGTCTCAACCTCAGTCTCCACAGTCTCCTCAGTCTCAACAATGGTAGTTTCCGCAGAAGTTGTCGTCTCTTCACTTGTCTCTTCTGTCACCTCAGCCTGCTCAGGAGTGGTCTCCGCCGCATCCGCAGAGGTTGTCGTCTCAGAAACAGCCACCTTCGTTTCCTTCGTACGTCCGTCATCACTGCTGTCGGTACAACCGGCAACCGATATTAATAAAAGCATACATATTAACGAAAAGATTTTTTTATTACTTGATGACATATATTTACCTCTTTACTTCTCCGATCTTAACATCCGACATGTAATATTTTCGATAAAAAAGAGAAAAAGTCAATATCGGGATACAAAGTATACAGAAAAGAACTGATCTCTGATTGCTTCTTGTGTATGCGTCATCCAATACGGCAGCCTCATCCGATTCCGACAACCTCATCCAATTCCGACAGCCTCATCCGATTCCGACAGCCTCATCCGATTCCGACAGCAGATGCTCGATATATGTTCTCATAATTACAAGATATATCGCATTGATTGCCCCGGGAAGCACATAAACCCATAAGGTAGATTGAAGGCCGATGATTCTATAGCAATTCATTTTACGAACCATCCCGGATTCACGGTAAACGGCTGTTTTTTTCACTTTTACCGCGACTAAAATCGGGTTTTACCGTGAATCTTAGTTATCAACCACCCGGATTCACGGTAAATTGCCATTTTTTGACTTTTACCGTGAATCTGTGGAGACGCATCGTCCGAGTTACTCTGCCGATGCATAACAAATCGCGTTTTTTTAGATTTTGTTATGCATTTCCACTGGCTGATGCATAACAAATCGCGTTTTTTGGGATTTTGTTATGCATTTCTCAGGCTGATGCATAACAAATCGCGTTTTTTTGGATTTTGTTATGCATTTC
>JAKSRF010000087.1 GCA_024403755.1 Clostridia bacterium
TTCATTATTACGGGACATTGCCCCCCGTTTTAACCCCCCCGCTTTTAGCGATAATTATGAAAATGTAATATTTCATTTTTCTATGAGCACACAAAAAGGGCTCCGTTTTGAAACAGAAGCCCTAATAAAACCATTATTACTTAATGGAGATTCCTTTTATTTTTGTTCTTCGGCCATATTATTCACTCGGTTCTCAATAATCGGTATGACCTTATCTATTTCCTTCTGATGATTGAAGTATGCCTGAATCTCTTCGTTCATTATAAGAAGTGAGTAATCGTCACTCATATAGCAAGTATTGGCCGAACTGATGTAACTGATGTATTCATCGATAATCGATGGATCGTTATAATCAGCTATTCTGTACATTTCTTTGATCTGAGAATTACTATACTTTAATGCTGCATTCGCATATTCAGAGAATGCTGCTTTATTGACCGGGTTGTAGACTACATTTTGAATCTGCGCATCATAACTCAGTAAACACTCAATAAAACCAAAGGCTTCATCAAAACTGCGAGTATTGCTGCATACTCCTATACTTTCATATGCAAAGACTAACGGACCATTTGAACCGTCAAGCGAAGGCATACCATATACCCGTTTATCTTTTTCTATCAGCATTGTTGATAAATCGAAATGAACACGGTGAAACTCAACAAATTGTAAAGGTACTTTGGATGCTTCATCATGTGGAGTCTCATTCATATCTCGAACATAATTACAAATATTGCGGAATACGTCATTGTTAAGGTTTATATGCTGTTTTTCATCATATAATTCATCATAACTACTTTTAATAAGTATTGAAAAACAATCGTCGCGTCCGTAATCATGTTCGAAAGGATCTATCCCGTCACACTGAGCTTTTACATAATCACTATATTCAGAATAAGTAAATCCGAGTGTTGAATCAGGCACAGCTGTATCATACGCATAGAGACCACCTATACAAGCACTCACCGGCAGCTGATACAGTTTATCATCCTTTACATAAGCGTCGAAAACATTATCAAAATATTCTTCTCTATTAAACTTGCTCTTATCGTTTATCGTCCCAAGAAGATCTTTCAGATATGCATCATCATTCAAACCGGAAAACCGCGCAAAATCCAGAACAATGTCAGGACCGTTCCCATTGCGGATATCTTCTTTCAGTTTATTAACCAGGGCTGTATTCTTATTGTACTGACTTATCGTGGAATTATCTGAGGTCTCGTAATCAGTAAAAGTCAATGAACTGTAATCCATAGTTACATATATAAATGTGTCCTTGCTACTCTCGTTCATTTGCTTTATTGCACTTGCTGCCATAGAACCAATCTTGAAATAAGGAGCAACATACAGAATCTGCTTACCGGAATTCGGATTTGCTGACTCTTTTTTCAATGTGTTAATACACCAATTAAATGATTCACTCGGATATACTGTATTTTTCCTTAAAACACATGTTTTATCATCACTATATAACAGCCAGCTGCATTGCAGATCAAACATATTAACAGATGAATAATTAAAGTCCATAACAAGTTTTTCTTCGCCTGTCTCAAGGTTCAGTTTAGTTAATGTCAGCTCTTTATTAATTCTGTAGCAATAGCCATCATCAGTTATGTAACCTATTCCAATCTCATCATATTTTTCCGGTTCGACATTTGTTTTTATAGCCGAACCTTTATCAAAATCTAAAACGGCTGAATATACAGTAGTGTCGGCAATGTTAGTCTTATCCTGCTCGACTGCTATTATTTTCGAATCATTATTCACAGACCAGGTAATAACACGATCATCTGTCTTCAATACATTAAGCAGATTGAAATTCATATCAAATGTACAGAATGCATCTTTATAGTTTATTCCGTCCAAATAATCGAAATGAACAAAATACGTATTAGCTTTACAAATTACTTTATCAACGTAATATTCAGTCTCGATCGCTTGATTAAAACCATTAATATATTCCAAACAGGATTCAGCGAGATTAATACGATATACCTGGTTATAGTTAACATTTTTCTTCCTGACATTGATGACAGCAAACAAATCGTTGTCTTTTCGGAAGCATGTTTTCAGATTAAATATCTCATTATCTTTAAAACTTGCTGAAATATCTATATTGGTCACAATGTCTTGGTCATTGATATAGATAAGCTGATTTGAAGGTTCTTCCGATGTTCCTCCAATATACTTATAAAAGACTTTGCAACTACTGTCAGCAAATACAGGAAAAGAATTCTCCATATTTCCTGCTTTGCTATCAGTAAAGACCTTCTTTTCGCACTTATACCAGGGAGTATTTTTATCGACGTATCGTGGCAAATCGCCATCAGATTTCTTTTGTAAGCATCCTGCTAAACATGGAATAACCACAGCAATAATTAAAATTGAAGATACAAATCTCTTTAAAGTCTTGATTAACATTAAGTTGTACCGCCTAAATTCCCAATTATCTCTTTCGTTCAAAGTTCATCTCCATTATCGCCCATATTTAATTCTATTTGCTTAATTCAAAGAGTCAATTAATTAGAGGTCTGATATATCTTGAATTCAATTTGCTTAAGTCCACGAGAAATCACTGGGTTAAACCTGTTAATTCGAAAATTATCTGATCCAATACTGGGAGCAATCTCGGGCTTGGATTGGATAATTCAAGAAAAAGATTTCTTATCCGTATGTATCCACATCGCATACAGCGGTCTTTGAAACACAATCTACCACATAATTACCTTTGTTAGTAACCAGATACCACGACAGGTTGAAGTTGTCATTGCCGCTTACACGGTTGCTGTATACCAATTCAGCATAAAACACTTTTGTAGAGTTGTTATAGCAGATCTTGCCGGCGGCTTTGAGAGCTTCATCTAATGAGATCGGTTTAGCAGAAGCTGAACCCTTGATCTCATATTTGGAACAATCTATCTCCAGATCGGATATTCCATTAACACCGATCCTGACCTTTGTACCACCATCAAGTATGTTGATTCCTTTTTCTGTTTGACGCTCGAAAAGATGCATATGAACGTAATCTTCCCGGGTGGCCCTTTTATATGTAGCTTCGTCACCATAACTTATATGAACATGCTTAATGTAACTTTGGCTTGGAATAGCAACTCGCTCTTCACCAAGTATTTCAGCAGCTTTCTTCTGGGCAATAGGCAGGCTTTCTTCAGGAGTCATATTCATAGAGGGAGCTTTATATTCCCCTCCGCGTTCTCCTGTTACCATGGCGTCATAGAACCACAAATTGCCATTGGCTTTTGTGATCCATACATATCTGTAAGGCATTGAAGGATCGGTACTCTCACACTGGATCTGATCGTCAGAATCTACGGTCTTTTTATAGTCATTCCCCAAAAGCACAGGCAAAAGTTTCTGCTGGTAATCACTGTCTTTGCTGCGTACGAGCGTCACAGGGTACGACTGATTCAAAACGGTATCATCAGGCAAAATCACATTTGAATCCATCTCTAAAGCTTTAGCAGCATCATCACGACTGGAAATCTTTGCAGAAGACGGATCAATGTCCGGATTCTTATATTCGCCCGTCGGCTGTATGTTACTGCAATCAACATAACCGATCAGCCCGTCTTGTGTATAAACAAGCGAGAATAAGTCGTACTCTTTCAGAACGATTACTTCTGATCCTTCCTGAAGACCGGCAATAATATTCTCACCGTATTCCTTTTCACTTCGCAAAAACGCACCCTTGATTACCACCTTGTAAACCGGGTATTGGTCTGCCTTCTCAAACAAAGCCGTAGTTTCCACAGTTGTCGTCGTCTCAGAAGAAGATATTTCCGTTTCAGAAACACTGCTGACAGTCGATTCATTCACTGCAGTGCAAGAAGTCAATAAAAATGTTGCTGTTAATAATGTCGCAAAAGCTTTCTTCATGGCAGCCTCCTGTTATTCTTAATGCAAATCAGAACATATCAGGTGTGTATTCTTGAAATATCATATCATCCATCGAAAGAACACGCTCTGAATTATCCTGACTATTAACGAATACTAATTGGTTTTTATCGGCAGAGTAACAGACCTTATATTTATTGGCGCCAAAAGCTGTGCCAAGTTCTTTTTGGATCTTTTCCAGATCAATCATGACTACTTCGACTGCTCCGTTCCTGTTGCGGAAAACATAGGCACGCTCAGCTCCGTCTGCGCCATAACAGCAGTTGCTTATCAGTTTATCACTGCCGTCACCATCAATGTCGGCTATTACGATATCAGGCTTGCTGTCGCACCCGTAAGAGAATTGGCAGGCAATCTCCTTGCCTTCAGAATTGAAAATATGCCAAATATAGTAATTGGGGGCACCTTGCTCGATCTCGGCATAACAATTCTCAAAACCAAGAACAGAACCCAGCTCGACTCTTTTGGATATTTCTTTTTCAGTTTCAGATTCTTCTGTAGTTGTTGTTTCTTCCGTCGTGCTTTCAACTGCTGTTACAGACTCGCCAGCTGTTGTTTCATTCTTAATCTGTGAGCATGAACATGCAAGGAAAGCCGTTATGGTTCCCAACAGCATGAAATAACATAAATGCTTTAAGCGCTTACACATTTTTCCTAACCCCGTTCATCAAAGAATTCATACTCAATTATATAAAAGTGCTTCTCAGCAAATTAATGAAAACTGAATTAATACTGAATGGAGTTGAGTAAGTTTTACTGATAATTATCCTATCTAAGGGTTGCTCCTTAACAAAAACTATAACATTCCAGTAAAGAAATATTGATTTTATTAGGCTTCCGACTATAGCGGAGCCCTTTTATGTGTGCGCATCGAAAAATGTAATATTACATTTTCAAAATTTTCGCAAAAAGCGGGGGCCAAAATTATGTGGTCTAAAGCAAAAGTTAATAAAGAAGTCATGTGGATTATGATGCATGTTGACATTTGTCCACAAACTAGTTATAGTTCAAGTGTACAGTTGTCCACATACGTTTAGGAGTTACTTATGAAATTAACAGAATCAGAATGGAAAATAGCTAATTGCCTTTGGGAAAACAAATCCATGACCATTGCAGAGATCACGGACGAACTGAGCGAGAGCACCGGATGGACAAGATTTACAGTTATTACCTTGCTTAAGCGCATGCTCGAGAAGGGCGCGGTCTCTTTTGTCCAGGAAGGTCGCACCAAGATCTTTTCTCCTGCTATCGAGAAATCAGAAGCTGAGAATGAGGAAGTCGAATCGCTCCTTGATAAAGTCTATAACGGGAATGCGGGACTTCTTATTTCTAATCTGATTGGTTCAGAAAAGCTTACACCGGAACAGTTGGAAGAGATCAGGAAGATGATAGAGGATATCTGATATGCTTCGTTATGTAATAGGAATCACGTTTATAGCTGCCGTCATAATTATCGTCCGCGCATTGACGAATAGAAAGGTGCTTAAGAAGCACCAGTATGCATTCTGGCTTGTTATTCCTCTTTATATGATCCTTATGCCTTTCATCAGGATCGATGTACCGGCAGTTTCTGAATTAAAGTCTTTGCTTGTAAAAAAGACTGAGGTTACATATGAAGAGCCGGTACCTAAAATGCCAGTAGCAGTTGTTGATAACAAGGTAAAGCCTTATGAACAAAGCAAACAGGGAGAAGTCAATGAACTGGATAATAAAGCTGCAAAACCGGAAAATCTGCCTTTGCCAGCAAATAACAATGTTTCGAAAATAGAATCAAGAACTAAGAACACGATAAAGACCGAGACATTATTTGGTTATATTGCATGCTCTGTATCAGCATTCCTGGTATTAGCTTTGCTGATATATAACGCGGGCTTTATTACCTATTGCAGGCATAAGAGAGAGTATGCCGGTAAAGACCCTTCGGGCAAGCTTAAGATATACCGGATAAAGCACAGGGGAACACCATTCCTCTTATTCAACAAGATCTATGTGGATAAAGATCTGGAAGAAATCAGTGATTACATTATCTGTCATGAGGCGTGCCATTATAAGCATGGCGATCATATATGGGTCCTTGTCAGGTATCTTGTTTTGCTTCTTAACTGGTATAACCCTGTAATCTGGGTAGCTTTTATCCTGTCAGGACAGGACTGCGAACTGGCCTGCGATGAAGAAGTCCTGAAAACATGTGGTTCAGGATCAGCTAAGGAATATGCCAAGACTCTGTTTTCGATGCTTCAGAGAAAGACGGGAATGTCATTTGGTTTTACTGTTTCAACAGGTATGAGAGGGGGATATAAGATGATGAAGGATAGGATCAGCAGCATAAAGAAACCTGCTGAGACGAGCAAGAAGGCTCTTGCTTTTAGCATAGCTGTTCTTTTGTTGTTTACGAGTTGTTCGTTTGCAAATTCAACTGATAATGCAGGTAAAATTTCAAAGGATGCTCCATGGTTTACCTCTGAAACTTATGATGTTGATCTGGGCCTGAAAAAAGACAGAGATATCTACTATCCGAATTTATTTCTCTGGGGCGCAGATGAGAAATATTATATTGTGTGTGCTGAAGGTTCTTATGTGGAAGAAAATGTGGATCTGCCGACTTTTGAGGGATTCTTTACGGTTAAAGTAATCGACAGGAACACAAAACAAACTGTAAATACTGTTAATGTTAAGCGCGATCTTGATAAGAACTCAGGAGAATACATTAACCCTGAAGCTTCCTTCTATATGGACGGCAAGATAACTGTAAAAACTAATTCCAATGAGCGCGACTATGATCCTGCAACAGGTAATCTGTTGGCTTCCCGTCCTTTAGCGAATGAAGACGCAGGCTGGAATTCGCATTTCTATAAAATCGGAAATTACAAGATCGAAACTGCAATAGCATATGATGAAGGCGGTCTTTATCACACCAACCTTGTTATTACATCACCTGACGGAAAATCTTCTTTCGTTGAATTGAATGAACCCGGCAACAGGATATATTCTTCAGTTGTTCTGGCATTAAACAATACAACTGTTTTGATCCCTGCAACCTCGGATAAGGGAAACAGATATTACGAACTGGATCTTACTACTAATAAATTGACAACAGGGGATGAGAAGAATTACAGCTGGTTTGATCCCAATGAACTGACGGAAGCATTTACCGGAACAAATGGAGAGGTATACTGCAGAACTTTAAGTGGCCTTGCCAGGGTAAATGTAAGCGCTAAGAAAGTGGAAGATGTCTTTACATTCAACTGGTGCGGAATTAACAGAGGAAAAGTTGCAGATCTTAAGTTTATTGAATGTACCGGAGACACCATTATCATGTTCGGACAGACAAGAGGTGATTCAGAGTACGAGAGTATAAAGAAGACATGCCAGATCGTAGAATTTACAAAGGCAAAAAAGAATCCTAATGCCGGAAAAACTGTTCTGGAATTGTATGCACCCAATGTAACGAATTATATCGGAGAAGCTATAGCCAGATATAATGAGACAAACAAGAAATATTTCATCGAAGTCGTTGACCGCTATAACCAGTCCAGTGATTATTCAGAGTCTCAGGTTAATAATTTGGATGATACCGGAATAATAAAGCTCAATTCAGAATTGAATATGAGTAACGCTTTGGCGAAGGATATCATCAGTGGCAAAGGACCTGATATCCTGATAAACACAAGTAATTACGGCCAGCTTAACAATCCTGATTATCTGATGGATCTGACGCCGTATGTAAAAGATCTCGATCCTAATAAGTATTATACGAATATCATCGAAGGTGCAAAGCGTGATGGTGTCATCTACCAGTTGCCTGTCGGTTTCGGAATAGAAGGAATAAAGACCGATGAAAAGTATGCCGGCAAAACCGGTGTAGGATTTACACTGGATGAATATAAGGCGTTGGTTGACGGTGATCTAAATGGCGAAAATATCATGTACTTTGGACAAGCAATTCTTTTTGCCAAACTGTTTAATGCTATGGATGACAAGTTCATCGTAAATGGAAAGGTCGATCTGACAGGTCCGGAATTTGCTTCATTTGCTGATTATGTGAAGAA
>JAKSRF010000088.1 GCA_024403755.1 Clostridia bacterium
CTAACTCAACAGGTGCTGCTAAGGCTATCGGTCTTGTTATCCCAGAGCTCAACGGTAAGCTCATCGGTTCTGCTCAGCGTGTTCCAACACCTACAGGTTCAACAACAATTCTTGTTGCTGAGGTAGAGAAGTCAGTTACTAAGGAAGAGATCAATGCTGCTATGAAGGCTGCTGCTACAGAGTCTTTCGGATACAACGAGGATGAGATTGTTTCTTCTGATATCGTTGGTTCAAGATTCGGTTCTATCTTCGATGCTACACAGACAATGGTTGGCGAGAACAACCTCGTTCAGGTAGTTTCATGGTATGACAACGAGAACTCATACACAAGCCAGATGGTTCGTACAATTAAGTACTTTGCAGAGTTGAAGTAATTTTTGATTACTGCTTATTGATTTTATCGGAAGAGTCGGCATTGCTGACTCTTCTTTTTATTGTATAAAATGTTGAATTGCAAGAGTACGGATTAATCGGTATTATGTGTATATGTTTAGAGATTTGTTTGCCAGAATTAAAGAGGGGATATTACACAAGGATCCTAATGTTGCATTAGTGTCGTTGTCTATTTTGTGTAACTTTTTTATGTCGTGCACCAAGGTGTTTTTTGGAATATATCTTGGTTCCGGATGGCTTCTCATAAATGCACTGTATGTCGTTTTGCTTGGTTTTCTTCGTTTTTATACACTTAAATCATATGTACATGCCAAAACCATAGAGGACAATGAGCAGAAATATATATTCGGATACAGTGTTCACAGATTCGGCGGTTCGCTTATTTTTGCTGTCGCAGGTACATATTTGCTGTGTTCTTTGCGAATGTTTTTTGTCGGCGATGCAGTAGTTATAGGGGTGCGTTTTGCCTACTGCTTGTTGTTGTTTACTTTAATTAAATTCGGATTTGCGATATACGGAATGATTATAACCAGGCATAAAGAGAATCTGATTATACGACTTATGAAGGTTATAGGAATAGTTGACGTTACTATCTCAATAGTTCCGACTTCTTATGCTTTGATGTCTTTGTATTGTTTTAAGTACAGTGTGGATGTCAGCTCGATTCTTGGTATGGCAATCAGTGTCGGAGTTATGATAAGCGGAATTGTTATGATCAGACGTAAGTACAATTATGAGGGCGTTGCTCACCTTATGTATAAAGAAAAAGATATAGAGGATTATATTAAAAAAATAAGAAATTCTCGAAAATATTAGTCTCATATTGTATAATAATATGGTAGAAGTTTTTGAGGAGGTATTATTATGCCGCTTTTTGACCCTAAGGCTAAGACTATTGCCGGTTATCAAAAGAAGATTGATGACGACCGAAATGCAATAAAGAATCATTATTATGCAATCGGTAAGTTGTATTATGATCAGTATAAGGATATGAGCCTTGATGTTACTACAGAGATTAATTCCAGATGTGATAATGTTACAGAGTTGTATAATGATATAAAAAGTTGTGAACTGAAGATTTTGTATGAGAAAGGTCTTAAGGTTTGCAAGAATTGCGGTAAGGAGAACAATCTTGAGTACGCATTCTGTTTTGCTTGTGGTTCGCGTTTCGACGAGAATGACAGAAAGACAATAACAGATATACCGGAAAGTAACAATGTGCCTGCTGATTCAGATGCTGCAACAGATTCAAATTCTGAGGCTGAATCCGATAAGGAGATAGAGATTGAAGCAGTTGAGGAGAGTGTGCAGACAGAAGATAACGATGAGTCTGCTCCGGATAATACTGTTCAGACTGATGAGAACGAAGAAACTGAAAAGGAATAATTTTATAATTTGGATGAATTATTTTGATTAATATAAAAAGTGGTGGGTCTGTTCTAAACCCACCACTTTTATTATATCATTTTTTTTTATTTTACGTAGTGATATGTGTTACGACCTGTAAATAAATTTTGAATTATAATAAGTAAAAGAATTTAATTCTTTTTAGTTCATTATTGGAAGGATGTGATTGTATGAAAATCACTACACAAGGTAAAGGTATTAGAATCGGTACACATTTAGAGCAAAAAATTCTTGATAAGATGTCAAAATTTGATAAGTATTTCGGTGATGAAGGCTCATTTAATGTATGTATCAAATCAGAAGGAAATTTCATGGTATCTGAGATTACAATGAAATTAGACGGAAAGTACTTCAGAGCAGAAGCAAAAGATGAAGAGGTTCTTAATGCGGTAGACAAGACAATAGATAAGCTTGAATCTCAAATCAGAAAGCAGAAGACTAAGCTTCTTAATCGTAAAAAGGATTATCCTCAAGTAGCATCATATTTGGAAGATGACAGCAGCGCTGATTTTGACTTTGAATTTGAGGATGAGAAGAAGATTGTTAAACGTAAGAGCTTCGAGATAAGACCAATGACTTCAGAGGATGCAATACTTCAGATGGAGATGCTCGGTCATAACTTCTTGGTATATATGGATCAGGATACGGAGTCTGTTTGTGTAGTATATAAACGTAAGGACGGTAATTATGGTTTGATTGAACCAGAGTATTGATTTATATAATATAAGCTTTTAATTATCTGTTTTAATATAACCGGCTTGGAAGAAGTAATTCTCTTTCAGGCCGGTTTTATATTTTTGATTTTTTTACTAATATTGCAGACATTACATAAGTATCGGTCAACACGACAATAGAAAGAAGACAGAGAATTTTGTAGGATAAATTGTAAGATAAAAGCCCGCTTGTATAAAAATGGATATTGTTGTAAGATTAATTTCTGCTCAAAAGTATTTGAAGCGGAAGTTAACTTTTTTATATTGACTATTTGATTACTTTTTATTATAATTATCAACGTTATTATGCAGAGCACGAGAGGAGGGGTGAGAGATGTCAGAGATTAAGGTTAAGGACGGCGAGTCCCTTGATAGTGCTTTACGTCGTTTTAAGCGTTCATGTGCTAGATCCGGTGTTCTCGCAGAGGTTCGTAAGAGAGAGCACTATGAGAAGCCTTCTGTTCGTCGTAAGAAGAAGTCTGAGGCAGCAAGAAAGCGTAAGCATTAATATTAATGATAATATTGTATTTGTTGGGGATATTCGATAGAGAATATCCCCTTTTTTAGTTATTTTGAATTTGTTATAATATTACCAATAAAATATAAGTTGAGTGTTATTAGTTATGTTGTTAATCAGTAAGAAATGGCATACTGCCCGTGCCTTCGAGAGTGAGGATGCAGCGGCCATTGTCAGGATGCTTCTCAATGCACGTGGCATTACTGACGATGCTGAAGTTGAAGAATTTCTCTCGGATAAGCCGAAGCAGTGGCATAATCCGTTTTTATTTTGCGATATGCAAAAAGCTGTTGATATCATTATCGACAGTATGAATTTAGGCGAGAGAATTCTGATTTACGGTGATTATGATGCAGACGGTGTTACGGCTACATCTATTTTGGTACGTTATTTCAGAATGCATAATTGTAATATTGATTACATTGTCCCACATCGAGCTGAACACGGTTATGGTTTGACTGATAATATTATGGAGAAGATAGTTGAGAAGAAGCCGCAGCTTCTGATAACTGTTGACTGCGGTATTACCAATATCGATACTGTAAAAAAAGTTCGTGATATGGGAGTAAAGGTTATCATTACCGATCATCATAATGTAAAGGATGAATTACCGGAAGCGGAAGCGGTAATTTGTGCAAAGCGTGCTGATAATACTTATCCGTGTAAGGATTTGTGCGGTGCAGGTGTTGCACTTAAGTTGGTTGAGGCGTTGGGCCGTAACGGTAAGTATAAGGTTAGCAGTAATTTCTGGCATCAGGCTGTAGAACTTGCAGGAATAGCAACGATAGCTGATTTGGTACCGCTTGTAGGAGAGAACAGAACGCTTGTAAAGCAAGCCTTTAAAAGTATGCAGAATCCTGCAAATCTCGGTGTACGTAAGATGAATGAGATGATTCTCGGAGGTAACGGAAAGACATTGGATGAGACCTTTATCTCTTTCAACTTTGTTCCGAGAATTAATGCAGCAGGACGTTTATATGATTCTTCCGATTCGTTGAAATTGTTTTTGGAGGATGATGAAAAGCTTGTTACTGAAGCAGTTAACTCATTAACAAAGCAAAATGATGAACGCAAGGAAATTGAAGCAAAAGTATTTGCTGAAGCGGTTGAACAACTTGAGAGTCCTGACAGACCTAATGAATGGGCAATAACGAATACTGTCGGACCGTTGGTGGTATACGGACCTGATTGGCATCAGGGCGTACTTGGAATAGTTGCCGGAAAGTTGTCACAGCATTTCAGACGTTCTGCAATAGTTTTTACCAATGATTCCATAGTTAAAGATAATTTGAAGGGGTCAGGAAGATCATTCGGTGAGTTTGATTTGTATTCGGCATTGGATTCTGTAGGAGATTTGTGCCTTAATTTCGGCGGACATAAAAAAGCTGCCGGTTTGGTAGTGGAGAAGGATAAACTTTATCAGTTTATGCGTCGCTTGGAGGACAATTCTGCCAATAATTCTCAGGTTGATTCGGATATCGACGAGAATGTGGATTGGAATGATGAAGATGATTCTTTGGTTGCCGATGTAGTGCTTGATGTAGGTCAGATTGATTTTGATACCTATAATGAGATATGTAAGATGAAGCCGTTTGGTATAGGTAACAGAAAGCCGACATTTGTTACCAGGAATGTTACTATAGGTGAATTACAGACGATGAGTAACGGCGCGCATGTACGTCTTGATGTCTTTGATTCAAAGGCAGGTAACGGTACCGAAGCAGCAAAGATATCGGTTGTCGGTTTTAATATGGGACAACTCAGTAAGGTGCTTAAGGTAGGGGATAAGGTAGATATTGCATATTCTCTGAACGAGCATTCTTTTAAGGGGCATACGTCATTAAGTCTTCATCTTATGGATATAAAGTTGGATTACAAGAAGGACTTTTTGTGGGCGAAGTCTGAGTATGCCGAGCGTCTTTATAGGAGTGGTTTGGAACTTACGGAACTTCGTAAACTTGCAAATCATCCGATGAGTGATTTAGTGCCTTCAGACGAGCAGTATGGTGAATGTTATAAGATTTTATATAATTTAGCGAATAATGAATTATCTACCTGTGATGCGGATTTGCTTGCCAGATTGATAACTAATGAGACGGGAAAGTTATTTACTCCGTTCCAGCTTATGCGTTGTCTTGACGTATTTTCGGAGGTTGGACTTATAAATCTTGCTTACTTGTCTGATTCGAGAGTTTGTTTCAGCATACTGCAGGCGACGGATAGGAAAAAATTAAGTGACAGTGCGACATTTCAAAGGATGAAACGATATGTTCAACAGTGATGAGGCAAACAGTGCAAATGCAAACAGCATAAATACAAACGTTCAGGAAGCTCTCGAAGCAGAGGATTCGATGCCTGTTTATCAGGTCCTGAATGATGAGGATGAATACAGATATCTTGCGGATATGAATGATGTTTTGATTATTCCGGAAGAGATGATGGATGAATTCAATGAGATTTTGCAGCACTACAATGATTACATGCAACGTGCTCATGTAGATGAGAAAATTCTCGATATGGATGAACGTCTTATACGTAACAGCTTTTATTTTGCATATAAAGCTCATCGTCACCAGAAACGTAAGAATGGTGAGCCGTATATAAATCATCCGTTGGCGACTGCAAATATTCTTGTTGAACTTGAAGTTGATGCAGAGACATTGGCGGCAGCTTTCCTGCACGATACTATAGAAGACACTGTAGCAGATTCGGCTATGGTATCGTCTTTGTTCGGCCCTACGATTACACAGTTGGTTGAAGGAGTAACTAAAATCAGCAAGATTCAGTATTCCAGTAAGGCGGAGGCACAGGCTTCCAATGTCCGTAAACTCTTAATGGCAGTGGCAGAGGACATTCGAGTTATTTTGATAAAACTTGCCGATCGAATGCACAACATGAGAACGCTTAAACATCAACCGCCTGCAAAGCAGGTTGAGATTGCTCAGGAAACATTGGATTTGTATGTTCCTTTTGCAGAGCGACTCGGTATCTTCAAGATGAAATGGGAACTTGAGGATTTGTGCTTGAGATATTTGGATCGCGATGCATATTATGAGCTAGTCGGTCTTGTCTCGTCAAAGCGTTCGGAACGCGAAGCATATATCAACAAGGTTGTAGATGAGATAAAAGCCGCAATTGAGGCAAACGGTACCGTAAAAGGCTATGAGGTAGAAGGAAGACCTAAGCATTTTTACAGTATATATAAAAAGATGCATGATAAGGGCAAAACGATTGACCAGATATATGATATGTTTGCCTGCAGAATTATTGTTGAGAAGCTGGCAGACTGCTATACGGTTCTCGGAATAGTAAACAGTACATTTACTCCTATCGATGGTCGTTGTAAGGACTATATTGCCCTTCCTAAGGAGAATAATTACCAATCTATTCATACGACTGTAAGACGTGATGAAGAGGGAGATCCTTTTGAAGTTCAAATCAGAACCTATGCCATGCATAAGACGGCTGAATACGGTATTGCTGCTCATTGGCATTATAAAGAGGCAGGTAATTCAGGTAATTTTAATACGGACAAACTTGATGAGCGAATGACTTGGATTCGTCAGTTCCTTGAGACTCAACGTGAGACTGAGAATAATGCTACTGAATTTTTGGATTTTCTTAAGACCAATATTTCTTTGGATGAGGTTTTTGTATTTACTCCTAATCGAGATGTAATCAGATTACCTGTCGGTGCCTGTCCGATAGATTTTGCGTATATGATACACAGTAATGTAGGAAATCATATGCATGGTGCCAAAGTAAACGGAAGAATTGTGCCGTTGTCTTATAAACTTAAGAACGGTGATGTAGTTGAGATTCTTACATCCGATAAAATCAAAGGACCTTCAAAGGATTGGGCGAAGGTTGTTGTTACGGCTTCTGCACGTAACAGAATTAACGCTTGGTTTCGTAAAGAATCAAGAGGCGATGATATAGTTAACGGACGTGAACAGCTGGAACGTGAGATTCAGCGTAATGGCTTCAGCGTTAACCAGATAATTAATGATAAGTTTGTGCCGCCGTTGCTCCGTAAATATTCCTATGCCGGAATTGAAGATTTGTATGCGGCAATAGGTTACGGAACATTGTCTGCTCTTAAGATTTTCGGAAAATTGAGAGATGAATACATAAGAAGTCTTACGCCGGATGAGCGACAGAAAATCGGATATTATGTTAATGAGGCGGATACTGTTCTGTACAGACCGGTTGAACTTCCGGATGATATCGGAAGACTGCGTGTTGACGGTGAACATGTAGACAACGGTATGAAGGAACTCACGGGCAAGGGAAATGCTATAAGTGAATCCAAGCCTATTAACGGAACACTTAAATCTCGTAAGAACGGTATTAATATAATTGTTGACGGGCTTACCAATTGTGAGACACATTTATCGCAGTGTTGTTTCCCTGCTCCGGGTGATGAGATTATCGGTTATGTTCGTCAGGTAGGCGGTGTCGGCGTTCACAGGACTAACTGTCCTACAATTATCAGCATTATGCGTAATGCCAATAAGAGCGAGAAGGATAAGGAGAGAGCTTCACGTCTTGTAAAGGTTCGTTGGAAGAATTATACTGCCGATGATGTAGTTGATTATAAAATCAGAATTATTGCAAGTGACGGAAGATTCCTTTTGGGAGAAGTTATCAGTGCTATTAATGCGGAACACATATTCGTTACTAAGTTCGACAGTACTTCTAAATCGGATTTTACATGTGAGATAAACGTTGTAATGGAGATTCGTAACCACAATCAGTTTGACCGTGTTATCGGCCGAATAAAGGGCATTAAGGACGTTATTGAGGTAACCAGACAATAATAATAAAGGGACTGTCTCAAAACTAAATTGAGATAGCCCTTTAATTTTGCAAAAGAAAATGGGTCC
>JAKSRF010000089.1 GCA_024403755.1 Clostridia bacterium
CGGAGAAACATAAACAAAGAATTAAAATTACAGTAAATAAGGTTCTTGCTTTTTTAACATATGAGCCCCCGTTTTTACTCGACAAAGTCAAACTCAAGCGGTCCTATACGAACCGTATCACCCTCTTTAATTCCTGCCTTACGAAGTGCATCGATTACTCCCGCATTAATCATTGAACGCTGGAAATATGACATAGACTCAGGGTTATCAAAGTTTGTGGATTCCATTGTTACGGTAACCCATGTACCTTTTACCTCATAAACGCCTTCCTCGTCTATCTCAATTGTAAACTTCTCTTCAGGTTCAAAATTATAAATCTTCTCCTCAACTATCTCATCGTGAATTACTGCAGCAGGAAGCTTACTTACCATCTCGGTAACTTTAGCCGTCAATTCCTTAATTCCTATTCTTGCGGCAGCCGAGATAACAAAAACATCATCAAAACCCTGCGACTTTACTTCGGAGACAAATAAATCTATTTCCTCACTGTCTGCATTATCGCACTTATTTGCTACGACAATCTGAGGACGTTCGGCCAATGCAGGATTAAACTGAACCAATTCGTCGTTAATGCTGTTAAAATCATCAATAGGATCTCGACCGTCCTTAGCCGATACATCAACTACATGAATGAGAAGTCTTGTTCTCTCAATATGTCTTAAAAAGTCATGTCCGAGACCGGCACCTTCATGTGCATCCTCAATAATACCCGGAATATCAGCTATTACGTAAGACATATCATAATTTGACACTACACCCAAAACAGGTTCCAATGTAGTAAAAGGATAATCAGCTATTTTAGGCTTGGCATTTGTCATAACAGACAGAAGTGTTGACTTACCCGCATTCGGATAACCGACAAGACCGACATCAGCAATAAGCTTAAGCTCAACAGCAAGATTCTTCTCTTCACCGGGAACACCGGCTCTCGCAAACTGAGGAGCCTGTCTTGTAGCGTTAGCGTAATGCATATTACCGAGACCGCCCTTACCTCCGTGTGCAATAATTACTTCCTGGCCGTCTTCCGTAAAATCAGCAAGAAGCTTATCCGTATCGGCATCTTTTATAATTGTACCGACAGGAACAGCAATGCGTAAGTCCTCACCGCCTCTTCCGTACATTTTACGGTTCATTCCCTTCTCACCGTCAGGAGCAACGAATTTATGCTTAAATCTGAAGCTTTGAAGTGTAGTGAGCTTAGCAGCAGCTACAAAGATAACATCGCCGCCTTTTCCGCCGTCACCGCCGTCAGGTCCACCGTTTGTAATATATTTCTCAGTATGAAAGGAAACCATCCCGTTTCCGCCGTCTCCTGCTTTTACATATATTTTTGCGTGGTCAATAAACATATTCCTTTTACTCCTATTTATAAATCATTACACATTGTAGCATAATACAAACAAATATAAAAACCTCTCTTCTACTGTATAAATGCCGAAATATCGCACTTTTCATCACGCTTCCTTCTCTTTAAAGCTTAATCAGATTTCCTTTTCGTTTTGACAAAAGCAACAAATACTTTTGTCGCAAGGACTGTTTTATCAATATTTTAATGTTATTAACATTTTGTTATTAACAAACAGTTATTATTATGTTATACTCACATCAACAAAGAGAAAGGAGTCGGATATGATAAGTGTAAAATGTAGTAATTGTGCTTCTGAATTAGCAATTGATACTCACGGAAATCTAATTTGTCCATACTGTGGCTCGAAAAGCTTTATGTCCGACAAAGAATTAAGCGAGTACAAGAATCTCAGAATGAATATGCTTAACTACCTGAGAACCGAGAATGACTTACGTGGTAACCGGACCGGAGATAACACGATATGGTCGCATAATGAATTACTCTCACTTCGTGCTTCCAACGGTGACATAGTAAACATACGATACACCTTTTACTCTGAGTACGACGGAGTTAAAACTTATATTACCGAAGACAGTGTCGTTAATATTTTCGAGAAGGAAGACGAAGCAAAAGCAACAGCCGTCCCGGGTAATATCAAACTTCTGTGTTATCCTTCGGCAGCGGGAAAGGATTTATCCAAGTATTTTCCGCACATCAAGGTGAATTTAAAGCTTTTTGACGGAAGAACGCTTTTGGCATACAGCAAACCGGGAAACTGCTATCCCCTGTTTGCTTTCGGAAATCTGAGACCTAAGCATGTAGCATGGATAGTATCGCGAATGGAGAACTTCTGTTGTGTTTTTGAATATAGTTCAATAATCCACGGCGGAATATCGACAGATACGGTATTCATAAATCCGACTACGCATGAAGCTTACCTTCTCGGTGGCTGGTGGAAAGCAAGGCAAAAACACAGTTTTGCAAAAAACGAGGATTTGACGGCGCTGCGTCTTACGGCAGACAGATTAATGGGAGAATTTAAAGCCGAAGCACCGCACGAGTTCAAAGACTTCATAAAATCCAAACCCGCAGAAGATGCTTATACAGACTTCGGTAACTGGGACAAAGTGATAGTAAACGGCTTCGGAGGACATAATTTTACAAAATTTAAGGAGGGTTAAACTATGGGATACGGAAGCTATACCGCAACAGATTGGAACAAATTGAAAGCAAGTCGCAAAATTGAGACTTCGTCGACTAATCAGATTTTCACGGCCAGACAATGCGATTCGCGTTATGATCCTAAGTTTATCGGTAACAGAGAAGCACGCGATTCGGAAGAGCATCCGCTTACTACTCCGATTATTATCGGTGTTGATGTGACAGGTTCTATGGGATATCTTTCAACACAGATAATTAAAGAATCGCTTAACGATCTCATGCAGCAGTTCTATTCCGGTGAAGAAATAAGTGATCCTCAGCTTATGTTTGCAGCCATAGGAGACGCAGTTTGTGACAGTGCACCTCTTCAGGTTACGCACTTTGAATCCGATATAAGAATAGCAGAACAGCTTATGGATTTGTGGCTCGAGAACAGAGGCGGAGATATTCCCGAGGATTATGAATTACTTTGGTATTTCGCAGCAAAGCACACGGATATCGACAGTTACAACAAACGCGGTAAGAAAGGTTTTTGCTTTACTATAGGTGATGCAGGTTGCCATGAACTGCTGAACACCGGTTCAATAAAAAGAATTTTTGATGATGATGTGAAATTTAATATTTCGTCTGTAAAGCTGGCAGAGTCGGCCTCCGAGAAATATGAACTGTTTCATATAGTCATAGGAGATCAATCTTTCAACTTTGACCGAATCCTACCGGGAAGAATAATCACAATTCAGAAAAAGGAAGTTATCTATTTAACAGACGTTATCATGAGTGTAATTCAATATGTTAACGGAACGGATAAAGATACAATTCTCTCCCGCAAGACAGAAGTTACACGAACGCTTATAGATAATGTTCTTAACTCTATATGTATTAACAGATTCGGAACAATAGAACTATAAAAATATTAAGGAGGAAAAAGAAATGGGATATGGAAGTTACACAGCCGGAGATTGGCAGAAATTAAAAATCAGTCGCAATTTGGGTGCATCACAGAATGCTGATCAGACATTTGTAAGACGCAATATATCTGACAAGCTTAATTCAAAGTTCATAGATATCAGAGAATCTTTTGACAGTGATGATTCACCGAATTCAACACCGATTATTTTAGGTTTTGATGTCACAGGTTCTATGGGTTTTCTTGCAAACGAGATAGCTACTAAGTCACTCAATGATACTATTACAAAGATTCTCAGTAACAAAATTGTTGTTAATCCTCACTTTATGTGTGCTGCATTTACAGATAAGTTATCACCGCTGCAGGTTACTCAGTTTGAAGCAGATATCAGAGTAACAGAGCAACTGCTCGACTTTGTTCTGGGAGGCGGCAACCAATACAGTTTTGATAATTTGCTGTGGTACTTCGCCGCTAAGCACACTGTAATCGACAGTTACAGAAAGCGCGGAAAGAAAGGAATTCTGATAAGCATAGGTGATGAAATATGCGGTGCAGATAAAAACACACTCTTTTCATCTGATATAAAAGCCGTCTTCAATGATCACTGTTATTGCTCATATTCATTTAATGACACATATAAGATGGCAAGTGAACAATATGAGGTAGTTCATATTGTAATTGGCAAAGATTGGCGTTTTGATAAGAAATGTAACAACAATTCTTATGATGGTTGGCAGCAGGCCCTACCCGGCAGAGTAGGAAAAATAAAAGCCAATGATGTCGAATACCTGTCTGATGTAATTATAGCAATAATTAAGCTCCTCAACGGAGCAAGCAAGCAGGAAGTAACAAACAATAGCATGCTGACACCGGCAGCAAAATCCGCTGTTGCTTTTGCTATCGAAGACATGAATATTGTTGAAGACTGAGTTATAAATAACAATATACCGATTATGGAGAAAACATATGATATATTCAGTAATAGGCAGTAATTACGGAGATGAAGGCAAAGGGCTCATGACAGACTATCTGGCAGCCCTTAAGCCGTCAACTCTGGTCATCCGTCATAACGGCGGTGCACAATCAGGTCACACAGTCGAGTTCGAAGACAAGCGTTTCATTTTTCACGAACTGTCTTCAGGCTCTGTACGCGGAGCAGACACCTACTGGGCTGACACCTTTTATCCTGACCTTTATAAGTTCAATGAAGAGATAGAAAGTTTTCTGGGCGTTATCGGTAAGAAATCTTTGCCGTTCAGCATCTATGCTTCCCCATCAACATGCATAACCACAATTGATGATATCTTTTGCAATATGCTGAGAGAATCATTGCGAGGCAACAACAGACACGGAAGCTGCGGCATGGGCATATTTGAAGCTGTCTTACGTTGTCGAGCCGGCTATAAAGTGTGTATCGGTGAATTATTTAAAATGAATGCTGATACCCTCAGTCAAAGGCTCGCAGAAATCAGACACGATTATGTAATTCCGCATATAAACGAGATTCTTAAGGAATTTAATCTTGTTCTCGAAAATGTTGATCTAAAGTCTCTCAACCCATCGGCAGCTGAGTATCTAGATTTGTTGACTTCAGATGATGTTCTTTATAATTTTGCACAAGGAGTTATCGATAATCTGAAGTATATTAAACTAAAAAAACCTTCTGTCGACTTTCTGACAAAATATGACAATGTCATTTTCGAGACAGGTCAAGGACTGTATCTGGATGCAGAATGTAAAGAAAGCTTCCCTCACGTAACAGCTTCAAAAACAGGTCTTTATAATCCTGTTAAATTCCTGGATTATTTGGGACTTCAATTGGATGAAGCCGTTTATGTAACAAGAACCTACATGACAAAACACGGAGCAGGGCCGTTTGCCGATGAAGATAGAAATCTATTCTTTCCTGATGAGACAAACATCCGTAATAATTGGCAGGGTTCCATCAGATTCGGACGTTTTACAAGCATCGACTCATTGATAAGCAGAATTAACAATGATTTGAAGACAGCCGATTACAGACCTGCCGTAGCTCTTGCCGTTACCCATCTTAACGAGACTGACAATTGTCTGTTAACTGCAAACGGAGGCATTGAAATTGATGAATTTGTCAGAGAACCGCTTGTAACAGAGAATATAGACAAGATGTATCTGTCTTCTTCAAAATATGCAGATCAAACGGTAAAAACTCAGCTTCGCAATTGCATATGAACAGAGCGAATGCAGACAATGCGGCAAACGTTGCAACAGACAATGCGGCAAACGACGCGGCAAACGACGCGGCAAACGTAGTGAATGAATGACAATATCGTAAAACAAATTGCCGAGATAAAGAAAGCCTGTAAGACAAAAATCTTACAGGCTGTATTTACTTATTAAATTAAGCAATAAGGATTATTCTACAGGATAAACGCTAACCTGCTTCTTGTCCTTACCAACGCGCTCATACTTAACGCGTCCGTCAACACGTGAATAAAGAGTATCATCAGAACCGATACCAACATTTGTACCAGGATGAATCTTTGTTCCACGCTGTCTTACAAGAATATTACCGGCCAAAACTACCTGACCGTCACCCTTCTTTGCTCCTAATCTCTTAGCCTCGGAATCACGACCATTCTTAGTGGATCCCATACCTTTCTTATGAGCGAAGAGCTGTAAATTCATCTTAAGCATAGCTTACACCTCCGTTGTGTCAAATTAACTTTCAAAAATCTCGATGTACTTATTACCGCCTTCATTGACTGAAGAAGCCAAAGATATAAATCCGGTAACAACCGTCGCCATAATAACCTGTGCTCTGTCTTTAACATCTTTATCGTAAATATCCGGAAGAATAATACTTCCGCTTACGAAATCATTATCGACATCTTCATCTATAACTGCCGTGTCTGTAATTCCACAAATCTTCTCTAAAGCATTAGCTGCCGTATAAAATAATGTAGAAGCACCGGCACATACAATATCCGAACCAGCCTCTGAGTAACCTGCATGTCCTGTCATGTTAAATGAAGTAATGCTTCTGTCCTCATCTCGCCTTATTATGACCCTAATCATACATCAAACCCGAATCAAGCGTTGATAGCTGTGATACGTACACGTGTATATGGCTGTCTATGACCATTAGAACGACGATAGCCCTTCTTAGCCTTATACTTCAAAACAACAACCTTCTTGTTCTTGCCCTGCTTAACGATCTCACCTGCAACTGAAGCCTTAAGATCAGCGCCAGCCTTGATACCATTGTCATCTGCAACAGCCAAAACGTTGTCGAATGTAATTGAATCGCCGGCCTCGCCCTCGAGCTTCTCGATGAATACTTCATCACCTACAGCTACCTTGTACTGCTTACCGCCTGTTAAAATTACTGCGTACATTATGTGTCCTCCTGTTCTTCCAGTCTCGCTGCTCTGCCTAGGCACACCTCATATAGACATGTTTAAAGAAAGCCCGGCGCATGCGGTCACCGAGATATAGTACCAAAAAAGGACTTTTATGTCAATAAGATTATTTATTACGAATCTTTTTCTCCGAAAAGCGATTGTAAAGTATTCCTAATCACTTTGGTTTTCAGCGGACAATCACCGGATTCGAAAGTCAAAAACAACTGCTTCCCTACAATTATATCATTTTCCGCATAAAGATTCACTCGTTCGCACATCGTATTCTGATAATGCATATCTCCCATCATTCCACAATGCTCAAGGTAGTTCTCTTCTCTGCTCCTAATTCTCAAAATAGTAAAATCAGGATAAATAACCTTTCCGTTCTTCAAAACAAGTTTGCACTCATATCTATATGGAATTGATAACTTATTCAACATATTAGCAATTAACAATTCCGATTTTGAACGAACGCGCTCACCGCGATCAGTAATATATTCCGTACTGTCATACTCATTAAACATTTTATGCTCATAATCACATGACTGCCACCACTTTGCATATTCAATATCAGATAATAAACAATGATCTGTTACTTCCTTTAAACTTTCATCCAGAGAATCATATATTTGATGACATAATTTCCCTTCGTTCACATCATAGAATTCAACTAATTCGTCGATAGCCTCTCTTTCTTTCAGAGCAGTTTTTAGTGAGTTCTCTAAGTATCTTTTTGTACTGAGCATTTTTATAGTATTCATATCAGTATCTGGCTTAAGATAAGTTCTGTCGGCAGAATTACTGACTGAAGCTGAATAAAATCTGATTTTTCCAATTCTTTTATCATTACTTACATACAGTTTTTGCGGTGGCAAATCTTTTAGAATCCTATTAATTCCGTTTACGATTTTATTCAGACGCATTTGTCTTCTCTTTAATAAATCTATAAGTTCCATAATCATCTCTATCCCTTCATAAAAAACATATACACATCACAATTGTCTATTTTTTGCTGTTTGTGATGTGTTTGTTCGGTTCTACACATCACAATCGTCGATT
>JAKSRF010000009.1 GCA_024403755.1 Clostridia bacterium
AGCGCTTAATCTTTTACCTTGCCGTCAAATATTGCTTTCTTAATCCAAAGCTGAAGTGATTCAGAAGCAACAGATATCTGTTCAAGCTTCTCCTGGATTGCTTTGAAATCCTTCATCTCATCTGAAGTTATCTCACCATCGGCGGTAATCTCAATAAGTCTCTCTCTATCCTTATTGATAGCATTAAGTGTAGCAAGCATCTCAAGTACAATCTGCGGAAGCTCCTTCTCCTTAATCTCTGGCACATATACCTTTCCAATCGGACATTCGTGTGAACAATAGTAATTGCAAAGAGACGGTACCTTATAGCACTCTGACATGAGAAGAACCTCATCAGGATGCGGAAGTGACTTACCGCTTTCAATCTTCTCTATTCTGTCAGCAGAAATAATATTTAATAAATCAGACGCCTTCTCTCTTGTAAGCTCAAGATTCTCTCTGGTGGTCTGATAGATGTTTTTATTTTCTTTAATAGACTTCTTGCCCATAACAAAAAACTCCCGTCTTAAAAAATAAATGCATTTATTTTTGTTTTTTGGCGAAAAAAGATATTCTAATTCGCCAAAACAACTATATACATGTACCACCATATATTATATAATTATTCGCTTGCATTTAACAAGAGAAAAGTTCATTTTTTAACAGCTTTTAACCAAAATTAGTTGCTTGCCTTAACGGTATTCCATATTTCGGTATACTTTTCTTCAATATCAGATGAAGAATAATAAACCTCTAACGAAGAGAATAAGTGCTCATCAGGATAGTAATAGATATTATTTGCTACCTCCGGATCCAACATTTTCTTTGCTTCTGTATTAGGTGTTGAGTAACCGACATATTCACAGTTGGCAAGTGCAATCTCAGGATTGTACATAAAGTTAATAAAATCATGAGCACCCTGAACATTTTTTGCATTTGAAGGGATACACATCATATCTACTGACCAGTTTGAACCTTCAGGAACCACCAATCTCAAATCAACCTCATTCTCACGACCGAGTTCTGCAACTCTGTCAAGCATAACAATATGATCGCCTGACCATGCTACGGAAGCCGTCAACTCACCTGATACCATTTTATCCTTAAGATTATCGACACCGTATGTAGGCTTAATCTCTGACTTCTGTTTAATGAGAAGGTCAAGAGCCTCCTGAAGCTCGCTGTCGTTCATTGAGTTAATGGAGTAACCCAAATAGTTCAAGGCTGTACCGATTGACTCACGCATTGAATCATACATACCAATCTCATTTGCGTTTGCTGAATCAAATACTATAGACCATATTGTCTTTGCATCAGTTACATTTTCGGGAAGGGTAATCTTATTGGCATCATAAATAAGACCTACGGTGCAATAAAGATACGGAACAGCAAAATCCAAAACTTCGTCTGACAATGCTTTATCCTGATCATACTGAAGATTATTAAACATAGGATCCATATATTCAGTGGCATTAGGAATTAACGACCAGTCTATAGGCTGAATTCTCTCTTCTCTTATAAGGCGGCAAACCATATATTCAGAAGGTACGATAACATCATATGACTTGTCGAGATTCGGATACATTGTCTCATTCGTCTCGAAAGTACGATATACAACCTTATACTGTGGGAATTGAGCCTCAAACTTACTGACTGTATCCTCTGCAATATACTCACCCCAGTTATAAATAATTAACTCCTGACGGCTGTCACAACCTGTACAAGCAAGCATGGATGCTGCCATAAAAGCCGTTACGGATGCACCTGCAACAATTGATTTAACAGACTTTCTCATTTTCTTCTCCTTATCTTACATAAAATTTATAATGAAGTCGGCGATATAAATATCAACCGTTCTTTTTGCTTTTCTTGCCCTTCGCGCCGCTGACGTTGGATAGAATCAATAAAACCAAAATAACAACAAACATCAGTGTTGTAAGAGCATTCATCTTAGGATTAACACCAAACTTGGCCATGGCATAAATCTTCATAGGCAACGTCTGAATCGTACTGTCGGCATTAAAGTTACTTACAAGATAATCATCTACTGACATGGTAAACGTAAGCAAAATCGAAGACAATATACCCGGCATAATCTCAGGAATAATAACAAGCCTCAAGGTTTGCCACTCGGTAGCTCCCAAATCCATTGCAGCCTCGGCAAGATTTTTATCCAACTGCTTAAGCTTAGGACTTATCGATAATACGGCATACGGAATACAAAATGCTATATGCGATAAAATCAATGTAATCTGTCCCTTCTGTAAACCGAGAAAAGCAAACAACAGCATAAATGATATACCGGTTACCAATTCAGGCATTACATTAGGAATATAAGTAAGGCTCATCAATGCACTCTGTAATTTCTTATTCAGATATTGCATTCCGAGACAGCTTACAACAGCAATAAAAGTAGACGCAACAGATGCAATGGCTGCAATCCTCAACGTAGTAATTAATGCATCGAATAATTCACTTCCGTCGCTTCCGTTGAACAAATTCTTATAGTGATCCAATGTGAATTCACCCCAGATAAACGACTTTGATACACTGTTAAATGAATATACGATAAGTACAATAATAGGCAGATACAGAAAAAGCATTACAAGTGCTATATACGTATCAGGCACAAGCTTATGCAAAAATCTTCTTGTCTTCATAATACCATACCTCCCGCATTAGCATCCTTGTCCTGATTACGCAGTATACGCATGGTAAACAGTACAAAAATGAGAAGCATCAGTGACAAAACATTCCCGGCCTGCTGATATGCCTTGCTCTCATTAAGAATGAATGATTGTACTGTCTGTCCGATAGTCGTAATTGAACCTTCACTCAAGATATCAGGTATCATAAAGAATGTAAGTGACGGCATAAATACCATCTGTATTCCTGATATCACACCCGGAAGTGACAGCGGCAAAGTAACCTTTGTAAAGGTTTTTGCAGCTGAAGCGCCAAGATCCTGCGAAGCCTCTATCAGACTGTGGTCAATCTTAAGCAAAACAGTATATATCGGCATAATCATAAACGGCAGAAAATCATTTATCATTACAAGCTTAGTCAAAATATCTGACAAAACAGGATTCTTCAGGAAGAGAATCGGCTCTTCTATCCATCCCCACTCCATAAACAGTGTGTTTATGATTCCCGCTTTCGAGAGAAGGGCTCTCCATGCATATGTACGAAGCATGGTATTCATCCACATCGGAAGCACAAGAAGAACAAGAAGAACATTGCTGTTCTTATGCATTTTCTTGGTTCTGGCAGCAACAATATACGCGATAGGATAGCCGATAATAAGGCATCCTATTGTGGTCCACACACCGTAATCAAGCGAACGCAGAAATACAGAGAAATATTCCTGCAGCGTAACTCGCATACCGTAAAAATCAGTTGTTACCGTCTTATTCTCAAAGAGCACATCGAAGCCCTGCAGGGTAAAGGTATAACCGCCGGAAGTCTCTGCAAAAAATGCTCTGAAGCCGATAAGAAGAAGCGGAAGTATTGTAAAAACAACAATCCAAGCCATGTATGGATATGACAAAAGCTTGAGATGCATCTTCAAATCAAGAGCTCCGTAAACAGCAGCCACAATTCCTATAAATATAAGAAGAACCAGTATATTGCCTACAAGATTCTGCGTAGCATACAGAGTCTGAGCGGTCATTCCCTGCTCATCAAGCGTATTCTGCGTAATCATGTTTGATAAAACATACATGTGCAGAAGTCCTCTGAAAACAAGAAGCACCGCAATTGCAATAAAACCGAGTCTTCTCTTTGCCTTGTTACCTGAATACAAATTATAGCTGAGTGACAGCGTAAGAGCCGCAACACTCACAATTATCGTTGCCACAAAGGCAATTGCGCCGACACTCAAAAAATTCAAATCGACAGTATTTGATCTGAGTGCGATGTGCAATTTTGAATCGATAAGCAAGGTAAAATTAGAATATACCTTACGTGTAAGATACTGCACACTGAGTTCGAACATAGGAATAAACATCGCAACCAGCGACAGAAAATTCACTATACACAAAATAAGAACATGTACAGGCATTAATTTAATTTGTGCTTTAAGCTTGCTCATTATTCCTCTTCAGCCTCGTCATCCTTCTCATCATCCTTATCTACACCCTTAGCACCAAACTCTCCGAGCTTAGGCGAGAAATCGGATTTGCGCATTATATGAATATCATCAGGATCAAACGTAAGTCCCACACGTTGTCCAACACAAACCGGATCAACGTCATGAATCATCCACTCAACGCCGTTATCACCGTTAACCATAATCTCATAATGAACACCCTTAAAAACGATGCTTTCGACCGTTCCGTTTATGTGTTTCTCATTCTCTTCCTTTACATATATATCTTCAGGTCTGATAACAACATCAACCTCGTTCGTCTCCCCTTCCTTCATCTCCGCGAAAAGGGAATCCACACACTCAAAGGTTCTTCCGGCAAAAGTAACCTCAAGACTCTTCTTCATCGTTCCCGGTATGATATTCGATTCACCGATAAACTCAGCTACAAATGCATTCTTAGGCTCGTTATAAATATCAATAGGAGTGCCTATCTGCTGAATGATACCGTCCTTCATGACAATAATGGTATCAGACATTGTAAGAGCCTCTTCCTGATCGTGCGTAACATATACGAAAGTAATTCCGAGCTCTCTTTGCATCTCTTTAAGCTCAATCTGCATTTCCTTACGCATCTTCAAATCGAGAGCTCCCAAAGGCTCATCAAGAAGAAGAACACGCGGTCTGTTAATAATGGCTCTTGCTATAGCCACTCTCTGCATCTGTCCTCCGGAAAGCTGATCTATATATCTTTCCTCATAACCTTCAAGACCTACCGTCTTAAGTGCTTTCTTAACTCTCTCGTTAACCTCCTGCTTAGGAACCTTACGTAAATGCAGTCCGAAAGCCACATTATCAAACACATTCAAATGCGGAAAAAGAGCATATCTCTGAAAAACAGTATTAATATGTCTCTTGTGAGCAGGAACAGTAAGAAGATTATCGCCTTCAAAATTAACAATACCCGAATCTGCCGTCTCAAAACCCGCAATAATTCTGAGAGTAGTGGATTTACCACAGCCTGAAGGTCCGAGAAGCGTAATGAATTCATTGTTACGAATATAAAAAGTTATATTTTTAAGAACCTGCAAATCATCAAAGCTTTTGCACAAATCCTTTATCTCGATAATATGTTCCTTACCGGTTGAATCTTCGAGAAGCTGTTTTGCTTTTATACTGTTATTCTCCATAGAAATCTCTGCTGTCCTTTCTGCATTTTTTCGTATCATTTTCGAAAATATAATTAAAAACTCGGCGGTGTGGAAATCCAAATCACTTTGGCAACTCTCTTGCCTCTGTTAACTAAATAATGTGGTTTGTCAGGCTTTATAAGGAAACTGTTTCCCTTCCCCGCAGCATATTTCTTATTACCGATTACCACTGTTATACTGCCTTCGATTACATAACCGATTTCCTCGCCCTCGTGAGGATTATCAGGATATGTTTTGCCGTTTGGTTCAAGTGTAAGAAGTATCGGCTCCATCTCATTTTTCTGTGCATTGGAAATCAGCCAGCAAATCTCATTACCAAGTTCACTGTCCTTTTTTACTGCATAATCATCATTACCGAAAACAACCTTCTCGTCTTCTTCAGCATCATTAAAAAACGAAGCCAAATCTGTTCCCAAGGCCTCAAGAATATCCTTAAGTGTCTGAATCGAAGGGGATGTCATATCTCTCTCCAAAAGAGAAATAAAACCCTTGGACAGTTCGCATCTGTCACCGAGTTCCTCCTGAGTTAAGTTATTCAGTTGACGTAAAAACTTAATCTTCTGACCTATTTCCATGTACTTCTCCGCGCCCTCAAAACAAAGTAAAATAAACTTGAAGTTTACTATTACTAAACCAACAAGCAAATTATATAATCTGCCTGCTCAGTTGTAAAGTAGTTTAGGACGCATTTTCGAGAAAAATTATTTAATAAGCGTGAAGTCTGTCCTCTTCATATCAGACTCCATTTTCAACACACTTTCATATGCAGATATACCACAATAATGATTAAAGCCGTAATCACCTAAATTCAAATATCCATTACACCAAATGGTATTAAAATCAGCAACCATACTGTTATCAGGCTCGATTATTACATCATCAAGAGTTGCAAACTGATATAAAGTATAATCCTTGCTATCTATAGTATATGTTGTCTCAAAAGCAACAAGAACAGAGTTACTATCTAAATAGGGTGAATAGTAATCACTGTCACTAATATTCAAGTACGTCTTGTATAAATTTATCTGAAGATTAATACTTTCCGCAGTAATAGTCTCATCACTATCATCAAATACCTCATCCCATTTTTTCTGAATTTCCTCTTTAGCTACTGAGGTAATTAATTCGATATCTTCTTCACTCAACATAGAAATATCTGTAATAACGGTATCAAGACCTTCAACAGTATACTCATATGAATCTCTTGTCCATTCATATCCGTCTCTAGGTTCAGCCTTTATGGTAACAATATCACCATTCGATAATTTTTTTGATTTATCGACAGAATATTCAACACTATATCCATCGACTTTGCCACGAACATAAGAAATCGTTCCCCAAGGCGCCGCATCGTCCAGCTTGACTTCCAAATTCTCAAATGGGTCAGCTTCTATTATCTGTACTGTTGTACTGTTCGATACGCTATCAGAGTTAAGATTAGTAATAGCAGAAATAATTGCAATCAAAACAATAACACCAATTACGGCAATAATGCCAATATATATTTTACCAATTGTTTTAACTGTACTGGCAATCGCACCAGAAATAGGATTAACCACATTAGTATTAGAAGCTGGCTGTTGCTTCTCTTCCTCAATTTTAAAAGAAACTCCACAATATTCACACTTTGCCTCAGTCTGGTCAGCATCTATCTGTACTGTTGCGCCACAACCTGGACAATCATAAGATATTATTTTAATCTCTCTTTTTCCCATAAACCTGTACTCCTAAAACTAAATCTCCACCTATATTATATCACTTTCCCAAACGCTCCCTAAAATCATCATAATCGAAAGATTTAATTAGGTTAACTTGCATATCAGAACCAAGCGAATATATTGATGGTAACTTCATACCATTAAATGTATTGTTCTTTACAGTAGTATAGATAGCCATATCCTTAAATATCAGTTTATCACCAATATGTAGCTCATTCTCGAAAATGTACTTTCCGACACTATCTCCAGCAAGACAGGTTGGCCCTGCTAATATATATTCATTAGAACCACACTCTGCCTGATTTTCTACTGCTATAGCACCAAGGAGTGGTGGCAAATACGGCATTTCAATTACATCTGGCATATGACAGGCTGCAGAAGCATCGATTATTGCTATTTTATTGTTTCCATTATTTACGATATCAAGAACCTCAGTAACAAGGTAACCTGCATTTAAAGCAACCGCCTCACCAGGTTCAAGATATGCGTTATCAAGCTTATACTTAGCTTTGATGTTTATTATTAATTGAATAAGCAAATCACGATTGTAGTTCTCTCGAGTGATGTGATGCCCACCACCCATATTTATCCAGCGAATATTATCCAGACTTAAAATATCACCGTATTTCTGTTCAACTGCTTGAAGCGTTATCTCGAGGCTATCTGCATTCTGCTCACACAACGTATGAAAATGAAGTCCATCAATCAAGCCTATAAGCTCATCATTCATCTGCCTATTAAATTCACTTCTGGTTACACCCAATCTACTTTGGGAAGAACATGGATCATAGATAGCATGTCCTTCCTGTGTAGAACACTCAGGATTAATTCTAAGTCCTATACTCTTGCCACACAGCTTGGCTTTATATCCAAACTTCCTAAGCTGTGCCACAGAATTGAACACAATATGATTACTATACTTCAGTACTTCATCAAAATCTTCATCCTTATAGGCAGCACAAAAAACATGGTTCTCGCCATCTGGCATATACTCAGCGCCAAGCCTCGCTTCATATAAACCACTAGCTTCAGTTCCAGCAATATACTTAGATAAAAGGGGATAAAAATCATAATTCGAGAAAGCTTTTTGAGCCAACAAAATTCTGGCACCTGACTTAGCAGCCACGTCCTTCAGAATCTCTCCATTATAGACCAGTCTCTGCTCATCTATAACATAACAGGGTGTATTAAGTCCCTTTAATATCTCTACTTTCTCGACAGAAATATCGCTCATTTTTATCACTCAACTAAATCAGGATTATCAGAAACAGACCTTGGTAAGCCATACTTGTCCAAAGCCTCAAGGAAAGGATCCGGATCCATCTCCTCAACGGTAAATACGCCCGGCTTAATCCAAAGTCCCTTAAGCATCATCAAAGCGCCGCACATAGCAGGAACACCGGTAGTATAGCTTATAGCCTGTGAACCTACCTCTTTATAGCATTCCTCATGATCGCATACATTGTAGATATACCACTTCTTCTCAACGCCGTCCTTACGGCCTGTGAAAATACAACCGATATTAGTCTTACCCTTTGTTCGCGGGCCGAGACTTGCAGGGTCCGGAAGGAGTGCCTTAAGGAACTGAATAGGAACTATCTCTCTTCCCTCATACATAATCGGTGTTGTATTAAGCATGCCGACATCCTCGAGACAACGCATATGGTCAAGATAGCTCTGTCCGAAGGTCATAAAAAATCTGATTCTCTTTACCTCAGGAATATTCAAAGCCAACGACTCTATCTCCTCGTGGTGAAGCAGATACATATCCTTCTTTCCGACCTTATCAAACTCGTATTCACGCTTAATCGACATCGCCGGAATCTCTATCCAATGACCGTCCTCCCAGTAGCTTCCAGGAGCCGATACCTCTCTCAAATTAATCTCAGGATTAAAATTCGTGGCAAATGCGTAACCGTGATCACCGCCGTTACAATCGAGAATATCTATTGTATCTATCTCATCGAAAATGTGTTTCTTGGCATAAGCACAATAAGCCTGAGTAACGCCCGGATCGAAGCCGCAGCCCAGAAGTGCGGTAAGTCCTTTATCCTCAAACTTTTTCTTATAAGCCCACTGCCATGAATAATCGAAATAAGCAGAAAATCCTTTCTCCTCACAGCGCTTCTCATATTTTGCGCGCCACTCCGGATCATCGGTATTCTCCGGCTCATAATTAGCCGTATCCATATAATTTACATTGCATTCAAGACATGCATCCATGATAGTCAAATCCTGATAAGGAAGAGCAATATTCATTACAAGATCAGGCTTATATTCGTTTATAAGACTTACAAGCTCCTCAACACTGTCAGCATTAACCTGAGCTGTTGTGATTTTGGTCTTCGTAACAGGTCTCAGCTTCTCTGCCAATGCATCACACTTAGACTTAGTTCTTGAAGCTATGCATATCTCTTCAAAAACATCACTTACCATACAGCATTTACTTATGGCAACTGAAGCAACTCCGCCGCAACCGATAATTAAAACTCTGCTCATTTTATGTCCTCCCTTATTTCTGTATTGCTATTAATAATTCTCTTAATAATTTACAGGCAAGTGCCGTTGACTGCCCCGAAGTATCCAAATTAGGTGCCAATTCATTGATATCGGCTCCTATTATATTTAATTTGCCTATCTTAACAACCGCATTAAGAAGCTCTGTAAAGTTTATTCCGCCTGCTTCCGGTGTACCTGTACCCGGCATACAGGAAGGATCGAGACAATCAAGATCAATTGTCAGATATACCGGTGTACCGTCGGACAATTGATTAACAACTTCATCAAGACCTTCCGAATTAAATTTGTGCATATCCGTGTTCTCAGAAGCAAATTCAAATTCTGTTTTCTCGCCGCTTCGAATGCAGAATTGATGTATCATCTCCACATTACTAAGTTCAAAGGCTCTTCTCATAACACAGGCATGACTTAATTTAACACCGAGATAATCATCTCTCAAATCGGAATGTGCATCAAACTGAATAACATGAATTTTCGGATATTTATCATTTAATGCTCTGAGCTGGCCCAATGTTACAAGATGCTCACCTCCGAGCATAACCGGTATTTTACCGTTACCTGCTATCTCACGGCTGCGCTCGGTAATCATATCCAAAGCGGTATCAGGAGCACCGAACGGCAGCTCTATATCACCGCTGTCACAAATCTTAAAGTCTTCAAGTTCCTTATCCTGATAGGGACTGTAAATCTCTATACCGTAGCTCTCGTGTCTTATGGCAGCTGGACCGAATCTCGAGCCCGGTCTGTAGCTTACGGTTGAATCGAACGGAGCACCGAAGATAACCGTTGTTGCTTCATCAAAGTCAGCTTCGCATCCGATGAAGGTCTCTATATTAGGCTTAATCATTTTGACTCAACCTCCTCAAGTAATTCCTCAAGAAAAGCAGGGAGATAAAATGCGCCCTTATGAAGTCTGGTCGTATAGTATCTCGTTCTCAGGTGCTTACTGTTCCACTGTTCAGCATCCAAATCGTCAATAGGATGATACTTTTTACTTGCAAAACCGAACGTCCAATAGCCTGCGGCATAAGTAGGAATGTGCGCCTGATATACTCTTGATATCGGGAAGGTTCCTGCAATTCTTTTATGGCTCTGCTGCATGGCTACCGCATCCTCCTGATAGAACGGGCTGCCCTGCTGATTTACCATAATTCCGTCATCCTTAAGAGCATTGTAGCAATTGCCGTAGAATTCCTTCGTAAATAAGCCTTCGGACGGTCCGAACGGATCGTTTGAATCTACTATAATCAAATCATATTTATTCTCACATTTTCGAATAAATTTCAAAGGATTACCGTACGTAATATGAACTCGCTCGTCATCCAGACGGCAAGCATTCTCAGGAAGATAATTGCGGCACGCACGAACAACGACCTCATCAAGCTCGACCATGTCGATGCTCTCAATTTGCTCGTAACGGGTAAGCTCCTTTACTACACCACCGTCACCGACACCTATTACAAGAACATTTTTTATGCTCGGATGAACTGCCATAGGAACATGCGTAATCATCTCATCGTATATGAACTCATCTCGCTCCGTAAGCATGATATTTCCGTCAAGAACAAGAACTCTTCCGAATTCCGGTGTCTCCAGAACTTCTACCGACTGATAATCGCTGATCTCAGAGAAAAGCTGTTTTGTGACTCTTAATGACAACTTAACATCAGGGGTATGACTCTCACTGAACCAAATATCCATTAACCTAATCCTCAATTCTTAAGTACATTCAAAAAGTTTATATCTGCGTCGGCAGGTCCTGTCATATTGCAGCCCTTTTCCTTGGCATAATTAATATATTTAAGTATCTCAGGTGTTATCTTCTCGCCCGGTGCCAAAACCGGGATTCCCGGCGGATAACACATTACAAACTCACTTACGATTCTGTCGCATGTCTCATTTATAGGAAGACTCTCTTTATCAGCATAAAATGCCTCCTGAGGACTCTTCACTACAATAGGATCGATATATTCCTGCGACAGCATACCGGTAGGATTCTTCTTATATAGTCTCCTTATCTCGGCAAGCGCACTTACAAGTCTCTCAATATCCTGAATTCTGTCACCGATTGAAAGATATGCAAGAATATTACCCAAATCACCGAACTCTATCTGAATATCATACTCATCTCTCAAAATGTCATAGACCTCAATTCCGGCCATTCCTATATCGAGAGTATGAATACTCAGCTTAATCGGGTCAAAATCATATACACTGTCACCGTTAACAAGCTCTTTTCCGAAAGCATAGAATCCGTCAATCTGATTAACCTCATCACGGGCATACTCTGCATTCTTGAGCACCTGAGCGAAGATTTCCTTACCGCGCAGAGCCAAATTTCTTCTCGAAATATCAAGACTGGACATAAGAAGGTAACTTGCAGATGTGGTTTGAGTAAGATTAATTATCTGTCTTACATAACCTTCGGATAAAGCATCTGAAGTCAAAAGAAAGCTTGACTGCGTAAGGCTTCCGCCGCTCTTATGCATTGATACCGAAGCCATATCGGCACCTGCCTTCATTGCTGATATCGGAAGATTGTCTCCGAAATAAAAATGTGTACCGTGTGCTTCATCAGCAAGACACAACATTCCTGCCTTATGAGCCATATCCACAATTGCCTTCAGGTCAGAGCATATACCGTAATACGTAGGATTATTTACAAAAACAGCTACCGCATCAGGATTCTCCTCTATGGCCTTCTGAACCTGTTCTCTCTTCATACCGAGAGCAATTCCCAACCTTATATCAACCTCAGGGTTAACATATACCGGTACGGCACCGCACAAAACCAAAGCATTAATTACACTTCTGTGAACATTACGCGGAAGTATTATTTTGTCTCCTGCTTTACATACAGATAAAACCATACTCTGAACACAGCTTGTAGTACCGCCTACCATAAGGAATGCATGAGCTGCTCCGAAAGCATCGGCGGCAAGCTCCTCCGCTTCGCGAATAACAGAAATAGGATGGCACAGATTATCAAGCGGCTTCATGCTGTTAACATCTATTCCGACACACTTCTGACCGAGAAATTCCGCCAGCTCCGGATTCCCTCTTCCGCGCTTATGACCCGGCACATCAAACGGAACGACTCTCTGCCGTTTAAAATTATCTAAAGCCTCATATATCGGTGCTCTGTTCTGATTCATAACATCCTTCTTTTCTGTGCAAACAAAAAGGGTAAGCCTTCTCTTAAACGCGAAAACTTACCCTTATAAGGTCTTAACAGTTGTTTACAGAGTCACCGGCATCCCTACCACTCTTATTGACTGTTTCACAAGTCAGCGCGTTTGCACTTTTTTAGGTTTATAAGAAACCAACTTATAAAATTTGAGCTCTTAACTCTCGGAATATAATATGAACTATATCCCGCAATCAATAACGGCATTTCATCAGAGAAAATGCCTATCGGCGGCAGACCCGGCTGTCCGTATGGCCTCAACCTCTTAATGAGGTGGTCTTATTGATTTATGTTCTATTAATCAACACAACAAAAATCAAATAATAAATACCACATCAGAGTATTAATTGTCAATGCTTTTTATTATTTAATATCCAAATCCGGAGGAATATCCAACTCGTCTGAGACATACTTACCATTCTTTTTACGTTGTCGGACACACTCGGATAAAAGATATTCAATCTGGCCGTTTACGGATCTGAAATCATCCTCCGCCCAAGATGCCAAAGCATCATACAGCTTGGATGAGAGTCGAAGCGGTATTTGTTTCTTTGAATTATCTTTATCAGCCATCATTCACTCCTTGTGAGACACTCTTAATATAAGCTGCCTGAATTTACTACAGGTTGTGCATCGTGGTTACCGCACAAAACTACCAGGAGATTTGATACCATGGCAGCCTTACGCTCCTCATCCAGCTCAACAGTATTCTTCTCACTCAAACGCTCCAAAGCCATTTCTACCATGCCTACCGCACCATCTACAATCATTTTACGTGCATCGATTATAGCTGAAGCCTGTTGACGCTGAAGCATTACTGCTGCTATCTCGGTTGCATATGCAAGATATGTAATACGTGAATCAATAATTTCAATTCCGGCAATCTCAACCTTGCGCTGTATCTCATCCTTAATACGTGCAGCTACTATCTCGCTGGAACCTCTGAGTGAACCCTCATCGGCAATACCGTCACCCGTGGTGTCAACATTTTCGGCAACATCATAAGGATAAATACGAACGATATCACGAAGTGCAGTATCACACTGAAGCGATAAATATTCCTTATAGTTATCTACATTAAATGCAGCCTTTGCAGTATCAATAACTCTCCAGGTTACTGCTATTCCGATCTCTATAGGGTTACCGAGGCAGTCATTTATCTTCTGGCGGGAATTATTAAGTGTCATAATCTTAAGAGACATCTTCATATTCGGCTGTTTCTTAGCAGCGGAAGAAGCGGTTGCTGCCGCAGATAAAGAAGAAATCACATTTGTTGTGCTGCCGTTCTGTACATCACCGCTCTGTGATAATTTGGTCTCGTAAGCTGGATTAACTGCAACACAGAAAGGATTAATAAAGTAGAATCCCTCACCCTTAAGAGTACCGTAATACTTACCGAACAAAGTAAGAACCAAAGCTTCCTGCGGTTTAAGAATACGAAGTCCCATACAAGGAAACCAACCCAGAGATAACCATATAATCAATAACGGATTCGGTTCCTCTATGATTATCTGCGCAACAATTGCAGCAACATATAAAACTATTGTTAATACCAACACAAGCATGCCGCATTTCTTGTTCTTAAGAACCTTTTCTTTAATTTCATTCATAATACAATCCTCCTTAATATAAAACATTTATTAATATAAATTTAAAAATACTCAGATTACCTTTCTTTTTGCACTGATTCTGCACAGATGTCTGTAATCCAACAGAGTCCATACGGACGCTGCAACTATAAAAATAACGTTAATCAATGCGGTGTTAATATACGCACTCAAACTCGTTACTAAAGTAATAAGAATCATCATTCCGAACATGTGCGATAACACGTATACAGTAGCAGCTGTTCCCTGCTTAATTACTTCAATTTCATTAACCCAATCATACTTTACGAATCTTACTCCGCAACACATACCTCGTACCGTACCTGCCGCACATAACACAACGCTTAATATCTCAAACAGTAACCAGTTAACTGCTCCGGCCTTCAGGCAAAAGCTCAAACCGAGAACCGCAACCATTACCGGGGGAGTAATCAAAAGCATATTAAAAAGCATCTTTCCTTTAAGTAATGTCATTACATCAATCGGCATGCTTTGAATAATCCAAAGACTCTTTCCTTCCAATGACAATGAACAACAAGTTGACATCATCATACCTCCGAGCAAATAAGCAAAAAACGGTATAGCAGGAATCAAGAAGGCATATGAGGTAAAGTATTCCGGTATTTCTCCGGTTCCTCCCGTTTGTATAGCCGACATAAGGCTCTCCGGCTTTACAAAAAATGCTGCAACACCGAGTATGACTGTTAATATTCCTCCAAGGGCAATATTGGTCATATATGTGGTACTGAAGGTCATTCTCTTAAATTCCTTATATGCTATGGTCATATATATATTCTTTGCCTTCTGAGTCTTAAGCTTGAAATCTCTGTTTGCAGAAGATGCCGTTAATCTCGAATTAATCTTCTTGTATTTAATGCTCAATACTCTGATAAACAATTCAGTAAAAGCAACTGCCGACAAAATCACCAAAAGTATCGAGAGAGGTTTAGCATCATTAATGGCCTCTGCAAACCATTTAGCAGGACGCAACACATTGCAAACATTTTCAATCTCTTCTCTTAAAGTCGCAAGCATATCCTTTATTTCCATATCAGCATCCGCGCCGATAATAAATTCCAAGAAGAAGCATGCCAAAACCAATAGTACGGTCAATATCGTCTGTACTGCCCGCTTGTGTTTAAAGTTTGCGCCTATGCCGCTTATCAGTATTGACAGAACAGAACCTGCAACCGTCGCAATCAAGGATATAAAAGGCACAAGAATTAACCACAGGACATATACCGTCGGATTAGGATGCATAAAATATCCATACAGAATAATCACCGGTATTGTGATCCAAGCACACCACTTGAGTCCCAATATAAACATGTGCATAAACTTTGCCCATACTATTCCGCTTGTTTTTATCGGCATCGCCATCAGCATGTCATATTCTCTGAAAGCCAACAAATATCCACCGGCTTTAAAAAACGTAAATACAAAACTAATCAAGCAAATTACCAGTCCGAGAAGCATCGGTATGATATCTCCCATACCATAATAACCGTAACCGTAAACTGTAATTCCGACATATACGGCAAGCATCGTACCAAGAAGGATTTCTATTGCCAGCGCACCCCAAGCCCTACGCTTAACTTTCTTGTCTGAAGTATGTCTTGCTTTGTTCAGACTGCTGCTCGCCATAATTATATTCTTAAGTAAAATTATATTTGACCTGTTCATTTTCTTTTCTCCGTTATCTTATAAAAGTACAAGAAAACTCCTTAAGATTTCTCTTTTTAAGAATCAGCCACATCCGCGCTTTGGGATTCACTGTCATCGGTAATCTCAAGGAAGACGTCTTCAAGTGAACTGTCTCCTATAATCTCTTCAATACTTCCGTGTGTCACGATTTTGCCTTGCTTGATAATACACACCTTGTTACAAAGCTTTTGTGCAACATCCAAAACGTGTGTTGAGAAGAATACTGCACTTCCTCGTTCACACATCTCATGCATTATTTCCTTCAATGTATGTGCAGCCTTCGGATCCAAACCGACAAAAGGTTCATCAAGTACGATAAGCTTCGGTTCATGAATCAGTGCAGAGATAAGTGCCACCTTCTGCTTCATTCCGTGTGAATAAGATTCAATCAAATCACCGAGAGCCGATGTTATTTCCAATCTGTCACCGTATTCTTTAATCCTCTTTTCACGATCTTCTGCACTTACTCCGTAAATATCAGCTACAAAATTAAGATACTGAATACCTGTCAGATTCTCATATAAATCCGGGTTGTCAGGCAAATATGCAGTTATTCTCTTACAAGCCATGGGATCCTTTTTTACTGAATTACCATCAATAAAAATATCTCCCTCCTCAAATTCAAGCACACCGACAGTCGCCTTAATTGTTGTTGATTTTCCGGCACCGTTATGTCCGATGAAGCCATAAATATCACCGCTCTCGACAACGATATTCACATCGTCTGTTGCTTTATTATTGTTGCTGTAGCTTTTAGAAAAGTGTTTTATTTCAAGTATGCTCATACTTATCCCTTCTTTCCTCACTCATTAAAATAAGTGATATCATATTGATATCACCTTGAAATGAATTTGTCAATGAAATTACGAGCAACTTAATTCTTTCTTAACCTTTGCGCTTTTACATATTCTCGCTGCTTCTTCCATGTACCACGGTGTTTTATACACTGAGACACAAAATAATATATCGCAATCCCTATAATGAAGACGCCCAGTATTATCAATATATTCTCATCATGAGAAGCCCCTGTTGAAATGAGTGCTATTCCGATAATAATAAAAATCGTATCGAAAAAAACTAATGCAGGAATAACAGCACGGTAATCATCGGTTTCTCCGTAGAATCCTACTGACATACCCTTAAAATAGGTATGTTTGCCGGCACCTGATCCATTAGAACCTTCGTCACCGACATTTTTATAACTGGTAAAGGATGTATGAATCGGACATTCTTCTATATCATTTACATTATTCTCTTCCTTATTTTCTGCCATATTAACTCACTTCCTTTATCATTCCTATATGAGGGCAAAACTCATCCATATACTCCGAACCTGTCTTCTTATATCCCAAAGAGGCATAAAAATCCGATGCACGACACTGAGAGGATATATATATTTTTGTACCGCCGAGCTTTACAATTTCCTTCTCTGCAGCCTTAATCAACATGCTGCCGTAGCCCTTACCGCGATACTTTTTTACAACTGCAACTCTCCCTATAGCATAGGATTTACGTTCTTCAGAATAGAAGAATCGGCATGTTCCTACAACTTCTTCTCCCATTCTGAGCAGAATATGTGTTGCATAATTATCTATGTCGTCAAATTCAACACTGAATCCCTGTTCGTTAAGAAAAGTATCCTCTCTTATGGTTGCAGCTTCCTGCGGTAAAGAATTATATATTTCTACGACGGGTAACATAAAAGCCTCCTGATTACATTTGAGTGTTATTTTACCATAACATCACATTTTCGAGAATTAATAGATAATTCGCGATAAAAAACAGAGATTCAGATAAAAATCCGAATCTCTGCAAAAGATAATATTTATCAGTTTTATTCTGTTCGCAATGCAGCAACAGGGTCCATCTTAGCGGCCTTACGTGAAGGAATAAGTCCTCCGATTAATGTAAGCACCGTGCTCAAAACAACAAGGATAACAGCTGCTCCCAACGGCAGAACTGCATTTACATTGTTTGTATCACCTATGTAGTGAATAAGTGCATTGGCAGGGAACAACAAAAGCCATGATACAAATACACCCATAAGACCGGAACACAATCCGATAATAAACGTCTCGGCATTAAACACAAGTGAGATATTCTTCTTTGACGCACCGATTGCTCGCAAAATACCGATTTCCTTTGTACGTTCAAGAACGGATATGTAAGTAATAATACCGATCATGATTGAAGATACTATAAGTGATACGGCTACAAAAGCAATAAGAACATAAGAAATAATATTAATAATCTTTGTTACAGAAGAAAGAAGAAGTCCGATATAATCTGTATATGTAATCTTATCTTCTTCAGAATGAGAATCATTATATTCCTTAATGCATTGAGCTATATTATCCTTATTCTCAAAGCTGTTTGTATAAAGGCTGATAGAAGACGGACAATTCTCATCAACATAACCGAAGCTCGTCATATTTGCATCGTAGCTTCCGCCTGCAATATACTCATCATAGAATCCGATAAGAGTCTCATTGTCAAGCTGAGCCAAAGAAGCATCAAACATATCAGCTATATCCTGCTCGCTCATTGCCGCATACTGACTTCTTACATCTTCGGAACCGCCTGAATACTGTTCAAGAATTCCCATGAAAAGTTCAACCTTCTCATTGTTTGTAAGCCCTGTAAGATATTCTTTTGCCGCAGTTATCTTCTCTTCATCTGATGCAACCGTAAAGCTGAATCCGTTAAGAACATTCGTATCCGGATCAGCCATCTGATCACATACAACACCGCTTTCCTGTGTATGTGTCATCATATACTGTGTAAGAGCATTTGTATAAGCAATTGTTGAGTAGATTGAAGCTGAATCTCTGTCAACCGGTCTGATGATACCTACAATGTGAAGCTCAATTCCGTTATCCTTATGTGCTTCAACTTTTTCTATATCATCCTTGAAGCAGGTATATAAACCATCATCTTCCTTCTCGTACATATCAGAAGCGGTCATAAGATAAAAGCTGTGATTTAAAACTTCATCATACTGGAGAACTATATCCTTAAATTCAAAGGACTCCATATTGACAAAGTTATCAGCCATCTCATTATATTCCTCGTTTGAGAGATAACCGAGTTCATAAAGTGCACCGAGATCAACCTCGTTACGCGGGTTCATTACTAATACAACTTCATCATATTTAGTCGGCCAATTACCATAAACCATGTCATAATTATCCATTATCTCACCGCTTACAAGACTGTCACCGATACCCGGAAGCATCTCGGAGAAATTAGTATTGCGGTTTGTTTCCATAGAATATGTTCCCATGGCACTGTTAATCGTCTGTCCGCCGGAATAAGGATTAGTATTAAAAAATACACCTTCGGAATCATAAGCATAAACATCATAAGTCATGTCATAAGAATATACGATTCCGTTCTCATTAAGATACTTGTGAATCTCATTATTCTCATCGTCAAGATATTCCTTAAAAAGTGTGAGATTGTTCTCAGTTATACTTCCTGCCATGCTTGAAGCCATCTCAAGAGACATTGAATCTGAATATACTGCATCCAACTCATGGTCATGTTTGTTTTGTGTCTCATCTTCGCTTTCCGTATCAGTTCCTCTTGCGAAAAGCTGTGACAAGTCCATAGCCTGCGACTGAATCGTAATAGGATAAGAAGTCATTGTATCTCGCTGAATATCATTAATGTAATTGTTTACACCTGTTGATAATGACAAAATAAGCGCTATACCGATAATACCGATTGAACCTGCGAAGGATGTAAGTAAGGTTCTTGCAATCTTCGTCTTAAGGTTATTAAAACTTAAGGATACAGCCATTCCCACAGTCATTGAGGATTTACCCATATTCTGATGCTCGAGAATCTCTTCACCGTTAGATTCAGGCTCGTAAGGATCTGTATCACCTATGATATTTCCGTCCTTAAGCTTAATAATTCTGGTAGCATATTCCTCTGCGAGTTCAGGATTATGAGTTACCATAACAACAAGTCTGTCTTTGGCAACCTCCTTAAGAAGATCCATTACCTGGACACTTGTCTTGGTATCAAGTGCACCTGTCGGTTCATCTGCAAGAAGAATATCCGGATTGTTTACAAGTGCTCTTGCTATAGCTACTCGCTGCATCTGTCCGCCGGACATCTGAGTCGGCTTTTTATGAATCTGATCACCCAATCCGACTTCCTGCAAAGCCTTAATTGCACGTTCTCTTCTCTCAGCTCTTGTAATACCGGAAATTGTAAGAGCCAATTCAACGTTTGATAATATTGTCTGGTGAGGAATCAAATAATAACTCTGAAATACAAAACCTATAGTATGATTTCTGTATGAGTCCCAGTCTCTGTCCTTATACTTCTTTGTGGAGATGTTGTTAATAATCAAATCACCGCTGTCATATCTGTCCAAACCACCGATAATATTAAGTAAAGTTGTCTTACCTGAACCTGACGGACCGAGTATTGCAACAAATTCGTTATCTCTGAAATTAAGTGATACTTTATCCAGTGCTGTTTGAACCAAATCACCGGTTTTGTACTGCTTACAAATTTCCTTGACCTGTAGCATATATTCCCCCTATGTTATCAATAAAAGTACAAAATAATTCTATCGCAAGTATATTACGAATAATAGACGACTATATTAACAATAAGATAATAAAAATCTTTTTGTATATTACTTATATTCACAACTCTTTAGTAATAAACGATAGTCACCGCAGAAAATATTATCAGTTATTATTCAGAAAAGCATTAAGAAATTAAGGCAACATTTAATGATTTACTATTCTTTCTTATCATAAAAAACGGATGCCTCCCGGTTAAGAGACATCCGTTAAATTATTATGCTGAATAATTACAGAATTAATTGGAAGCACGCTCTCCTACAACCTTCTGTGCTCTGTCATTCATTATGCCTATTACTTCTTCTATCTCCTTCTGATCTGCAAAATACGCACCCATTTCCTCATAAATGATGGAAGCAACAGCCGTATCTGTTCGATCAACGCAGCTGATTTTCTCAGCCATCTCAAAATAGTCATCTTTAATCGAATCAGGATACTCTGTCAATCCAAGCATCTTGATTTCTGCTTCACCGAGTCCCATTTTCTCGTATGTCTCAAATATAGAGTTCAATGCAACAAAAGCTTCTTCCGTTTTTGTCTTGAATGCATTGATACATACAGGATTTCCATATCCTTCTTTACTCTGAACAGTCTCGTCAAGCATTGCTTTAATAAAATCCCAAGAAGCCTTCTGTGTATCCTCATCTGTATTGGCTGAAATTGCAGCAGAACCAAAAACAGAAGCAACCGGTCCCATACCGTTGGATGAAGGATATCCGTAAAGTGACTTACTGCTGTCAGCACCCAATTCTAACAAAGAAGACTGTGCTGAGTATAAGTAAGTGTTGCTAGGCTTGAATTTCGGTTGAGCCAAACCAAAAATATTAACACTCTCATCTTCCTCTGTTTCCACTACCAGTGGTAAGTTTGCTTTTGCGAATTCAGCAAGTGCTCTGAATTCTTCAGTATCGAAGTTAATCTTTCCGTCTGTAATATACTCTGTATATCCATATGAAAGGCAGTTTATAAGATAATCAGCAGAAGATAATTTTATAGGATCTTCTCCGTTACATACCTTATCCACAAAATCATTATATTCGTCAAAAGAGAATCCTGCTTTGTCACCTGCGTCTTCCTTTTTAGCAAGAATTCCGCACATAGTAAAGCTTACCGGAATCTGATACATCTTACCGTCTGATGTTAATGCGGCTTCAAATATATTATTGAAATAAAGGCTTCTGTCTATTCCGTTATCTCCGTCGATAAAAGAATTTAAATCGAGCAAATATTCAGGATTGTTAAGCTGTGATACATCAAATCCGCCGAGAATAACGTCCGGACCGTCACCATTCATCAAATCCATCATAAGCTGATTGGATATTTTGTCCTTCGCTTCATATCCGCTGCCTTCATCTTCGCTTTCACTTTCTTCGCCGAATAAATCAACAGGATTGCTATATGACATTTTTGCAAAATAATCAGGATTGGTCTCGTTAAATTTTACCAAGGCTTCTGCCTGAGAATATGAAATACTGTCATCAAGTGTATATACGTTGAGAATTTTCTTGCCTGCATTAGGATTAGTATCTGCCTTCTCATATAAGTAAATGTATGTGTCAGGCATTGTAGCGTTGCTTTCATAATCAACGACAAACTCAATCACTTTATTCTCACCTTCATAAACAACCTGACCGTTGGAAGCATCAGATACATTTACATTAACGTTGTTAAAATCGATAACATCGGCAATCTCAAGATTCTCATCTAAGGTGTGAATTCCTGAATTATCAATTGCAAATGATCTTCCGTCCTGAGCGATCTGAAAGTAATAATACTCCAAGTTTAAATCCTTATCTGTCTCGGTAATCGTACCTGCAGATACATCTAATTCTCCTGTTATATTATTGTCCGTCGAGAAAACAACAGTATTATCGTCTAATACTATCAAATTGCTTACAAAGAAATTTTCAAGATTTAATTCCTCACCTATATCAATGGTCTTTACAATCTTATCATCCTTTACTATTGCAAAGGTATAATTTAATTTTTCTGTTGATATATCCTGCAAAAGACACACATTATAATCTCCGACTGTAATACTGTCACTCAACACTGACATATCACTTGAAGATGCATTAAATTCATGAAAATCAAATGTCTCGTTGTCAACATCTACATAAGCATAGTAATTAACTAAGTTATTGCTGTTTACATTTCCGCCGATACAATCGATTCTGATTTTGTCATTCTGAATCGACATTGCTGAAGGTTCAAGAATATCTACTTCAGAATTACTTGCTGCTATAGGAATTTCTCTGATAAATTTTCCGTTTAAGTCGAACTCGCATATTGAACTGATCATGAGTTTATTATAATCAAAATCAGGATCTTTCACTGCTTCTAAAACGTTATAATCGTACATACCTACTGCCGTAGCATAAATACAGTCCTTATAATAAACTGCATTTTGATACACAAACTGTGATATGTTATCTTTATCTGCATAAGGATTCTCCAATTTAACTTTTGTGCTGTTATACCACGGTGCATCCTCCGGTATTGTTTCTCTATCTTTTCCTGCCTTTTTGCTGTTACATCCGGCAGATGCCAACAGCATCGTTGAAGAAAGCACCAACGAACCTATTTTTTTTGCCTTATTATTCATACAAAAACCCTTTCTCTTCTAATCTAGCATAAGGATTTTATCAGCAATTCTTTAAGATTCTATTAAGAAATCAGAGAAAATTTTAATGAATTTTTCCCGGCTGTTTTTTGGCTCTTCGTCTGCCATACATAACCGGATATTCAAACGAATTACTGTTATATAATGTTCCCGGATGTTTAATTTCTTGTTTTCTTCCAATCATAATGCTAACATCGCCTTTAATGCTTCTAAGTGTACTACTTATTAGTAGTCTTATTTAGTAACAGTTAAATTGTATTAAATTATCTCTGTAACCTTCACCTTCTAATTGGTTCTTCACGAAAAGCTTGAGAATAATCAGTTTATAAAAGTGCATATAAATTCTAAAGTTTGAGTTGTAAACACTGAACTGACAATAATCGTCGTTTCCCTAGCCCCTACGCTACACCCCGGTACGCCAACCACCGGTAAAATACAGAAACTTCTCCAAATCAGGTGATTTTTGTCGCCGCCGGCGAGTTTTTAGGTGTGTTTTGGCGACGCCACGTTAAAACTTCTCCAAATCGAGGTTGAAGACTCCAATTCCGCGAGATGTATCCATAGAATTCGAAGGAATAATACAATTACTTGTGTAATCTACAGAAAAAACGCCTGTATTTAATAAATCCGGGCTCCGAAGCGTCATGGATAACAAAACTTTCTACTGCAATTTTCTTACAACCCATTATCTAAGAAAACTAAAAAGGCTCCCGAGTAAAACTCGGAAGCCTCGTAAATACTTAGTTTGTAATCAATCAATCAAGATTACTCAATGATTGTTGAAACAGTACCTGCACCTACTGTATGACCACCCTCACGGATAGCGAACTTAAGACCCTGCTCCATAGCGATTGGAGTAATAAGCTCAACAGAGATTGTAACGTGGTCACCAGGCATACACATGTCTGTACCCTCTGGGAGGTTAGCGATACCTGTAACGTCTGTTGTTCTGAAGTAGAACTGTGGACGGTAACCTGTGAAGAATGGCTTATGACGGCCACCCTCTTCCTTAGTAAGAACGTAAACCTGACCTGTGAACTTTGTGTGTGGGTTTACAGAACCTGGCTTAGCGAGAACCTGTCCACGCTCGATCTCCTTACGGTCAACACCACGGAGGAGAGCACCGATGTTATCACCAGCCTCAGCCTGATCCATCTGCTTACGGAACATCTCAACACCTGTGATTGTTGTAGCCTTAGCCTCTTCCTGAAGACCAACGATCTCAGCAGCGTCACCAACCTTAACAACACCTCTCTCAAGACGACCTGTAGCAACAGTACCACGACCTGTGATTGTGAATACATCCTCAACAGGCATCAAGAATGGCTTATCTGTTGGACGCTCAGGTGTAGCAATATACTCATCAACGTTCTTCATGAGCTCAACGATTGGAGCATAAACTGCATCGTTGATATCTGTAGCTGTTGACTCAAGAACTGCAAGAGCAGAACCACGGATGATAGGTGTATCATCACCTGGGAAATCATACTGATTCAAAAGATCTCTGATATCCATCTCAACGAGCTCAAGAAGCTCCTCATCATCAACCTGATCGCACTTATTCATAAATACTACGATATAAGGAACGCCAACCTGACGAGCGAGAAGGATGTGCTCACGTGTCTGAGGCATCGGGCCGTCAGCAGCTGAAACAACAAGGATAGCACCATCCATCTGAGCAGCACCGGTGATCATGTTCTTTACATAGTCAGCGTGGCCTGGGCAGTCAACGTGTGCATAGTGACGAGCATCTGTCTCGTACTCAACGTGTGCTGTGTTAATCGTGATACCACGAGCTCTCTCTTCCGGAGCAGAGTCGATGTTACCATACTCTTTATAGTCAGCCTTACCCTGGAAAGATAATACCTTTGTGATAGCAGCTGTAAGAGTTGTCTTACCGTGGTCAACGTGACCAATTGTACCAATGTTTACGTGTGGCTTGTTACGTACAAACTTTTCCTTAGCCATTTGTAATTTCCTCCTTAAGAAAATTAAAAAATAATTCGCTTTGCTTCGCGCGTCAATAACTATTTTACGAAATTTTAAACTCTCTTGCAATAGTTATTTATCGCGCTAATCAAAGTCTGATTGTTGTATTTAATATCTGCATTTAAAGATAATTAAATCAATTACTTCTTGAGAACTGCCTCAGTAATACTCTTTGGTGTCTCAGCAAAGTGACCGATCTGCATTACGAAAGCACCACGACCCTGTGTAGAAGAACGGAGTGCAGTAGCATAACCGAACATCTCAGCGAGTGGAACCTCAGCAGAAATTGATGAAGTACCGTTCTCTGTCTCCATGGACTTAATGTTACCACGGCGAGCACTTAAGGTACCCATAACGTCACCCATGTACTCTTCAGGAACTTCAATGTCTACCTTCATGATAGGCTCGAGGAGACAAGGATCTGCCTTAGCCATACCATTCTTGAATCCCATAGAACCGGCAATCTTAAATGCCATTTCTGATGAGTCGACATCATGATAAGAACCGTCGAATACTGTAACCTTAACGTCAACAACAGGGTAACCGCCCAAGATACCTGCCTGCATAGCTTCCTGTACACCGGCATCGATAGGAGCGATAAACTCCTTAGGGATAGAACCACCGACTGTCTCGTTAACAAATGAATAACCTGTACCAGGCTCCTGTGGCTCAAGTCTAAGCCAGCAGTGACCGTACTGACCGTGACCACCTGACTGACGAACGAACTTACCTTCGCACTCAACAGTCTTCTTAATTGTTTCCTTATAAGAAACCTGAGGAGCACCAACGTTAGCCTCAACCTTAAACTCACGGAACAAACGGTCAACGATGATATCCAAGTGAAGCTCACCCATACCTGCGATGATTGTCTGTCCTGTTTCCTGGTTTGTATATGTCTTGAATGTAGGATCTTCTTCAGCAAGCTTCTGAAGAGCTACAATCATCTTCTCCTGTGATGCACGGCTCTTAGGCTCGATAGCAACCTCGATAACCGGCTCAGGGAACTCCATAGACTCAAGAATGATAGGATGATTCTCGTCACAGAGTGTATCACCTGTTGTTGTATCCTTAAGTCCTACTGCTGCAGCGATATCACCTGAGTAAACCTCTGTGATCTCCTTACGATCGTTAGCGTGCATCTGAACTATACGTCCGATACGTTCCTTCTTACCCTTAGTAGCATTGAGAACATATGAACCTGCCTCAAGGATACCTGAGTAAACTCTGAAGTAGCAAAGCTTACCAACGAATGGATCAACTGCAATCTTAAATGCAAGAGCTGCGAATGGCTCATCATCAGATGAAGGACGATCCTCCTCCTCGTCTGTATCAGGATTTACACCCTTGATAGCAGCGATATCTGTTGGTGCCGGCATGTAATCTACGATTGCATCAAGCATCATCTGAACACCCTTGTTTCTCAAAGATGTACCACAGATAACCGGGATAATCTGACAAGTAACTGTAGCCTTACGAAGAGCCTTCTTAAGCTCCTCAACTGTGATCTCCTCACCTTCGAGGTACTTCATTGTGAGTTCCTCATCAGTCTCGGCGATCTTCTCAACCATCTCGTCTCTCTTAGCCTTAACGAAGTCAACCATATCAGCAGGAACCTCACGGTCCTCATACTGCATACCGTCTTCGCTTGTATAAACTTCTGCACGAAGTGTCATAAGGTCGATAATTCCCTGGAAATTATCTTCCTTACCGATTGGAACCTGAATAGCAACAGGATTGCTCTTCAAACGGTCCTGAATCATTGAGATAACACGGAAAAAGTCTGCGCCCAAGATATCCATCTTGTTTACGTATACCATACGTGGTACACCGTAGTGCTCAGCCTGTCTCCAAACTGTCTCTGTCTGTGGCTCAACACCACCACGTGCTGACATAACCGTTACGGCACCGTCAAGAACACGAAGTGAACGCTCAACCTCTACAGTAAAGTCAACGTGGCCAGGAGTATCAATAATATTGATACGATGTTCTCTCCAGAATGCTGTTGTTGCAGCAGAACAGATAGTAATACCTCTCTCCTGCTCCTGAACCATCCAGTCCATTGTAGCAGCACCATCGTGAACCTCACCAATCTTACGATTGATACCTGTGTAATAAAGAATTCTCTCCGTTGTAGTTGTCTTACCTGCATCGATGTGAGCCATGATACCGATATTACGAGTCATTTCCAATGAACACTGTCTCTTTTGCATCGTTCATTACTCCTTATCTATGCATTAATACTTATAGTGTGAGAAAGCACGGTTAGCTTCAGCCATCTTGTGCATTTCTTCTTTCTTCTTAAATGCTCCGCCTGTTGCGTTAGAAGCATCAATAAGCTCGTTAGCGAGACGCTCCTTCATTGTTCTCTCGTTTCTTGTTCTTGCATAAGTAACAAGCCAACGAAGAGCCAATGTCTGACGTCTTGCAGGACGAACCTCAAGAGGTACCTGGTAGTTTGCACCACCGACACGTCTTGCCTTACATTCCAACTCCGGCATTACATTCTCAAGAGCCTTGTAAAATACATCCAAAGGCTCTTCGCCAGTACGCTCTTTGATGATATCAAATGCGCCGTAGCAAATTCCTTGTGCTACACCCTTTTTACCGTCTAACATGATGTTATTGATAAGCTTAGATACCTTAACATCATTGTAAACAGGATCCGGGAGCACTTGTCTTACTGGGACATTACCTTTTCTAGGCACTTTACTTCCCTCCTTCATGATATTCAGTATTCTGAAACCATAGGTACTCACGTTTCAGTTTAAATTTTTTTGGACCACGTGTCGTGCTTCAAGACATGTCCCGTAGATATAATCTATGAACAATGTACTGATCACTTCAATTGTCCGTTTTGCAGTTAAAAGAATTACTTCTTTACCTTTGCAGCCTTTGGCTTCTTTGCACCGTACTTAGAACGACCCTGCATACGATTAGCAACGCCTGCTGTATCAAGTGTACCTCTGATGATGTGATAACGTACACCAGGAAGATCCTTAACACGTCCGCCTCTGATGAGAACAACAGAGTGCTCCTGCAAGTTGTGTCCGATACCCGGAATATAAGATGTAACCTCGTAGCCGTTTGTTAAACGTACACGGGCAACCTTACGCAAAGCTGAGTTAGGCTTCTTAGGTGTAACTGTCTTAACAACAGTACAAACTCCACGCTTCTGTGGTGAGAAAGAATCGATTTCCTTCTTGTGAATTGTGTTTAAACCGAACTGCAATGCCGGTGAAGCAGACTTATATGTCTTGTCTGTTCTTCCGGACTTGACTAATTGATTAAATGTTGGCATCAATACATCTCCTTTCTGTAATACTTCTGAGAAAAAGGTGATTTACGATAAAAAAACACGCAAAAACGCCCTCGAACTTCTCCGAGCAATTTATAATAGCACCCTGACCGTCAATTGTAAAGAGATTTTTTATGTTATAATTCTTGTCGAAAAGCCGAATTAAACGGCAGAAAGGACAAATCCATGCAACTATTTACATATATCGACTATACCGACATGCTCGAAGAGCTTAACAACGATCTTGAACAGGAATTTATCACAGGCGACAGTGTACTGTACATAATACGCCAGAACACTCCGGTTACTCTACCTTCATCACCGGAAGTAATTTATCCCGTGATGGATTACTTCTATTCAGAACCGAAGCTTAACACATCACTTGAGACTATGTCCATAGATGAGGCAAAAAAACTCTGTTATTCCCTTCTCGACAAACTAGACTCTCAAACGGCATCTGCTCAGATCATTGAAGTAATAATTAAATCTTTGAGCGACTATACCAAGGGAAAATCAAAACGCAACAGTGAACCGGTGTTAATTGTTAAAACCACCGAGACTGACCTTCCGTTCACCTTCTACTTCGACTCGGACGATGCTTCGGATGAACTTGAGACAATAACCGTGAATGCCTTGATTGAAGAATTGTCAACCTGTAATCAACATTGATTTACTTGTCATATTGTCCATAATGATAACTTCAAAATGCCACAAAATATCTATTCACAAATAGGTGGTAATCTTATATACTGTTTTGCGGTATCTTTTCAATGATAAATAATATTAATATATAAGGAGCGTGACTTTATGAAAGTTAACATTACTGAGACAGTACTTCGTGATGCTCAGCAGTCTCTTATTGCTACCAGAATGCCTTTCTCTGACTTTGAGGGTATTCTTGAGACAATGGACAATGCAGGTTATTATTCACTCGAGTGCTGGGGCGGTGCAACATTTGATTCCTGTCTCCGCTTTTTGGATGAGGACCCATGGGAGAGACTTCGCAAAATTAAGGCTAAGTGCCCTAAGACACCTTTGCAGATGCTTCTCCGCGGACAAAACATTCTCGGATATAAGCATTATCCGGATGACGTTGTAAGACTTTTTGTTCGTAAGGCAGCTGAGAACGGTATGGATATTTTCCGTATCTTTGATGCTTTGAACGATTTCCGTAATATTCAGGTTGCTGTAGATGAGACTCTTAAGTGCGGTAAGCATGCACAGGGTTGTATCTGCTATACAACAAGCCCTGTTCATACTCTTGAGAAGTATGCTGAGATGGGTAAAGAACTCGAAGCTATGGGTGTACAGTCAATCTGTATTAAGGATATGGCAGGAATTATGGGACCTCAGGAGGCATATGATCTCATTAAGGCTTTGAAGGCTTCTGTTAGGATTCCTGTATTCCTTCACACACATGCAACAACAGGTTTAGGCCCAATAACATATGTTAAGGCTGCAGAGGCTGGTTGTGACGGTATTGACTGTGCTATCTCACAGATGGCAGGCGGTACAGCTCAGCCGGCAACAGAATCAATGAAGTATGCTCTTGAGCAGCTCGGTTATGATACAGGTCTTGACGGCGCTAAGCTCAAAGAGATCAATGATTTCTTTGCTCCTGTTAAGAAGAAGTTCCTCGATGACGGTCTTCTCAACCCTTATGTTCTCGGAACAAAGGCTGATATTCTTACATATCAGGTTCCTGGCGGAATGCTTTCAAATCTCTTGAAGCAGCTTAAGGATATGGGTAAAGAGGATAAGCTCGATGAGGTTCTTGCAGAAGTACCTAATGTTCGTAAGGATTTAGGTTATCCGCCTCTTGTTACACCTCTTGCACAGATGGTTGGTACACAGGCTACAAATAATGTTCTTCTCGGTAAGTATAAGAACATCACAAAGGAAGTTAAGGCTTACTTCAAGGGTGAGTACGGTAAGGCACCGGGTAAGGTTAACGCTGAACTCGCAGCAAGAGTGCTTGAGGGCGCTGAGCCTGTAACATGCAGATTTGCCGATACTTTGGAGCCTGCTTTCGAGAAGACAAAAGCAGAGCTTGGTAAGACTGCAAGAAGCGATGAGGATGTTCTCTCATATATTGCTTTCCCACAGGTAGCTGAGAAGTTCTTCGCATCTCGTGAAGATAAGGAGTCCAATACTGTTAATTATACTATTGAGAAGAAGGAGGGTTAATCTTCTATGATTTTCAGTCCTATAATGTTTTTAACAGCAAATCAGAAAGGATTAGAACGTTCTTCACTCGGAGAATCTGTTCTTGTTGCTCTTTTCACAATAGCTGTTGTATTTGCAGTTTTGTGTCTCATCTGTATTTTGGTAAATGTTTTCTCTAAGATAATGACAAATATTACAAATAAGGATACTGCCGCTAAACCTGCTCCGGCTCCTGTAAAGACGGAAGCAGTAACAGCTGAGCCTGCTAAGGAGGAAGAATTCTCTTCAGGTTCACTTAAGCTCAAGGGTTGCAATGAGAAGACGGCTGCTATGATTATGGCTATTGTAAGCGATAACACCGGTATCCCGTTGTCAGAGCTTATCTTTAAATCAATTACTCTCGTAGAAGAGAAGAAATAAAGGAGATTTACCTATGATTTATAACGTTACTATCAATGACAAAGTTTATGAGGTTGAGGTAGAGAAGGGTAAAGCTAATCTCCTCAAGACAACAGCTGTACAGGCTGCTCCGGCTCCTGTTGCTGCCGCTCCGGTTGCTGCTCCTGCTGCTCCGGCTCCTGCTGCCGCACCTGCTGTTGTTGCAGGCGGTACACCTGTACCTGCACCGCTTCCGGGCACTATCCTTAAAGTTAATGTTACTGAAGGACAGGCTGTTAAGGAGGGTGACCTTCTTGTAGTTCTCGAAGCAATGAAGATGGAGAACGAGATTTACGCTCCATGTGCCGGTAAGGTTGCTCAAATCCTTGTTTCAAAGGGTTCAAGCGTTAATACAGACGATGTTCTTGTTACTATTGCTTAATTGGGAGGTATTATAAGTGTTTATTGATGCCTTAAAGAATTTATGGGAATCAAGCGGCATTATGAATATGGATTGGCGTAATCTTGTAATGCTCCTCGTTTCCTTCGTTTTGATTTTCTTGGCAATTAAGAAGGAGTTTGAACCGCTTCTTCTCTTACCGATTGCTTTCGGTATGCTTTTGTCAAACCTTCCGCTTGCAGGTGTATATCATCCTGCTATCTTCGAAGGCGGACACGTTCACTGGGATTTGCTCGGTGCATTTGAAGGTGATATAGTTCCGGGTATTTTGGACTACATCTATCTCGGTGTTAAACTCTCATTGTTCCCTTGTCTCATATTTATGGCAGTAGGTGCAATGACTGACTTCGGTCCTTTGATCGCCCGTCCTTCTTCACTCTTCATAGGTGCAGGCGCACAGTTCGGTATTTCTGTAGCATTCGTAGTTGCAAATGTTCTCGGTTTTACAAATGCGCAGGCTGCTTCCATCGCTATCATTGGCGGTGCTGACGGCCCTACAGCTATCTTCCTTACTTCTAAGCTTGCTCCGGAATTGTTGTCAGCTATCGCGATTGCAGCTTATTCATACATGGCCTTGATTCCTCTTATTCAACCGCCTATTATGAAGGCTCTTGTTCCTGCGAAGCTTCGTACAATTAAGATGACTCAGACTCGTAAGGTTTCTAAGGTTGAGAAGATTTGCTTCCCTGTAATCGTTACTGTTGTATGTACTTTACTTCTCCCGGACGTTGGTCCTCTTCTCGGAATGCTTATGCTGGGTAACCTCTTCAAGGAGTCCGGCGTAACTAACCGTTTGAGCGAGACAGCAGAGAATGCTATTTGTAACACTGTTACAATCATGCTCGGTGTTACCGTAGGTGCTACAGCTACAGGTGAGAACTTCATCAGATTAGAGACAATTAAGATTGTCCTTCTCGGATTGTTCGCATTTGGATTTGCTACTGTCGGCGGTCTCCTTATCGGTCGTCTTATGTGCTTCCTTACACACGGCAAGATTAATCCGCTTATCGGTTCTGCAGGTGTTTCTGCTGTTCCTATGGCTGCCCGTGTATCAAATACCGAAGGTCAGAAGTATAATCCTTCCAACTTCCTTCTTATGCACGCTATGGGTCCTAACGTAGCCGGTGTTATCGGTTCTGCCGTTGCAGCCGGAGTACTTTTGAGCTTGTTCGGCGCATAATATAGTCCTGAGAGATTATTATAAAATTTATTAAACCTCAGAAGCTTCACAGTTTCTGAGGTTTTTCTTTGCTTATACGGATATATTATGTTATCTTATGGACATAATTGTTTTTTTGTCTGATTTTCGAAAGGAAGATATTATGAAACTGTACTACAAATCGGAATTCCTTAGCTTAAATCCAAAGCAAAGTGATATTAATGTAACTGATTCTGAAAATAATGTACAATATATTATCTCCGGTAATAAGGCGGCTTTCGGACGTAAAGTTCGCATTATGAATGTCTCCGGTTCCGAAGCAGCATTGATTGAGCAAAAATTTTCCCTGTTCGTGCTTAAATTCAAAATAAAAGTAGGAGAGAAAGAATTTACTTTCCGTCTTAAGCATCAGGCGAACGGGGCTTTATATTTCAAAACAGACGATAACAACTGGAGCAGCACCGGTAATTTGCGTGATGCTTCTTACACGATTGTATCTCAAACCGGTTCTGAGTTTACCGTAAACAAACTTAACACGAATGATAACGGCGCCACGGATACAAGTCTCATTGGCAAGATAGAGAATGCCTATAATAAAATGACAACAGCTGTCGTAAGGGAGATAAGCGGCAACGCTGATACTTATTCATCTGAGGTGCTTGCCCTGGCAATAGCAAGTGATATGGCTGCCGCTGCCGACAATAATGTATCATATTAACCGCACAGCATCACGGCCTTCATAATTAACAGAGAATTAAGTTTCTTCAGGTTCTGAGATAATCTCACCGGTTACGGTAATAGTAGTATTCGGTGTATCTGAAGGATTGATTGCGCTTTCTTCAGCTACATCAGCAATGTCTGAAGGCGGTAACGTATTACCGGATTCATCAGGAAGTAAAGGTCCCATATCCTCAGGAACACCGGTTACTTCGGCAGTTTCTTCAACTTCTTCATCGGTTTCAGGATAGAGGATTTTGTTGCGTTCTTCCTCCGTCATTAATTCCAATGCCATAGAGAAAGGCAAATCGAACATAGGACCGCGACGATTATCAGCATCAAGTACATTATTATATTCAAGACACATATAGTAATTCCAAAGATCGGTTCCCATGAACTTATCAGGTCCGCCTACATACTCACCGTCTGCCGTACATGTTCCCAAAGTAGTTAATACCGGGAAAACTCTGTGCATCTCCGAGAGGTACAGCTGATACTCAGTAAGAGGAATGTTAGCTGTCTGGAATAAAAGCGTAGAGAGATAATTCAAAGAAATATCACCTACATCAGGTGTCTGAATTCCGTAGTTTGCCCAAATGAAATAATCAGTTACATAAAGCTTCTGCATCTCAGCAGGTGATAAATCGGAAATGTCTTTTACACCGAGAATATCTTCATAGAATCTATCATTAAATGACGGGAGATGATCTCCGAAGAAAACAATAATTGTCGGTTCGTCAACCTGAGAGAAATAGTTAATAAGCTTCTCTACTGCACTGTCAGTATTACGTGCTACTGAGAAATACTGTTCAGCCTCAGGATACTTACCCGGATTCGGAACATACTCAACATCAGGTGTAAAGTTTACATATGTCTTACTGTATGAACCGTGATTCTGCATAGTAACGTTGAACATGAAGAACGGTGCATCACTTGCCTTATCATATTCCTCATAGAGCTCAATAAGCTTATCAAACGAACACTCATCACTGATATATGAACGAATATACTGCGGCTCCAGAAAATCATCTACTGCATAGAAACGGTCAAATCCGAGATATTGATAAACATCCGGACGATTCCATCCGCTTGCCGTATAAGGATGCAAGGCAATGGTATCGTAACCGAGATTTTTAAGAACTCTTGCAATAGAACCTGTATCATGATCGATATATTGCTGATAAGGGATGGAACCCTGCGGCATTGCAGCCATAGAATTACCTGTAAGGAATTCAAATTCCGAATTGGCAGTACCGCCGCCGAAGGTTGATACATAACAATCACCCTTAATTGTATTGGCTGTCATACTGTCCATAAACGGACAATACGGCTGTGACAACTCCATATTATCAAACTGAGAAAAATCTGAATATGATTCATCCATAATACAAATTATATTAGGAAGATACTTCTCTTCTACTCCGCGGGTACGATAGTAATCGGAATAATCTTTACCGGTAAGCATACTGCATCCCATTGTAGCATCAAGATCAGCTGAAATATTATCCATTGCCACCTGAGAATACATCTCCGGCGGATTCATAACCAAATACTTGGCATTCATTGTAAGCGCAACAATTACACCGTTGTCTGTGTAGTTTTTAGGCTGATTCCAAACATTATTAACAATACCCAGCTTCTTCATAATAGAATTCTTAGAAGCCGAATAACGATCCGCATCAAACAAACATACAGTAAGCAATGCACCCAAACAAATACTGACAACGCCGACAAGAAGTCTGGTACGCTTATGCTTCATCGTATATCTGAAACGTGATACTACGGCAATTATGAGCATAAATACACAGCCTGCCATGATAATCATATAACGTATACCGATTTTGTATTCGGAAGCTACATTCATAGCTGTCTTAAAAGATACGATATCACTTAACGTAAACGGCTCACCACGGAATTCCAGCTTATAGAAATTAATTATTCCTATAATAAAGATAAGAACATTGGAAAACATTACCGTGAATCTGAGTCTGTTCGTCACTGCAAAGAAGAACAAATAAATAGCCAGATACAGTAAATAGTTCAAAATCATGGCCTGTGGTGTCTTTAACAGCGACTGTTCATTAAGAAGCTCGACAACTACGTACATTACCGCAGGCATTAATATCATAATTATCCAGCAGAATATGCGACGCTTTTTATCGTTAAAATTGAATACAAGAAGTGCGGTAAATGCAGAAAGAATAACACATACTATTGAAATGATGTATGCATAATAATGGAATTGATAATATCCGATTGTTACGTTAGACTGCATTCTGACATCCGGATTCTGTCCTTTAAAAATTACATCTCGAACTTCATCCTTGATGTTATTGGAAATCCAAAGTCTCGGAGCCTCATAATTCTTCATGCCGATAGCCAAAACCTTAAAATAGTAAGTTTTATTCGGCTTCAAGGTCAAATCTACATTATATTTGTAGTATTCATCTTCACCAAGATCACACATATTAACGGTCTCTCTGTAAAGCTCATTACCCTTGCTGTCTTCAACAGTAAAAAGAATTGAACCGGTATTGGTGGTACAATTGGCATAATGGAGTTCTATAAACTGAACCTTGGTTGATGTCGGAACAAAGCGCTGTACAAGCGGAGAACCGTAAATAATACCGGAACGCTCCGTTCTGTTACCCACACAGGAAGCTTCACGTATATCACTGAAGACCGACATGAACACCAATAAACATATAAGCAAAACCGTAAGGCCTATGCCGGCAAAAATATATCTTCTCTTTCTATCAGTAATAGAAATAAATTTCAAATATTTATCAAGTTTTCTCACTTTTACTACCCTATAAATCTGCAAAATTAAAAAACTATCATTGTTAATCAACATGAATTATATTACACGAATGTCCGATTATGAATAAGCTTGCAATTTACATTTTCGCAAAAGAAATAAGAAGAAAACGCGATTTATTGTTATTTTTTCCTACAAAAACGACTGCACAAAACAGAAATAAAATATATCAAAACAGAAGCAAGACAGATAACACCGCCCGGCTTAAGTCCGAATTCAAACGATAAGGAAAGGCCGGCCAAAGTGGAAATTGCCGAGAAAACCACAGACAATATCACCTGTTTTTTATAATTCGAAGCCAGTTCCATAGCACTTGCCACAGGAACCACCATAAGGCTCGATATAATAAGCGTGCCGACGATTTTCGTGGATATAGCAATTGTTACTGCCGTCAAAAAAGTGATTATGCCGTTTATCACGCGCACATTAACTCCGAGCATACGCGCCGACTGCTCATCAAAGGATATGAGAAATATCTCTCTGTAAAGAGCAAAATAAATTACAATAACCGTTACACCTATTGAAGCAACCGCCACAACCTCGCCTGTTGTCGTTGCAATAATGCTTCCGAAAAGATATGACGAGAAGTCCGTTGCACTCTTAACAAATCCGCTCATAACACCGGCAATACCTACTCCGAGCGAGAGAATGATCGCAACAGCTAGTTCACTGTGATTTTTAAGACGACTTCTTATAGCCTCAATGGCGAAAGCTCCGATAAGACATGCAGCGATAGCACCCAAAACAGGACTGAAGCCTGCAACAAGGCCGATTGCTACACCGGCAAGTGAAGTGTGTGACAAAGAATCTCCAATCATGGAGAGCCTTTTATGTACAACTATATTTCCGATAAGAGCCATAAGAACAGCTACAATAATTCCCGCAATAAGGGCACGTACCATATATCCGTAACTGAACATAGATAAAATATCAGGCATGATGTTCACCTCCCTGCTCATTGTCGGAACAATCGCAATTATTCTTTATATCATGTCGGTGATGATGATGCTCCGCGCAGTCACATTCTCCGTGACCGTTACTCTCGCATGCGGCACAGTGAATATGATTAATATGCTCATTACTGTGCTTGTGTGAATGCGCATGCACTACAGTAGCACCCAATGCGGCACTCTCCTCTGCCAGTGAATGATCCGATATACACAGAACCTTATTAATATACGGCGCCACACTCTGAAGATCGTGGGTAACCATAAGAATCGTTACCTTATCATCTATATTAAGGTTATGCAAAATCTCAAGAAGTCTGTCAACCGACTCACCATCAATTCCGACTGTAGGCTCATCAAGAATCAATATCCCCGGTCTGTTAATCAAAACTCTTGCAAGCATAACTCGTTGCTGCTGACCTCCCGAGAGCTCTCGCATAAGTTTTTTACGCATATCCTTGAGTCCTACCGTATCCAGAGCTTCATCAACTCTTCTATTGCGGTCGCTTTTTGAGATTTTTCTGTCATGTATTGAATATTTAATAATCTCTTCGACAGAAGCCGGAAAAGATGAAGCAAGTGCTCCGGAATTCTGCGGAACGTATCCCACCGAAGTAAAATCCTTCATATCGCGTACATTGTTACCAAGTATCCTGACCTCGCCCTGATTAGGTTTTATCAAGCCAAGCAAAAGCTTAATCATTGTGGATTTTCCTACACCGTTATCACCAACGATGGCAGCAAAGTCGCCCTCGTTGACATCAAAACTGACGTTCTCAAAAAGAAGCCCGTCCTCATATCCGAAAGTAAGATTTTTAACCTCTACTATACTCATCCCAGTATTTTAAGAGCCTCCAAATTCTCTCTCATTGCCTTCAAATAATCCATTCCGCCGGAAGCCTCATCCTCCGAGAGAGAACCCAAAGCTCTTAATGGCACAAGCTCGCATCCTGTCTCTTCCGAGATAATCTTTGCCGTATCAGGATTTACCAAATCCTCATAAAAAATCACACTTACATTATTCTCACGAATATACTCTATTATCTGAGATACAAGTCTTGCATCAGACTCACCGCTCGTAAGACCGTCTATGGCAATCTGCTCTATACCGTATTCATGGCACAAATATCCGAAAGCCTCATGCGATACAATCATTTTCTCACCGCTCAGGTCACCGAGAACCGCATCATAATCCTGAACAAGCTGCTCCAAATCCGCCTTATACTCCTCGTAGTTCTCCCGAACTCCGGCCTTAGCGTCCTCATCCGTAATCAAAACCGACACTTGATCATAAATAGTCTCAGCTTCTATACATGCATTCTTCGGAGACAGCCATATATGCGGATCATCGTTCCCCTCATGGTGATGATGCTCATCTTCCTCATTCTCGAAAAGCTCAGTCACCGACTCTTCCATATCCAAAATATCCACATTCCTTGAACAATCAACCAGCTTTACACTCTTATTGTCTAAAGCCTTAACTACATCATCAAGCCACATCTCAAGACCGGCACCGCTGTAAATAATTACATCGCAGTCCTCCATGAGACGCATATCATCAGAAGACGGCTCAAAACCGTGAACATCAGTTCCCGGAGTCATAATTAGTTTTATCTCGGCTTCATCACCGAGGATATTTGAAGCAAAATCATATACGGAATAAACCGTGCATACTACTTTTAATTTGTCACCGGTAAATCCGCTTTGTCTCTCGGAAGAATTGCAGGCAACCAAAGCAGACAGCAACACAACTGCAACCGTAATAAGCGATACAAATTTGACGATTCTCTTAGACATACCGGAATACTCCCTTAATTAATTACACAATTATCAAGCATATTATATTATAATATCCCTGTCAAATATGGGAGGTAACATTATGGCAAAAAGAGTTTTTCTTATAGTATTGGACAGCTTCGGTATCGGTGAAGCACCTGACGCAGCTAAATGGGGAGACGAAGGCAGCAACACTCTTGCAGCTGTTTGTTCATTCTCAAACAAACCATATAAGAATCTTGCAAAGCTCGGTCTCTTCGACATCGACGGTCACCGAGACGAACGCATATTAAAATACATATCAAATCAGGAAAGTGCCGATCTTCCGCAACCGCTGGGAACATACGGACGTCTCGTCGAGCTTTCCGAAGGAAAGGATACAACCATCGGTCACTGGGAGATAGCTGATATTATTTCCTCCGAACCGCTTCCTACATATCCGGACGGCTTCCCTGACGAAATAATTGCTCAGCTTTCGAAGGAAACCGGACGCAGAATCATCTGCAATAAACCATACAGCGGTACAGATGTTATTCGTGATTACGGTGCTGAGCATATGGCTACAGGTGCCTTGATTGTATATACATCTGCAGACAGCGTACTCCAGATAGCAGCACACGAGAGCATTATTCCGGTTGAAGACCTGTACGAATACTGTCGTACAGCCAGACGCATAATGACAGGAAAGCACGGTGTCGGTCGTGTAATAGCACGCCCGTTTATCGGCTTAAACGGCAACTTTGTTCGCACAGAAAGACGTCACGATTTCTCATTGGTTCCGCCTCACGGAAATATGCTTGAGGTTCTCAAATCCAAAAACTTCGATGTAATATCGGTAGGTAAAATAGTTGACATTTTCGCGGAACAGGGTATTACCGAAGCATACCGCACACATGACAATACAGACGGAATAAATAAGCTTATTGAGATAATGGACACGGATTTTAACGGTATTTGTTTTGTAAACCTTGTGGATTTTGATATGAAATACGGTCATCGTAACGACATTATGGGTTATGCCGAATCTCTGCATGAATTTGACGATGCTTTGGATACCATTTTGGATAAAATGGATGCGGATGACCTTCTTATTGTTACGGCAGATCATGGATGCGATCCGTCTACCGAATCAACCGACCACTCGCGTGAATGCATTCCGCTTATGGTATACGGCGAAGGTCATATGAATCCTGTGAATCTCGGTTGTGTAATGGGCTTTAACCACATTTCAACCATAGTATACAATTCACTCTTGTGCAATGACGAGCATGGTATATCCGATAAAAAGGACTTCGCTCCTGCAACAATGTCACACAGAATCGATTCCGCAAACATCATGTCCTATGTCGATCTTACAAACCTTAAGACTACAGCACGCCTTGAGGACATTTACAAGCTTATTGATACTGCTGTTGAGCAAAAATGTGCTTCAGTGTGCATACAGCCATGTAATGTTAGAGATGCGTATATATATTCCGCAGGTCGAATCAATATTTGTACCGTTATCGGCTTCCCTAACGGCTATAATACAACCTCTTGTAAGGTTTTTGAGGCTGAAGAAGCAATCAAGAACGGTGCATCAGAAATAGATATGGTTATCAATCTGAATTATGTCAAAGATGAAAGATGGGCTGATCTCGAGAAGGAGATAGCAATTCTCTCAGATTTATGCCATCGTCACGGAGCCATTCTCAAAGTTATCATTGAGACCTGCTCCCTCACCGATGACGAAATAGTCAAAATGTCTCAAATAGTAACGTCCGCCAATGCTGATTACATTAAAACCAGCACCGGCTTCGGAAGCGAGGGTGCTACCGTCAAAAATGTCATGCTGATGCGTGATAATATCGGACCTGATGTCCTGATTAAGGCGGCAGGCGGAATTCGCACCACCGATTCTGCCAAATCAATGATTGAGGCCGGCGCCTCACGCATAGGTGCTTCCGGCATAAAATTTTCTTCTCCAACAGAGAAGTTTTAGGGCTGTTTTGGAGAAGTTGTGTTTGTAGACGGCAATTCCGCAAGATGTGTCCATAAAATTCGAAGGAAAAACGCCGATTCTTGCGGAATTTATGG
>JAKSRF010000090.1 GCA_024403755.1 Clostridia bacterium
GCCGTTTTTGGTGAGATTCTGCCGGACACCCGGCAGCGGCCGGAGCCGCAAACTAAATCTCACCAAAATCAAGGAAAAATCTCACCTTTTGGTGAGAAAAATGGCCGTTTTTGGTGAGATTCTGCCGGACATTCGGCGGCGGCCGACCCGGCAGCGGCCGGCGGCGAGCTTCTGTCCGACAGACGCGTCGCGGGGCGATCAAACGCGCCGAGTTGCAAAAAAAGGATTTTTGTTGCGCGGATTCACTGAAACGGGCATTTTTTGTTCACTGACGTATAAACATTTCAATACACTCACATTTCTGTTGTCCTGTACAATCACCGGAGGGCTTACAGAGTCAGTTTTTAGCAATAAACCGCGTTACTTTTCCTGTCTGCCGTGATACAATTATATGGTTGACTTTAAAACATACAGTTTAAGGAGTTTTTTATGAAAATTTATAACAATATTGCTGTAGCAGCACCAAATATTATGCTTCCTAACAAGGACGTAGATTTATCAAAGTGGGCGGTTATTGCCTGCGATCAGTATACTTCTGAGCCTGAATACTGGAATGAAGTAAAAAATGAAGTCGGAAACAATCCTTCCACCTTGAATATTACTCTTCCTGAGGTTTATCTCGGAATTGAGAACGAGGAACAGCATGAAGCAAGACTTGCTTCAATTAAGAAGAATATCGCTGATTATATGAATTCCGGAATATGGAATGAACTTGATAACGGTTTCATAGTTCTCGACAGAGCAACTTCCCTTCATCCTTCACGTAAGGGCTTGATGGTTGCTGTTGACCTTGAACAATACAGCTATGAAGTCGGAAATAAAGAGAGAATCAGAGCCACAGAGGGCACTGTAATCTCAAGAATTCCGCCTCGTGTAAAAATCAGAGCAAACAGCCCTGTTGAGCTTCCACATATTATGCTTCTCATCGATGATCCGGAAGGACTTGTAATTGAGAAGGCATGGGACGAGAGTATCAAGTCCGGAGCAACACCTTGCTATGATACAAAGCTTCACGGCAATTCCGGAAGCGTTAAAGGATTTTTCATCGGTGAGAATACGGATATCTTTGCCGGTATTATTGACGGCTTTAACAAGGTTCTTGAGAAATCGGCTGACGGCATGCTTTTTGCTGTAGGTGACGGAAACCACTCACTTGCTTCTGCTAAGGCACACTGGGAGAATATTAAGGCTACTCTTACTTCTGAGGAGGATAAGAATACACATCCTGCTCGCTTCGCACTTGCTGAAGTAGTAAATATTCACGACAAGGGACTCGACTTCGAGCCTATACACAGAGTTGTATTCGGTGTTACTGTTGAGAAGTTTATGGATGAGGCAACTAAGCTTTTCGGAAAGGAAAATATCTCCTTTGACGGTGCCGAAGGTGAAGAGAATTTCATTATCACAGACGGCAATAAGAAGGTTGCAGTTGCTCTTAATAATGCACCGCATTCACTTGCTGTCGGTTCTGTGCAGATTTTGATTGATTCGATGATTAAGGAAGACAGCAATATTTCTGTTGACTACATTCACGGTGAGGACTCTGTGATGAAGCTTTCAGATAACAAAAATACAGGTGTTCTTCTTCCTGATATCAGTAAGAATGCATTTTTTGCCACAATTGAGAAGGATGGCGTATTCCCACGTAAGACTTTCTCAATGGGCGAAGCCTTCGAGAAAAGATTTTACCTCGAAGCTAAAAAAATCACCTTGTAATTATATATCGATTGGTATTAAACTGTATATCACATCGCATCTACAGTTATGTGCAAACAGTTAGGAGCAAGTTATGCCTGAACAAATGGACTCTATACTTACAAATGATATCAGAGATATCTGTATAATCGGTTCCGGTCTGTCCGGTTTATGTTGCAGCCGTAATTTGGCAAAGCTTGGTTTTAAGGTACACATAATCGAGCAGCTCAATACACTCGGCGGCCTGGTTCGTTCTGCAAAAATCGGTGATGAATATGTTGAGCTTCTGCCGCATCATCTTCGTAAGACAGATCGTTCTTTGCTGCAGCTTTGTAAAGAGGTCGGTATAAAGGATAAAATTAATTGGCACGATTCTCTTTGGCAGGGACGTGCCTCCAATCGTAAAATCGGATACTTTGACGGCGGCTTTAATGATTTAACCAATGCACTTTCTCAGGATATTACTGATAACGGCGGCGTATTCTATTACTCCACCGTAGCTACTGAGATTGTATATAATTCTCAGGCATCCGGAATTCAGTCATCCGGAAGTGATGAGAAAACGAAGCGTTTCTGTGTGAAATGCATCCTTAACAATAATACTAAATTCAAGCTTTACTGTGACTTCGTTGTCTTTACCGGTCCGTGTAATCAGGTGCTTACAAACAGCCCTTCTATTCCGCTTCCAAAGGAATATAAGAAGTCACTTAAGAGCATGAGATACAGCTCCAAGTTCAGTTTGATGCTTTTGCTGAAGAAAAATCCTTCTGAATTGTATTTTCGCTATTTGGAGGATTCCAACATTCCGTTTTCGTATATTGTCAACCACTCCACCTGCTTCGGTGAACGTAAATACGGCGGACATCTCGTATATCTGGTCGGCGATGTGGATTCAGACGGACCTCTCTGGACAGAGGATGACGAGACAATTAAGAAGCTGTATGTAAATGCTTTTCAGAAGTTGTATCCGTCAATTAAAAAGAGTGATATAAAAAGCTGGCGCCTTACCAAATGCAAATTTGCAGCCGCTGACGAATTCCCGCAGGTAGAAATAGTTAACCCTATCAGCGGACTGTATCTGTGTTCACCTGCAGTTATCTCTGCTTCAATAGACAAGAAGCTGGATAACCGTATGGAATATGCCGTAAAGCTAAGTGAGGTCGTTGCAAACAACATCGTCTCCACTGTTCGACAGGAACGCTTAAATGACGTCAGCAATACCATGCGCAAAGCAATTCGCGATATTATTTAATTTTTTTATTTGAGGTATTATTCATGACCAAGAAAAAGAATTTTAATTATCTTAAGTTACTGTTGATTTTTCTTCCGTTCATATTTACAGGGCTTATCAGTATAGGGCTGTGCGGAAAAACAGATACACTGTATATTATGCTGTGGCAATTTTTATTGTTCGTATGCGGACTGGCTGCTCTTCCTCTGACATTTACAATCTTTAAGGATTTTAAGGGTGGTTCATATCTGTTAAGTAAGCCTATTGCAGTTTTACTCATGTCGCTTATTGTATGGACATTGAGTTATCTTAAAATACCGGCTTTCTCCGTTATCGGAATATGGATTGTTTTTGCCGGAATTGCAATTGCTTCTTACTTGATAAAGCCTTGTCGCAACAATTTTATCAATAAAATCTCTTCTGACGGCGTTCTTGAGCAGATGATATTTGAGGAACTGCTCTTCTCGCTTGTATTTACACTTCTTTGCTTCTACAAAGGCTTCCTCCCGAAAATAAACGGTGAAGAGAAATTCATGGACTATGGATTTATAATGTCTATGCTCCGCTCGAATGTACTTCCGGCCAATGATATGTGGCTTTCAGGTCACAGCATAAACTACTATTATTTCGGACAGTTTATCTACGCTCTTCTTACAAAGATGAGTTCTATTCCTTCAGGATATGCTTATAATCTTTCAATGGTATCTTCAATAGCCGTACCGTTTGTTATGGCTTATACGATCGGTTGTATGCTCACCGAAGCAGCAGAATCCTTCAGTGCTTACAATAATAAATTCAGCAGATTCGTAACGGGTATACTTACCGGATTTACAGTTATTATTTTCGGTAATTCCCATTCATTCTTCTATGATACTGAGTCTACAATGGGACAGACTATACTGAGATTCCTTGAGAAAAACGGCGTAACTGTCGGTGATTATTCCACCTTCTTCTACCCTAACTCAACCAGATTTATAGGACATAATCCTGATTTGCAAAAAATTGCCGAGTCAGGCGAAACAATTCATCCGGGCGATTATACAATTCATGAGTTTCCTTTCTATTCCTATCTTGTAGGAGATTTACATGCTCATGTTGTATCAATGATGGTAGTGCTCCTTATTATTGCAATCTCAATAGTAATGATAGTTAAGGCTAAGCAATTATATGCATCAATGATTGATGATGCTATAGATGATCCTTATAATATAATGTCTTTCGGTTTGGGTAAGAAGCTGTTTATGGCCGTATTCTCATCCTCAATTACGCCTTATCTGCTTATAGTTGGTGTTCTTCTCGGTATAGCGCAGATGTGCAACTATTGGGATTTCTTGATTTACTTTATTTTCACGGCTATGACACTGCTTATTATTAACACAAAGCAACATACACACTTTGCTACCATTCCGGGTACGATAGGCTTCATTATGTCTATGGGACTCATTCTCGGAGGCTATTTATTGACCTCACAGCATGCACTCGTACATGTTTTCGTACAGCTTCTTATTCTTGTATGTGTTTTCTTTATTACCTGCATAGCTCCTTGTGCGCTTACGTCTACCACTCTCGGTATGAGCACGGTATTCTTCTTGGCACATGTAGTAGCACTTCCGTTCAATTTCAATTTTGATATGATTTCAAACACACTCGGTAAGGTAAAATATCGTACTTCACCGTATCAGTTCTTAATACTTTGGGGTACACATCTTCTCATTTCAATTACGTTTGTAGTATTTGTCATAATCTATAAAAACTATCGTTTGCAGGTCGGTTCCGGTCAGAAAGCAAGACGCTCGGCATCTTCAGGTTCCGGCATTGTCAATGTTACTGCAGAATCATACTTCACAAATCCGATTCAAAAGTTCTTCGGTGAACGTAATATCGTAGATATTTTCATGTGCGGCACAATCTTTACGGCAATTCTTATGCTTATCGCTCCGGAAATTTTCTATGTACGAGACATTTATACCGGCGGTTATCTCCGTTCCAACACAATGTTTAAATTTACTTTTGCAGCCTTTATTATGCTGTCAATTGCTATAGCATACGCAGTTATCAGAATGCTTTGGATTGTAAATAAGGAACATCAGTTCAGCAGTCTTACATTCCCATTCTCGATTATATTTATTGTGCTTATTCTTCTCATTCCGGGACATTATACCGGAATAGCTTTAAGACAGCGTTGCGGCGAGATTTCTGTGGACAACTACAGCACCCTTGACGGAACCAAATATCTCGAAACACATGCTTCACAGGCATGCTCAAGCTTTGAATATAACAACATGACTGAGTATAATGAGGCTATTAAGTGGATGAATGAGAATATCGAAGGCAGTCCGGTTATTATGGAAGCTTACGGTACATCTTATTCAGATAACTGTATTGTCTCTGCCTACACCGGTCTCCCTACCGTATGCGGATGGCAAACACACGAGTGGCTCTGGCGTTTCCACGGCATAGTTGATAAGGAAACGGATACACTTATAAGTGACCCTGATCAAGATGTATGGAAAATATATCTCACTCCTCGTCACAATGACATTGATACCGTTTACTACTCAGACAATATAGACGACATTACACGTATACTTAACGAATACAATGTTAAATACGTTGTATACGGTGATATGGAACGTACCAAGTACGGTGGATTTGACAGTTTAGACACTCTTAACACAATCGGAAACGTTGTATTCCAATACGACGATAAGAGTAACAGCTCAGGTCCGATTTATATATTCGAGATAAAGTAAGATTATCAGGCAGGCTTATTCTGAGTCTGCCTCTTCTTTACGCCTTTTGATTGCTTTCGATATGCATTTAATTGAGATTACTATTATTGCCACGATAATAGCCAGCACTATTAATGCACCTATTCCGAATATCGGGAGAAAAACAACACCCATATTTGCATCTAAAATCATCTTTCCAATGTACATAACCTTCACCTCCGCTAATTAGTTTTATTCTTCCTTATCACATTATTGGCAAGCACGGCACACATAATCGATGCCGCTGCAATAATCAGAGAGTTTATCACAAAGCTTTTCGAAGCGAAAAAGAAAACAGGAATCGTTCCGACAAAAAGTCCTATTGTTGTTATTCCGAAAGCACCTCCCGGACATTCCGGCAAAACTGACACAAGTATTCCCAGCGTCACCGCCATAGTCATGCTGAAAAGCATAATTCCTATCAGCGACACCTCCATTAAGTTATTACCGCATATAAGAAACGGCAACGCGCCGATTATACTGAGCATGGCAGTCTTATACATTCCTATTTTGTCAATAAGAATCCCGCCGAGGCACTTCCCTGTTCCCATAAAAACATAAAGCAAAACTGTCTGCAAAACTGTTTTCTTCCATGCTGTCGGAATTCCGTAGCCTATATATGAACGCACAACAACAATGAGAAAAGCGGCAATTACCACAAATCTTACTGATTTATCCTTACGCGCAAAATCATAACCAATGCAGGATTGATCGAGTTCCTTCCCTCTCACATTTTTATCAGTCAAATAAATCAAAGGAAACAAAAGGAGAATAAGAGCAACTATATAACCAAAATGAATTGTTGTATCTGCAAGAAGCTTACCTGCACACACACCAAATGAACCACCGCCGACAAAAAGAGCACTTCCAGTCATTTTTCCTTTGCCCGTATGGAGCGTAGTCTCGGCGCCTTCAACGTGAACAGCCGCATTACCCAAACACAAAAGAACGAGCATAATCCAAAATATCACTCTGTTCTGTGTCTCACCAAGTGTGAAAAATCCAACAAATCCAGTCAAAAGCAGAGTCGCACCGATTAATCCGACTTTAAGTCTCGGATACAAATCCTTGGCACTTCCGATAATTGCCTGAGGAACAAATGCAAATCCATCATAAGCCAGCGCAACCAAAGCCAAAAACTGAACATCATCATTCATTCTCGACAACATAAAAAAGCAAGCAACTTCAACGATTAAGTGAATCACAAAATAACTTAACCCCGATGAAATGTTTCTATTTACCATTCGTACTCCTCAGTTTGTGTGTGCCCGCGTGCTATTCATCGTACCGTATCATAATTATATCATAACGAAGAACGCCGAGCTGTCAAACATTGAATATTCAGATTTAATGGTTCTTCACGGAAGGCTTGGGAATAAATTGTTTATAAAGGAGCATATAAATTCTAACGTTTGAGTTGCAAACACTAATGATATGAACCGCTAAACTATAATCACTGAGAGCCCTGTTTTCATTTACTTCGGGAGGCGGCAATTCCGCAAGATGTGTCCATAGAATTTGAAGGAAAAACACTGATTATTGCGGAATTTATGGTTGTAGGCTCCAATTCCGCAAGATGTGTCCATAAAATTCGAAGGAAAAACACTGATTCTTGCGGAATTTATTGTTTGCGGCGGCAATTCCGCAAGGTGTGTCCATAGAATTCGAAGGAAAAACAACGATTTTTGCGGAATTTATGGTTGTAGGCTCCAATTCCGCAAGATGTGTCCATAAAATTCGAAGGAAAAGCACCGATTTTTGCAGAAAAGGCAATTATAGTGAATCCAGTCTACAAAGCGTCATAAATCAAAAAACCAACTACAAATTGTTTAGCAATCTACTTCTCAAGGAAAACGTGAAGAGCCGATTTAATTCGTTGAAAATAGAGTTTTCGGTGATTCTTGCCCACCCGGCGGTTTATATCAGTTTTTCCTTTCAGTATCTTCGCCGCGCCTAATTCTGATTTACCCAAAAAAAGACGCGGTGCACTTAACTCATGCACCGCATCTTTGACTTACATACTTATA
>JAKSRF010000091.1 GCA_024403755.1 Clostridia bacterium
ATGGCCCTAAAACTTCTCCATTGGAGAAGAAAATGCCTCGATTTGGAGAAGTTTCGGTAAAAGTTCTCCAAAATGGTCCTAAAACTTCTCCATTGGAGAAGAAAATGCCTCGATTTGGAGAAGTTTCCGTAAAAGTTCTCCCAAACAGGCAATTTTTGTCGCCGACAGCGAGTTTTTAGGCGTGTTTTGGCGACATCCTGACTTGCCTCGGCCGCCACGTCTCCAAAACAGGCAATTTTTGTCGCTGACAGCGAGTTTTTTGGTGTGTTTTGGCGACATCCAGACTTGCCTCGGCCGCCAGCCGCTGTGCCTCGGCCGCCACGTCTCAGCCGCTGTGTCTCAGCCGCCACGTCTCTAACAGAGAAATTTAAGGTCTGTTATGGAGAAGTCAGACCGCTGAGTTACTTAGAGATAAAACCAAGCTGGGACTGAATTAAAGCCAAACTGAAACAAGCCTGAGATTTATTCATAGTCGCACTATAATAAAAATAAAGCCACTGAAATCTACGTAGTTCACCACTAATCGGGTGATAGAAACGACTGTTTTCAGTGACTTTGAGTTTTTACACGATAATTATAAAATCAGCCTACAACACCATCATAATCGACAGGTGCAGTTACATCGGTGTCATACCAAGGTCTTTGATATACTCTGACATAATCAACACGCATTTGAGCATCTGAATCAAACGGTGTTGTATCATCAGGAGAGCCCGGCCAGTTACCGCCGACTGCAACATTAAGGATGATATAGAATTCCTGGTCGAAGGGTGCAGGATAAGCAGTAAGGAGTCCTCCTTCGGATTTACAGTACCAGTCGTCCGTTGTATACATTTCAATATTATCTACATACCAAGTAATTTTTCCCGGTTCCCATTCGAGAGTAAATATATGGTAATCTTCGGCAAAGTCCTGTGTATCGGAATCTAATGTAAGGCTTCCTTGATTTTGTTTGTGTGAGTTACCGTAGTGAATTGTTCCGTAGGTAGTGGAGGTATCACTACCGAGAATCTCCATGATGTCAATCTCGCCTGATTTCGGCCAGTTTCCATAATGAGTGGCAAGCTTAGGCATCATCCAAAAGGCAGGAAGGTACCCTTGACCTGTAGGCACTTTGATTCTTGCTTCAACTTTTCCGTACAGAAAACTTGCTTTTTGATATGTATTTATTCGTCCGGAGGTATAAATGTCATTTCCGTTTTCATCTGTTTCTTTCAAAGGTTGAATGACAAGATCACCGTTTTCTACAAAGATATTGTCAGCAGAAGATACATAAGTTTGCAATTCATTATTAACCCAACCCGAATCATGCTCTTCATAAACCCAATTGTCGGGATTAAGTGAATCTCCGTCAAATTCATCTGACCACACCAACTCGTATTCGAGACTTCCGGTGTAGGAGGTCTTCTCAGTTGTTTCTTCGATTGATTCAGAAGTTGATTCTGAAGAAACAGAATCTGATTCTATAGCTGAATCGGTTATATCGATTGTCTCTGTTGATGAAGCAGTATCAGAAGCAGATGCTGTGCTTGTTACAACGTTTATTGGAACGCTCGTCTCTGTAGAAACGGCAGAACATCCGACTAATGACATACAAAGAATATATGGAAGATATTTGCGCATAATAAGCCTCCCGATTATAAGATATTTGCCTCTAACCAATATATCACAATAAACACGATAATTGGTACTTGCCAAAAAGACAAAGCTTTATTATAATTTACTGGTGTTTGGTTGGGGGACTTGAACATTCATTTCTGTTTGGCAGTATTCATAGTTATCACTGTTATCGGTGAGAGTATTGTTGGATTGAGATGTTTTTTTTTACACAAAAAGAACAATTAGTTTTTATAGACACTTTACATCGGACAACATATGAGAGACGCTCTTTCGTAAATGAGGAAGGGGCGTTTTTCTATGTTTACGGATTTTTTATAAATTGTGTGCAAAATATACAAAATGATTTTATTAAACAAGTAATGTATTGTGCATCGTATAATATAAAATTATTTTGCTATAAGTTAAATTGTTCGCATTGTTTCACCGAAAGTACCGTGCTATACTGCAATTAAGTATGTAATTTCCTATGTCGAAAGGAGAACGTTATGAAACTAAAGAGAGTGTTGTCTACGGTTTTATCAGTTAGTATGTTGGCTGGCATGGCAAGCATTAATGTGGCGGCAGATGAAGTAAAATTCACACCGGAAGACGGAGAAATCAAGAAGTATGATTATCTGGATTATGATGTTTGTGATGTCCGTGAAGGCGAGCTTTATATGGTTTTCAATAAGACATCGAACGTTGTCTCTGCAAATAATTTTGCAAAAGAGGTCGGCGGTAAGCTTGTTGTAATTAGTTCAGCAGAAGAGAATGATTTTGTACTGAAATTAATTAACAGTGTTGACACGAAGGATAAGCGCAGCAGTTATTACATCGGAGCTACAGACAGAACAAAGGAAGGCGTGTGGACTGATTTTGACGGTAATCCTTTAACATACTTTAATTGGGATACCGGTGAACCGAATAACGAAGGTCCGAATCGTGAGAAAGAAGATTTTGTAACAATTTTCAGCGATAAGATTACTAATAATCGTACCCAAGGAAAGTGTAATCCAGGTAAGTGGAATGATAACAGCGGCGGAGAGAAAGACGGCTACAGTGAGAATGTCGGCTTTATTATAGAAGTTAACTTAGAAGAAGTTGTTTTCAGCAGAAGTTACGAATATGACGGTCACACATATCTTGTTTGTGATAATGAGTTAGCTTGGTGTGTTGTTCAGGCATTGTGCGAAAGTAATGATTTTTATCCGGCAAGTATCAACAGTAAAGAGGAGAATGATTTTATCAATGCCATGATACAGAAAGGTGATCAGGACCTGTATGTAACCGGTGGTATCAAAGATAAAAAAGATGTTGATTGGGAAGACGGAACTGAGGCGGATTATACCAATTTTGCCAAAGACGAACAGAATAAGAAGGACAAGAATGTTGCCATAGATACCAAGGACGGCACATGGAAAGTTATTAACGGTACCAATAGTACAGACGGTGTCGGATATATATTTGAGATGGATTTTTCCATAAAAGAGAACTGTAAGCATGAACATATAACTGATGGTATTTGTGATGATTGCGGTTATATTTCGAGTATTGAAGTTGATGATATCCATAAACCGGAACCGGGTGAGAAATTCGATAGTAACATTACGACTAACAGTGAGGCGGATGATGTTATCAAGAAAGAAATCACGTGGTATGAGCTTGATGAGAACGGCACTCTTCGTGAAGTAGCAGAAGGTGAGACTGCTGTTGAAGGTAATACTTATGTATATGAGACAAGCATTTCTCTTGATGAAGATGAAGTGTCTCCTTTCTGGTGGGATGCAAATACTGTAGTTGTTATTGAGGGTGAGGCTAAGAAGGTAGGAGATGATAACGGTTTCACAGACAAAATGGGATTTATCTGTGAGTACGGCGGAGGTAATTCTTCGAATTTTGATCCTGATATCACTCCGTTGCCTACTGCTAAGCCTACAAAGGAACCTACTCCTACAAGTAAACCTGCTGAACCTACTCCTCAACCTAAACTCAATGTAGGTGATTTTGTAACACGTTGTTATCGCGTTGCTTTGGAACGTGAACCGGACAGCGAAGGTTATGATTACTGGTGTGATAATTTGAATGAAGGTAAGGCTTGCGGCGCACAGGTTGGATATGGCTTCATTTTCAGCGCAGAGTATATGGGTAAGGACAAATCCAATGAAGATTATGTTACTGATTTATACTCGATGTTTTTTGACAGAGAGGGTGATGCTGCAGGTTATGCTTATTGGGTAGATATGCTTAATAACGGAGCAACAAGAGAAGCGGTATTTGCCGGATTTGCAAATTCTGTTGAGTTCTATAATTTGTGTAATGACTATTCTGTAGTTGCAGGTTACTATGTTGTTTCTGTACCGAATGAACAACAGGGCGGAGTTAACTGCTTTGTAGCTCGTCTTTACAGAGTGTGCTTGGACAGACTTCCTGATATGGAAGGACAGGCATACTGGGTAACGAGACTTATAAACGGTGAGATTACAGGCTCTTCTTGCGCTTATGGCTTTGTATTCAGTGAAGAGTTTGCCAATATGAACCTTTCGGATGAAGACTATATTTTACATATGTACAGAGCCTTCTTCGGACGTGAAGGAGAAGCAGAAGGTGTTGATTATTGGGTTAACAGACTCAATAACGGTGTATCAAAGAATGACATTTTTGTAGGCTTTGCAGCTTCACAGGAATTTGCAAATCTTTGTGAGAGTTACGGTATACTGTTGTAATCAGTGTTGTAAGCATTTGGATTTAAGCACATATAAATAAATATAAATAAATGATTATTTGACTATCGCAAACTTGTATATTTACATACATATTGCGGTAGTCATTTTATATTGACTTTTTAGCGCAGTATCTATATAAAATAAGAGAATATTATGTTGGGGGGAGGGGCAATTATGTATTGTGTTTCATGCGGAAGCAGAATTCCGGCAGCAAGCAAGACATGTCCGACATGTGGTAAAGATGTGAGAGTATTCGGTGTGGATGCTCCCGAAGAGGCAAAAAGCGAGACAAATGATGTAAAGGAAGAAATTAAGAAGTCTACGTTTGTACCGGATTATTTTGATGAAGTAGCAGCGCCTGCTAAGGCTCGTATAATGAGTACTGAACTCGATTGGAATCTCGGACTCCATAAGTTTGTATCGAATTATCTTATTTGGTTGATTACATTGGTAAATGTGTTTTGGGGAATATTTTTTACCTTTGGTAATATAGAATTTGTTGAAGGTAAGTTTGCTTGTTTTATACCGGCTTATGATGACGGTATTGTGTTGCAACTTATGGGTGTAGCTGAAAAAAGTCAGTATCCGGTAACAACATGCTTCAGAGTGTATGGTGTAGCGCTTATTATTGCTGCGTTGGCAATGCTTCTTACGTTGCTTCCTATGAAAGAACGTAAGCAAAATGCACCGACTGGTTTTATATCCGTTTTGGAATGCTTCGTTGTGGCAAAAGTTTTGGCAGGCATAGCTTTGTTGGTTTTGACTTCTAATCCAATGTGGCTTTTGACTGCTTCCCTTGCAATGGCTGTTTTAAACATAATCTATTTATTAATTTTTATTCCGTATTACAAATCCAAAGAGCATCTTTTCCGTAATTGATAGTTTTTTGAAAATATTTTTATGTGCGGTAGATTAGTCTGCCGCATTTTTTTACGAAAGAGGTATATTATGAGGATTATTGACGGAAATACTGTTGTGTCAGTTGCAGAGATGCGCCAATCTGACGCTTGGACGATAGAGAATCTGACTGATTCAAAGACATTGATGTCGAGGGCTGGACAGGCTGTTGTTGATAATGTTGACTGGAATAATTGCAATGACAAGAAGATTCTCATTGTTTGCGGTAAGGGGAATAATGCCGGTGACGGATATGTAATTGCGAGACTCCTCAAAGAAAAAGATTACACTCCCGAACTCATGCTTCTTTATTCTGATTCTTTCTCCGAGGACGGTAAATATTTTTTTGACAGATGCGTGGATATCGGTGTATCTGTAACAGAATTCAATCGTGAAGTCGATTTCTCTGAATACGGAATTATTGTAGACTGTATTTTCGGAACCGGTTTTCACGGTAATGCGACGGGAAAAGCTGCTGAAATAATTAGCAAGATTAATGAATCGGGGGCGTATGTGGTTTCTGTAGATATAAACAGCGGTCTTAACGGTGATACCGGTCTGGGCGAGGTGTTTGTCAAATCTGATATAACAATATCAATAGGAAATTACAAATATGGACATTTTACAGGAAATTCTTCAATTGCCATGAAGAAGAAAGTAAATTGCGATATAGGAATAGTGCTTCAAACGTGATATACTTATCTTAGTTCTTTTTTTGAGGTGATTAGGATGGTTAAACATGTTATTTTGTGGCAACTAAAGGAAGAGTTGTCTTTGGAAGAGAAGGCAGCAGTGAAGTTGGGTATAAAGGAAGGTCTTGAGGGCTTGGCCGGAAAGATTCCCGGGCTTATAGAGATAAAGGTTAATATAGAGCCGCTTGCGAGTTCAAATTGTGATGTGATGCTTGATTCTTCTTTTGTGGATGAAGATTCGCTCAAGGGTTATGCGGTACATCCGGAGCATGTTGCGGTTGCAAATTCCAAGGTGCGTCCTTTTACGGCTAATCGCGTTTGTATGGATTATGAGGCTTAATTTTATTAAGCCTTTTTTTGTTCTCGAAAATGTGTTGTACAGGAGGTTAGAATAATGAGAAAAAGACTGTTATCTGTTATTTTATCTGTTGTAATGATGTTGGCTTTGTTGCCTGCTGATATTATCAGGGCTGATGATTTGGGTCAGGTTGTTTATATTAACTTTGGAGAGGATTTTTTTCAGGGTGCTGATTTATATGATTACAGTGATTCTTATGTTGACGAGACAGGTGAACATTATACATGGAAGTGGGATCATGCTACACATACTATGTACCTGAATGGGTATGATGGTCCTGCGATTGCTTTTGTAGGAGTTGTAGGGGGAATAGCAAAAGTTAATATTGTATTGGAGAATAATTCGGTTAATAAAATATCGACATTGTATGGTTTCCCGGATATTGGAATTAAATACGGAGCACTTAATATAACCGGACCGGGTAAGCTGTGTCTTAAGGCTGAGACATTTGATTATTATTCTTGTATTTATGCCGGTTGGGGAGTTGCGGATACCGACGTAAATATAGAAAATGTTGATATAGAGTTTGATTCTCAGGGTAATGCGGGAATTATGGCAGCATGCGGAAATATATCAATAACCGGAAAGTCTTCACTTACGGGTAATGTTGAGATTTTCGGCTTAGGTGCAAATAATAAAGTGACCGTTGATGGTGATGTTTTACTTGATTATACAGTAAATCCTAATTCACATCCTAAGGAGCAGACTGAAGCAATCGGAACTAATCTTAATGCCGGCATTTATTCAAATTTGGATGATATTGAGATTAAAGGTAATACAAAAGTCAATATTAAAGCAGACGGAAACGGTATTTATGCAATTGGTAAGAAGCTGGTATTGAGAACTTCCGGAAGCGTTGACATAGATGCCAATGAATTCGGTTTGAGAGCCGGAACTGTTGTCTCTGTAGGCGGCAAAGGTGATTTGAATATTAAGAATGCAGAATTCGGTATTTGTGCTGAGCAGGAAAGTGTTATTTTATCCGGTTCCGGAAAAATTAATATGGAGATTAACAACAATGGTAAAGTTGAGTCCAAGCTTGTAAGCGGTAGTAATTATTATTTCACCAGTTCTGCTATTTGTGCTCACAATGATGTTACGATTAACCGTAACGGACTCATTACCGTAAAATCTATCGGTGACAATACAGTAAACGGTATAGAAGTCGGAGGAAGCCTCTTTGATGCAAACGGCAATCCGATTGAGAATAAAATCGGTGATGTTACTATTCTCGGTAAATCGGTAGTTGATATTGATGTTAATGGTTTCGGTATTATTTTCGGTGATGACGAAAAGGACCACAATCTTCTTCTTGAAGGATCAGGTTCACCTATCAGTATTAAGGCCGGTACGGATAAGGTTGCTATTCTGAACGGTAAGTCAGGAACTTCTTGTGTCGGTGGTTCTAAA
>JAKSRF010000092.1 GCA_024403755.1 Clostridia bacterium
CGGGAATTTTACAGTTCAGAAGCAGAAATTCCCGAGATTCAGTCACGTTTTTTGACAAAACATGCAATTTCACGGGAATTATGCACAAAAACGGCTGAGTCACAAAACTATCATAAAAAGGAGAATTATTCATATGATAAAACAACTGTCTGCCGATGCACTTTTACTCTTTATTAATTACTACAAAAAATATTCCACTGAAAATATCTATAGAATTAGTACACGTAAAGGAAATGAATGCATAAGAGTCTATAATGCAGTTCTTGAATTAGAAAACAAAGAGCACGAATATCGCCTCTCAACTCAGCAAGGCAGAGAATTGCTGAAACTATGTGAGGAATACGATAAAAATCACCAACTCTACATCAGGGCACTTAACGAGTGGCGCGCCAGATATAATTGCACGCCGCCGCAGATTGACACAGAAGCGGTCAAAACGGCAGTGAGTCATTCGCAGTTCTGGTCATCGACCTACTATAACGAGTTGACAGCAGAACAAAATACTGCCTTTGCGCAGTCAAAAGCATTGACGTATAACGACATTCTGTTCAGATCCAAATCCGAGATATTGATAGCCAAAACATTGGATAATTTAAATATCGAATATAAGTATGAGCCGGCCGTAAACTTAAGCAGCGACGTGGTTTATCCGGATTTTGTACCGAATATTCATTGGCTGTTTGCGTGCTTTCCGCTTGAACACTTCGGCAGAATCGGGCAGGATAACAGTTACACCGATGACATAACGACCAAACTCAGAAAATATGCCAGAGCAGGCATGTTACCGGGAAACAATTTCGCCTATACGACGGAGAGCGATATTTTTCCTTTAAATGCCGATAAAATCGAAGAGGAAATCGTATTCATGATTAACAATATTGCTTCAAGAATCCTGAATCAATGTTTGCAATCAGAGAGTTAAAAACTCTTTAATTTCCGACTCATTCATTTTATGAATGGATGCACGGCCTATATCTTCGAGCACGATAAGTGACACAACGCTGCCGCGTGCCTTCTTGTCGTGCATTGCAGAATGGGCAATGTCAGCCGGAGAGTAATCGTAGGAAGAAGGCAGTCCATAAGAATTTAGAAGTTTGAGCAAGCTGTCGCAGACTGTATTGTCACATATAGCGGCATGCACGGAGGCACGCGCAATTATTGCCATACCGAGAGCAACTGCTTCACCGTGAGAGGTATTGAAGTTGCTTGCTAATTCTATGACATGTCCTACTGTGTGTCCGAAATTCAAAAGTTGACGACGGCCGTTATCAAATTCGTCTTCGTTGACTATTTCTATTTTGTCAGCGGCACAACGGGTAATCACCTTTTCGAGAAGAGATATATCCGAACGAAGTGAATGAATATTGTTCTTCTCAAGGAGTGAGAAGAGTTCCTTGTCCATAATGAAGGCGTACTTTATTACTTCGGCCATGCCTTCAGTAAAAACGGCATCCGGCAAGCTTGATAAAAAATCAACATTTATAATGACACATGAAGGCTGATAGAACGCACCGATTATATTTTTACCTGACGGGTGATCGACGCCGGTTTTGCCTCCGATTGAAGCATCAACGTCACACAAAAGTGAGGTAGGCATGTGGATTACGGGAATTCCGCGCATATATGTGGCAGCTGCGAAGCCGGCCATATCAGTCGTTACACCGCCGCCGAGAGAGAGAATCAAATCTGTACGGGTCATACCAAAGCCGGCACAAGCATCATAAACGGCATCGATGGTTGTGAGGTTTTTGCTTTTCTCGCCCGCTTCGAAAACAAATGACGATACGGCAAAATTCTTCAAACTTTCGCAAACATTTTTCAAATGATACGGAGCTACATTGGAGTCGCTGACTACAAGCACACGTTCCGCACGCGGACAAGTCTCACGTATAATATTTGAAATATTCTCGAGAAGTCCGGAACCGATAATAACATCATACGGTCTCGAAGCATTAACTCTGATTCTGTTCATTAGTTTGTCTCCTCACATATTTAAATAGGCTTCCTGCCGGCCGACGTCTTCTCGGTCACATTCTCGGTCACCTTCTAGGCCACCTTCTCGGTCGACCTTATCAACCGTCAACTTCTTCTTTAATTCTGCGTCCCTCATCAAGCAGACGTACCATCTCATCTCTGTCATTCTCAACAAGAGCTGTCTTGTATTTCTGAAGTTCACCCATAAGCACATCTATCTCGTCTATGAGAAAATCTTTATTTTCGAAGAAAAGCTCACTCCACATGTCAGGGTTAAGCCAAGCTACACGCGTCATATCCTTGTAGCTGCCTGCAGAGAAACCGGTATGTTCTTTGGCAACAGGACTTTTAATATAAGCATTTGACACAAGATGCGCCATCTGCGAGGTAAATGCTATCATCTTATCGTGATTCTCCGCATGTGACAGGCAGTAACTGCCGAACTGAATAGGCTTAAGAAACTCCTTAACTCTGTCAATCAATTCCATATCATCGAATCTGTCCGGAACAAGAACCATAGGGGCTCCGTTAAACATGGATGCTTTCGCATGCGACATTCCTGAGTACTTGGTACCGGCCATAGGATGGCAACCGACAAACGTGAAGCCCTGTTCGGATGCGATTCTGAAGCCTGCCTCACAAACAAGGCGCTTGGTACCGCAAGTATCAATTACAAGACCGCCCTTCTTGAAGAAAGCCTTATTGGCTTCCATATATTCAACGCATGCCTGCGGATATATACTGATAATTACGAGATCACACTCACCGAGTCTCTCAGGAGTCAATTCGCCGTCGATTATTCCGGATATCTTACCCATGAGGGTAACCGAGCTGTCTATATCAGATCCCAAAACAGTAATATCATATTCTTCTGTTTTATTTGCTTCAGTATATGACTTGGCAAAGGAAGCACCGATTAATCCAAGTCCTACAATTCCTACTGTAAACTCTCTCACGTCAGATTACCTCTCTGATTTTCATTACTCTTTTTGCAACATCGTCGAACTGTTCCGGTGTCAAAGACTGTGCACCGTCGCAAAGTGCTTTCGGCGGATTGTTGTGTACTTCTATCATAAGACCGTCTGCACCGCAGGCAGCTGCTGCCATAGCCATCGGCTTAACCAATCTTGCTGCTCCTGTCGCGTGTGAAGGATCAACTATAACCGGAAGATGTGACAATTCCTTAATCATAGGAACTGCTGATAAATCAAGAGTATTTCTTGTATATGTCTCATAGGTTCTGATTCCGCGCTCGCATAAAATTACGTTCTCATTGCCACCTGCCATGATATATTCTGCACTCATAAGGAATTCCTTAATTGTATTTGCCAGACCTCTCTTCAAAAGAATCGGCTTATTGGTCTTTCCGAGCGCCTTAAGGAGCTCGAAGTTCTGCATATTGCGTGCGCCTACCTGTATTAAATCCACATTTTCGAAAAGGGGCAAATGCTCCGCACTCATAATCTCTGTAACGATAGGCATGCCCGTAGTCTTCTTGGCTTCAAGCAAAAGCTCAATTCCGTCAGCTTTAAGGCCCTGAAAATCATAAGGTGACGTTCTCGGCTTAAAGGCGCCGCCTCGAAGTAAAGCTGCACCTGACTTCCGGACCGCACTTGCTACCTCTTCGATTTGTTCCTTTGACTCAACCGAACAAGGGCCCGCAATAAATTGAAAGTTTCCGCCGCCTATTTTTACTCCGCCGACATCAACAATCGTATCTTCCGGATGGAATTTGCGGTTAGCCTTTTTGAACGGCTCAGATATACGTGTTACCGACTCGATAATATCAAGGCCCTTCAACAAATCGATATCTATTTTAGTAGTATCACCTATAAGTCCGAGAATAGTACAATAGTCTCCCTTTGACTGATGGACCTTAAGGCCCTGCATTGTAAACCATTCAACCAGATTATCAACCTGTTCCTGCGTTGCTTTGTCCTTTAATACAGCTATCATTTTAATTATCCTCCGTTAAAAAACCGCCCGAATGCTTTAAGATTCGTGCGGTGAATTATTGCTTAATTATTATCAACCCTATTCTTGCCATACACAAATCTACTTCGATTATTTATCGCCGTAGTAATAGTAATATGAATATGAATAAGAATAGTATGAATTGAAAACCATAAAAAATCTCCTATTTAATTTCAAATAAGATTAAAACACCAATGCACAGCAAAGTCAAGAAGCACTTACTTTTTTGCTCATATTGATTTAGGAGATTTCATGGATTTAAGAACACTCTTATTCTGATACATTTCTCTGTCTGCTCTGACAAACACATCAGACACTGTCTTGTCACGATTCGGATCATATACGGACATACCGACCGCAACCACAGGACTGTCGGTGCCTATATTGGCTCTTGAGCATTCAAAAAACTCAGCCAATTGGGTACTTCTGTACCGATATTTCTCGCCTCTGAGCAAAACAACGAACTCGTCGCCTCCGATACGATACACATTCTGATTTTCGAAAATCCCGCCTATCATTTGTGATGTTTTGATTATGAGTCTGTCACCGATATCGTGCCCCTTAGTATCATTTGTCAGTTTGAGATTATTAACATCAAAAACCAAAACTGCAAATTCCTTTATTGTGCCCTCCGCTATCATGCGATTGATTTCATTCTCATCCTGTTCATAGCCCAGTCTGTTAATTGCTCCTGTCAGTGCATCACAGGTTGCAAGCTTATTTGCCTCACGAAGCCGGCTCTCATATTTGTGATTACGCTGAATATCTGCTTCAATATTACGAATAGCAATTATGCAATGCACTACATCATCCTGTGACAACGGAACCACGCGCAATGAGTAGTGTACAGGTTTCCCGTTTATCAACAATCTGCAGGATAATGTAAGGCTCGGCTTATCGTTAAGTTCTTCTATGATACGTTTTCTGTCAGCAAAAAACTTCATTACATGCGGAATGTCGTCGCTATATACCATGTTGTCTATATTTGTAAACAAATCGTTATAGAAATCATCACCTTCCTTATTAAACTGAAGATTCTGACCGTTGGCATTTGAACTGTACTCTTTATAATGACCGCTCAAAATATTAATATAGTAGACACTCTCGTAGGCTCTGCACAGTGCTCTTGCAATTCCGGTATATGTTATTTCCATTTCCTTTACCAGATGCAGCGCCATTTCCTGTTTATTTGATTTCTCAAGAATCTCAATCTGTTCACTGATATCTCTGAAGCAACCTTCAATTCGAATATATTCACCGTAATCATCATTACGGGTGCCCATGAACCTGATGTAATATTGTTTACCGCAAGAGTCCGTCCATTTATAATCAGTTACGCAATTCTCGCCTTTCCTCATAACATCTAAAGCATTATCAATGTCTTTTACCGAAGCAGGAACAATACCCGCACGCCATATCTTATAGACCTGCTCCGGAGTAACTTCTTCATCGATTTTCATCAGACGATACATTGTCGCGTCTCCGTACATTCGAGGTTCATTGTCGGCAATATATTCAACAGCCCACATGCCGAACACAAAACTTTTCATTATTTCATCGGTTATTTTGCTTTTCGAAAATATTTCCATAGCTTTGTGCCTTCTTAAAATTCTTATTTCTTTTTATACGCGAAAATTTGTCCCCGACGCACACACTTCTTATCGATAAGGCGTGGTACCCATTTTCTGTGACAATTCAAGCAACTTATCCTTTGCTTTCTCAAAGCTGCTTAAGAGTCTTTCCGAATATGCACCGCACTCGCCGTCAAGAATCATCTTGAAGGCTACGTCAAACGGATATGCATCTTTATATACTCGCTTTGACGTAAGTGCATCCAAAACATCTGCAAGAGATACTATCTGTGCCGACAGAGGAATCTCCTCACCCTTAAGTCCGTTTGGATAACCCTTTCCGTCGTACTTCTCATGATGATTAAGTGCAATCTCGCAACAGTACTTATAGTATTCCTCATCGGTATCATCCATCATCTTCTGTATAAGCTGACAACCTATAGTAGTATGAGTCTTGATGGATTCAAATTCTTCTGTCGTCAGTTTATCCGGCTTCAAAAGGATGTTATCACGTATCATTATTTTACCGACATCATGAAGTGCACTTGCAGATGAGATAAGCTCCACCTTGTGGAAATCAAGTCCGCAGTCGCTGTCATTTGCCATCAGGAACTCACATATTGCTCTTGTATATCTCTTTACGCGCTGAATATGTTCACCGCTCTCAAGATTACGAGCTTCCACAACACCGCCGAGCATTTCTATAATCTGATGGCTGTGATCAAGACGTCGCTGCTCAATATGTCTTCTTCGAACAACACTGTCTACATCATTAAATCCGATAGCAACGTGATTCTCGTCCTCGCCGCGAACAAAGTGCATCATTATATATTTCTGGCTGTCTTCTTTATTTGCATCACGTACTATAATCTGATATTCCTTGTCACCCTTCAGTATATTACGAATTAAATCAGGTTTAAGCAAATTCATTATACTTACACCGTCTTCACCTGCCACAATATTGGCACAATATGATTTTGCAAAAACGAAGAAATCGTCTGTCTGCTCATATTTGCTGACATCACCCGCATAAACCTTAAATTTATGTGTATCGAGATTTACATAAAAGCATCCGAAATAACTCACCATAAAGAACTTGGTATACTTACGTTCTTCATCAAGTTCCGAAGCAATATCATTCATTATCCTGTACGCATTACGACACTGACCGTATATCATAGCTGCCGAGAAAGACAAACTGGAGATTGTTATTCCTACACTGTACGCATTATATGCGGTAAACGCCTGTATAACAAAGAAAATCGTGGCCGGTATCGCGAAAATGAACAGTCCCATCGAAATATACAAATCCTGTTTATATTCCTCATGTCTGATCCTGTGTATAGATAGTACGGCGCCGACTACAAAATATGCCAACTGTATAGCGGTGTAAATATGAAACATATTTCCTCGCGCAAATACGCCTTCCTCATCAACATAGTAAAACAAATTATTTACCGGAGTAGTTATCGTCATAATAACAATTATCATTGCAGGCATCCATATATGTATACATGCGGTTCTTCTGTCATGTTTTGTATATCGAAGTCTGAATATTATATAAGATATATAGGCTGCCGAAGTAGCAATCATAGCCGAGAAATATATACCTCGCAATAAGTAAACCGATGCCGGGTTAAGCTTACCCAGATATCCCAGCAACCAATATAAAATATCGGACAGAAGTGCCAAACAAATCATTCCGGCAGTTAACACCGCCTCTGTAGGTCTTTTCCAGCCCTGCTTTCTGAAGAGCTTTACTGTAAAAACAAACGTTAAAGATATAATAATCAAACAGAATACATTAACTTCAACATTTAAGAAAGTTGATAAACCGTTACTTAACACATCCATCCTATCGCCTCCGCTTCAACTTTTATGTAAGTTGAGTTCTTATATAGCAACTTAAACGTTTTCCTTTTTACCTCATAGTATCTATAGATTATTCTCAAGGCATTAATATTGTCAACTTAACTTGTTATTTGTTCAAAATATATTCATTTCTTTTAAAAAATTATTTTCATTTTCTTTTTTTATAGGTTCTTCACGGAATTTATGGTTGAAGGACAGAAATTCCCGAGA
>JAKSRF010000093.1 GCA_024403755.1 Clostridia bacterium
ATTTATTGTGTCATATTGCAAAATTAGTGAATGAGGGATTTTTTACGGATGGAGGAAAAATCCGTGGTGTTCCGGTGAAAATCGGCGGTAGTTCGTATATTCCTCCAATACCTATTGAATCAATCGTAAAAGAAAAAATAAACGATATCATAAATTCAGATGCTGATGACATAGAAATCGCAATCAATTTATGTATGTATTGTATGAAGACACAAATCTTTATTGATGGTAATAAAAGAGCATCCGTTATTTTTGCAAATCATTATTTGATATCGCATGGGCAAGGTTTTTTGGTAATTCCGGAAGAACATGTTCCAGAATTCAAACAAATGTTAGTAGCGTTTTATGAGGGTGAAAATATAGAAGTTATAAGAAAGTTTTTAAAAGAAAAATGCTGGAAAACATTTTGAGTAATCGGATTGATACGTGGAGTGATAAAAAAGGAGATATGTTACCTACATTCGAAGAAGCAATCAGGGAATTGCATACTGCAGGAGAAATGAATCCGAAGCCTTGGACCCCGCCCGTAAAGGGATAAAACGACGGGAGAAAGTTTGCGAAGATGGCAGAAGAATGTATGAAAGTCCCCAACAAAAGAAAGGGAGAATACAGGTTATGACAGAGACGGATATTCTGATTATAGAAGACAATAAAGAGATTTGTGACATTCTGACCGGTTTCTTAAGAAGGGAAGGATATACGGTTTCGGTAGCAAATTCGGGGGAAAAGGCCCTTGCCTTATTTGAAAAGTATGGGGCCAAACTGTTGCTTCTTGATCTGATGCTTCCGGGAATGGACGGATTTTCCGTATGTTCTGAGATCAGAAGAATTGCCAATACTCCGATTATTTTTATCAGCGCAAGAAGTGACAGAGAGAGTAAACTCAACAGTCTTGTTCTGGGAGCGGATGATTTTATTGAGAAGCCTATTGATATTGACATCCTGCTGGCCAAGATCAACGGAATATTCAAACGAAGAATTGCGGGTGACGTTATAAAGGACGGCGATATTGAAGTAAACCGCGATACCCTGAAACTCACTGCAAATGGTAAGCAGTATGATCTTACGGTAAAAGAGATGGAGCTTTTATTCCTTCTTATGGATAACAAGGGTGTAACACTGAAGAAAGAATATCTGTTCAATACGGTTTGGGGTTTTGACTCCGATTCGGAGCTTCAGACACTTACCGTTCATATAAAATGGCTTCGCGAAAAGATTGAGCCGGATTCCAAAAATCCGATTCATATCAAGACAGTATGGGGAGTTGGATACAGATATGAATAATTATTGGCGCAAATGTTTTTTCATAATATTGGTACAGTTCGCCGCAGCAGTTTTTGCCGTTTTGATTGTCAGCGGCGTAATCGGCGGAGGACCGAAGCGCGAATACAAAGTTCAGGTAAAAAAAGCGGCTGACAGAATTGAAGAGGTCATGGACCAAAACGGGGGAAATGTTGATCTTTCCTCTATCGATTTTTCTGAGTTTGATTCCGTCAGGAATGTAACAGTATTTGATTCGGATGAGGTATCGAAATATCAGTATGAGGTATATGAGATAGGCGGTACATTATACCGGATAGAATATGAGAACAGGAACTCGGGAAAAATGACTGTAATCTGCGGCTGTGCATTTGCAGTTATTATTTTTCTGACAGGCTTTATGATGCTGTACATCGGCAGGAATATTATTAAGCCTTTCCATCGGTTCAGGGAGCTTCCGCTTGAACTTTCCAGGGGAAATCTTTCTGTTCCGCTTAATGAGAATAAGAATAAGTTTTTCGGAAACTACCTGTGGGGGATGAATCTTCTTCGCGAGAATCTCGAGCAGTCTAAGGATGCGGAGATGTCTTTTCAGAAAGAGAAGAAAACACTCCTTTTAAGTCTGGCGCACGATATCAAGACACCGCTTTCTTCGGTCAAATTATATTCAAAGGCGTTAGCGGATGATCTTTATGATACGGAAGAGAAGAAGCATGAAGCATATAACGGTATTCAGAATAATGCCGCCCAGATAGAGAAATACATTGGTCAGATTATGAATACCGCGAATGATGATTTCCTGAACCTGACCGTAAATAACGGTGAGTTTTATTTCTCAGAGCTTATTCAGAGGATAAGCGTTTACTATACGGATAAGCTGAAGCATCTCCATACGGAATTTGAAATCGGAGAATTTGAAAACTGTCTGTGCTATGGAGACCTTGAGCGTGCCGTTGAAGTGTTTCAGAATATTATTGAGAATGCCATCAAATACGGTGATGGTGAATATATCCGGATTTCATTCGGCGAAGAAGAGAACTGTTGCCTTGTTACAATAACGAACTCCGGGAAACAGCCGCCGTCGGAAGAACTTCTGCATCTTTTTGATTCATTTTACAGAGGAAGTAACTCCCACGGGAAGAAAGGAAACGGTCTCGGTCTTTACATTTGCCGAAAACTCATGCACATGATGGACGGTGACGTTTTTGTTGACACAGACAACAATTTGAGTGAAAACGGCGAGGAAATGAAGATTACCGTAGTAATCAGGATGGTTTAATGAGTCGTTTAAGGATTATTTAATAATTCCTCAACTATACTCGCATCAGAAGGGTTGATAAGTGCACTAAAACCCTTGTGAATGTTTATTTTTCTGAAGTGAGTAGGAGGGAAAGATGCTTCTGAGAATTTTTAAGAGAGACATAAAAAGAAAAAAGGTAATGAACACTATTCTCGTAGTGTTCATTATTATTGCGGCCATGTTTACGGCCAGCGCCACGGGTAATTTTTTCTCAATAATGGCAGGCGTTGATTACTTTTGTGAAATATCCGGAACCGGTGATTATCTGGTATTTGTGATCGATGAAGAGGAAATCAGCAACCTGAAGGATTTTTTGAACAGCAGTGAGGATGTTCAGGGATTCAGAGAGAATAAATCTTTGTTTGTGAGCAGTGACAGTGTTAAATTCGAGGCCGGTGATGTTGTGCTGGGCAATTCACAAATTTTGGAAACACCGACTGCCAACGGATATAAATTTTTTGACGCTGATGATAAAGCGTTGACTGTTGATACGATCAAAGACGGTGAGATATATTTGCTGGAATCTTTGATTTCTTCCAACGAAATCAAAATCGGTGATAAGGTTACTGTCGAATATGGTGATAAGAGCAAAGAATTTGTTGTTTCGGGCAGTTTTAAGGATGCCGTTCTGGGTACCGGTCTGGCGTCAGAACGAATTCTTGTCAGTGCAAATGATTTTGAATTTCTTCTTGATGATACAATCGGTACTGATATTTATTCATCTTCCATCTTTTATATTGATACCGATAATACAGAAGCCGTAGAAGCCTATCTGCAGAGCTTGAATCATGTACAGGATAAGCTTGAGAAGTCGAACATCACCATGTTCTATATGATTCCCATGATTATCTCGGGTATTTTCCTTCTGACGGGAATCATACTTATGCTTGTCTCATTCCTTGTCGTAAGATTCTCGATTGCTTTTTCAGTACAGGAAGAGTATAGAGAAATCGGCGTAATGAAAGCAATCGGAATCGGAAACAAAAGAATCAGAAGAATATTTATCACGAAGTATGTCTGCCTTGGATTTCTGGGTTCTGTTATCGGTCTGGCGTTAAGCTTTCCGTTCCAGAGCCTGATCAAAATGTTATCAAATACTCATATGGTTTCCGGCAATTTCGCAGGTCCGATTCTTAACGTTGTGGGGGCAGCATTTGTATTTGTTCTGATTCTGTTATTTGCATACAGATTCACAGGCATTGTAAAGAAGAGTTCCCCGATCGATGCAATCAGAAACGGACAGACGGGCGAGAGATATAAGCAGAAGAGTGTGCTGAAGCTCAGGAAAGGAATCGGCAGAACCTCAGGATTTATGGCCATAAATGATCTTCTCAGTTCACCTCGTAAATATATCAGCATGGTAATTATTTTCACTCTTTGCATAATACTTACCATGATACTTGCAAATGCAGTAAAAACGCTCAGAAGTGATGATCTTATCATTACATGCGGCTTTATCAAGGCGGATTCTTATATTGAAATGCCGAACGATGAAATGAACGCGATATATGTAGACGGATCATTGAAAGCGTCTGAGGATGTGGTGAAAAGGGTCGAAGATGAGCTTAATGAGAACGGAATTCCCTGCTCCTGCCATACTCATGTCATGGTCGACAGTACGGTCACATATGGTGATACATCACAAGTATATATGATAAAAAAGCCGGTGGGGATATCCGCTTCCGATTATGTCTGTTACGAAGGAAGCGCTCCGTCAAAGCCCGATGAGATAGCAATTTCAGGCGATATGGCAGATACCTTCGATGTCGGTATAGGCGATTCGCTGACATTTGAAACGGCAGACGGATCTGTGACCTGCATCATTACGGGAATGCTTGATGATATGAACAGCTTCGGCAGAGTCTTCCTTGTACACGAAGATCTGGAATTGGGCGAGAATGCTATTTATAAGTTTTCGGGTTATGTTGTGGTTTCGTATACGGATTCTCCGTCAAATGAAGTGAAAGCGCAGCGTAAGGAGAAGATGGAGGAAATGTATTCTGACGGCGAGGTATATACGGCAGGTGAGCTGGCTAACAGAATAACCTCTTGTTCCGATATTCTTGATGGCGTGAAATACGGACTTATGGGTGTTACGGTTGTTGTTATTTTACTGGCAGTTATCCTGATGGAGAGATCTTTTATTTCGGATGAGAAATCACAGATTGCACTGCTTAAGGCAATTGGATTTAAGGACGCAAGAATCATATCCTGGCACGTAATCCGATTCGGTATTGTATCATTTGTCGCAGCTTTAGTGGCAATTGTCCTGAATAAGCCGGCAACGGCTCTTCTTCTGACACCGATATTCAACATTATGGGCGGACGAAGTATTGACTACAAAATCGACAATCTGAGCGTCTATGCGGCAATTCCGTTAATTGCAGTGGCTGCTACCATTCTGTTCACGACAATTACCGCACAGTATTCAAGAACCATCAAAGCAAATGATACGGCAAGTATCGAATAAACATACGAATATACGGAGAATAGGAGACATAAATATGAATAAGATATTGGAAGTAAAAGATCTTTGCAAAACATATATAGTAAATAAGCGTCAGAACAATGTATTAAAGAACGTTAACTTTTCTGTTGAGGCCGGTGAGATGGTGGCGGTAATGGGACCTTCGGGATCCGGCAAATCAACGCTTTTGTATACGGTATCCGGTATGGACAATGCAACAAGCGGACGGATTATTTTTGATGATAAGGATATTTCAAAACTGACGGCACAGGAGCTTGCGAATCTGCGCCTTCGGAAAATGGGATTTATTTTTCAGCAGATGTTTATGATGAAAAATCTTTCGGTACTTGATAATATCATTCTTCCGGCCGTAGAAAATAAGGCGCCCGGCGAGAGTCGCAAGGATATCGAACTCAGAGGACTTAAGCTTATGAAACTTCTGGGAATTGAAGATATTGCCGATAATGACATCAATGAGGTATCCGGTGGTCAGCTTCAGAGAGCATGTATCTGTCGGAGCATGATCAACAATCCGGATGTGGTATTTGCCGATGAACCCACCGGCGCTCTGAATCGTTCATCTTCGGATGAAGTTATGAACGAACTTGTTAAACTTAATAAACAGGGTACTACAATTATGATGGTCACGCATGATGCAAAGGTAGCTTCGCAGTGTACGCGTGTGCTGTACATAGATGATGGCAATATTAAGGGTGAATTTGTTCTTGGTTCCTTATCCGGAACGGAGAAGGATATTCTGAAGAGAGAAAGAGATCTGAATAACTGGCTTGGTGAGCAGGGCTGGTAATTATGAGACATCTTGAAGCAGGCGCGTAAACAGGAATATATTGTATTCGTGCGTGGGTATATCGAGTCAACAGATTGAGGAGAGAAGAATTAATGAAAATACTTATCGTTAATTGCAGTCCGGTGAGAAACGGCGCGACGGCAGAAATCGTAAATATTGTAAAAGATAATGTCGGCATGGGAAACGAAGTAAAATGTATCTGCATTGATGATTACGAAATTGCTTTATGCAAAGGCTGCCGGACCTGCCATAGCACCGCTCGGTGTTTTCAAAAAGATGATGTTGATAAAATAATGGAACAGTATGAGTGGGCAGACATAATAGTGTCAGTATCTCCTTCATACTGGGCTGATATTCCCGGACAATTCAAGGTGTTTATAGACAGATGTACGCCCTGGTGCAATACACACGAACCGCATGCTAAACTGTCTGCCGGCAAAAAAGGATATACCATAGCGTTAAGAACAGGACCGGGCATGCCCGAATGTGAAAGAATTATCAGCAGTATTGAACATTTTCATGGGCACTTGGAAATTGAGTCCTGCGGTAAGTTAGGCCTCTGTTCTGTTGAAAATAAAGAGGATGTTGCTGCAAGAATTGATGAAATAAAAGAATTTAGCTATACTATTTTGAGTTCTCCGAATTCTCTTAAATAATGCATTCTATAGAAGATACTAATGGGGGACGGCGTGTAAAGATTTGTTCGTATTTGCGGAGGTGAGAATACATGGAATTAAGAAAACTTAATTTACAAGATGCATATGCGCAATGGGAATATACTACAGCATTACCGGAAGATGAAAACGGGCTTACAAATTCTTTTCACGGTGTAGGCTGGGAGAAATACAGAGACGAAGTATTGCCTGAATTGATGTCATATGAGAATCCGGTAGACATGCCCGATTGGTTTGTGCCTGAAACATATTACTATCTTTGGGATGGTGAATGCCTGGTCGGTGAATTCAGAATAAGGCATTATTTAACAGATGCGTTAAAAAATGGTGCAGGTCATATTGGATATAGTATTAAGAAAGAATACAGAGGCAAAGGATATGCTACAAAAGGATTGGAGCTTACTCTTGAGATAGCTAGAACTATTGTACCTGAGGATGAAATATATCTTAGGCTTCTTAAAAGTAATAAAGCATCTTTGCGTGTTATGGAGAAGAATGGAGCAAGATGTGTCGGGGAAGATGCGGAACACTTTTTTATGAGAATACATAAGTAGTAATATAATAGTTTCGATAAGGTTTTGGTGAAAAGATATGCTGTTCAAAGGGGAGTCTTTACTCGGCTTTTAGAGTTGTCGAAAATGAAGAAGAAAGAGTCTGGTGATGTAAGGATATAATTGTATTCTTACATCATTTTTGTATAATTATGAATAGTGACAGATGTATTAAAGAACAAATAAATTCAAATTTACCTGTTGACTCTACTTTGCGTAGGTACACTTATTCAGTGAGTGATAATAAAATGACTGCATGGAGGTGACAAACTATAAACAGTCAAGAGATTTTTGAAAGATTTTTTGAATTGTAA
>JAKSRF010000094.1 GCA_024403755.1 Clostridia bacterium
GGGGATATGGACGCGAAGGCAAGTCAACCGAACAATTTATCAATACATATTGTTCTGTTGCAAGCTTGGAAGTCTTCGAAGGCAAACGAGAAGATATTGACGAGAGTAAATATGATTACATTATTAAAAGCCCGGGAATTCATGCTGAAGATTTAAGCGATAAATATACATCTCAGACAGAGTTGTTCTTGGAAGAATTCTCTGCTCGAACAATCGGAATTACCGGAACAAAAGGTAAGAGTACAACATCGTCTCTTATGTATCATGTTTTGTCGGATTGTCTGGATAGTAAGGTGTTCCTTGTAGGTAATATCGGTATTCCGTGTCTTGATTTTTATGACAAAATTGACGCCGATACGGTAGTTGTGTTTGAGATGTCCTGTCATCAGTTGGCTAAGATAAGCTGTTCACCGCATATAGCCGTTTTTTTGAATTTGTATGAAGAGCATTTGGATTACTATAAGACATTGGAGAACTACTTTTCGAAGAAGAAAAATATTACTTTATTTCAAACGGAGAAGGATTATTTCTATTACGGTGATAATGTTCCGGAGATTGAGACGAAAGCGACTGCTCAAATGATTCAGTTTGATTCCGGCATGCGCTTTGATATGAAGCTCCTCGGAGAGCATAATCAGTTTAATGCGGTATTTGTATATAAGGTGTGCAGTGAGCTTTTTGGTTTGTCTGATGCGAAGATAAGAGAAAGTATTGCTACTTTTGAAGGACTTAATCATCGTATGCAGTATGTGGGCAATTATAACGGAATTGACTTTTATAATGATTCCATATCGACTATTCCTAATGCGACAATACAGGCAATAAACAGTATTCAGAATACTAAAACTGTTCTGATAGGCGGTATGGACAGAAAAATCGATTACAGTGTTCTTGTTGATTTTATAAAGAAACATAACGAGTATTATTATATTATGTCGTATGAATCAGGCAAAAGAATTTACAACGAGGTAAGTCAGCTGGATTACTGTTGTTGTGTTGAGGATTTGAAGGAAGCGGTGGAGAAGGCCAAGGAGATAACTCCTAAGGGTAAAGCTTGTGTATTCTCTCCGGCGGCTGCATCATACGGATATTTTAAGAACTTCGAAGAGCGCGGTGAGGCTTACATGAAGCATGTGAGAGAGGGTTAAGATGGATACTGTATCAATTGTTTTTACCGGAGATATAGGCTTTGACAAGTATATGTTCGGACAGTGGGACGATGAGGAGCTTCTGTCTGAAGAAGTTTTGGATTTTCTTCACAGTGCCGATCATGTTGTTGCCAATGTAGAAGGTCCGATTGTTAATCAACCTCAAAATGAGATTAAAGAAGGAGTCAATCAGCTTCTTCATACGATGGATCCAGGTGCTTTGAAGGTTTTGTCCAAAATGAAGGCAGATATATGGAATATCTGTAATAACCATATTATGGATGCCGGACCTCTGGGTATTGAGGCTACTCTTAAGGAAGCTGCCAAGGCCGGTGTGAAAACCATAGGCGCAGGTATGAATATCGAAGAGGCTGCTCGACCGGTGTATATTGATAGAGCAGGCGGTATCGGTATGTTTGGTGTGGGTTATCAACGCGCATGTCGTAAAGCGGATATTGATAAAGCAGGATGCTTGAGCTGGAGTGACCTTGAACTCGTGAAGAGAAATATTGACGAGATTAAATCAAAATGCAAATGGTGTATAGTTGTTGCTCATGCAGGCGAGGAGTTCACTTCGCTTCCGTCACCGTATACGAGAGAACGTTTTCACTTATACCTTGATATGGGTGCTGATGCTGTAATATGTCATCATCCTCATGTTCCGATGAACTATGAGACGGTAGGTGATAAGTTTATCTTTTATTCGCTTGGTAATTTTATTTTCGATACGGATTATCAGAGAACGCAATTTAATACGGATATAGGACTTCTGATTAAGCTTATGTTTACGGAAGATAAGATGTCTTTTGTTCCTCTGGGGCTCAGAATTGACAGAGAGTGCGAACATGTTATTGAGGATGAGTTGCCGCTTATTTTCAGAGATGTGAATGAAGAAGAATATAACAAACTCATACCGCTCTCAACCAAGGCTTTTATAGAAGCAACCAAAAGACAACAGGCTTATCTTAATCCGAAAGAATTAAAGGATGCAACTGATGCTGTGTGGGAAGAGCATTTTACTAATCCGATGCGAACCGGAAGAGTGCCGGGAGAGACCTTGGATTTCTTCATATTAAGACCGCTTGCCGCCAAGGAAAGCGAGAAAGCATGGGAGACAAGTAAAATGGAGGATGTAAAGCGTTACATCCTTAATCAGTTATAACGCTCCTTGTTATAGCCTACGCCCACTGGGCTTTTTTTTGTTTCTGTATAGCCTTTTTTGCTTCAAAATATGCGCATGGCCACATTTTTTATGGTTTTTGGCTATACAGCAAACCAAAATAAATCAAATTTCTAAACTACTTCATTTTTTGATTTGGTAATTTGTGTGGTAATTTTGGTGCTTCTTTTTCCATTTGGTAATTTATCCAAACAAATGATTATCATAGTAATTTACCGAAATATTCCACACTTATTCAGCCCGCTAAACTGGGGTTTGTTAAGTATATTATCACAATGACTTTATAAATATAATAAAACATCCATCAAATTATTTACCGCTGTCACATTTTCAGGAATGGCTTTACCACTTCTATTTAGCCATATTGCATTTATCCCAACTGCATTCGCTCCTTTAACATCACTACTCGTGGATGCAAATCATGATACTTAATGGCTTCTAAGATATCTGCTCTATCAATATTAGACACTATGTATATCGGAACAGGACATTCCTTAAAAAACTGTTTTGTTTCTTCAAAAATTGTTGGTTTCATCCAAAAATCAAACATTTCACTACTTAGTAGTTCTGCATTTTCCGAAGACTTAAAATAGTCTATTGTGTCTGCAAGCGCTTCTTCCTCAAGCGCTCTTTGTGTTTGAAACTTTTCTCCGTATGAATTCTCAAATAATGTTCTAAAACTATTCCACCAATATGAATCTACTTCCGATACACTTTTAGCATTTCCTGTTTCAAATATTAAATTACTAATCTTGTTAACAATTTCTCCATCTTCGTATACAACCGTACCATAAAAATCAATAAAAACTGCCTTAATCATTATATTCTCCAATCATCCTCTACAAATACTAATTTGTATGCGTGTATTATACCAATCAGGTAAGTCCATCACAATTGAATTATCTTGTTCGTTCCTGCTTTTCTATAATTCATAAGCCTTTTGTTTGTTGTTCTTTTCAAGTGTCTTTTTGTCTTTGACAAGTCCATTATATTCATCAACTAGGTTATTCAATTTATCCAATCGTTCATTTAGTTCTTTGTTTTCTTCTTCCATTTTCTTTTTATATTCCTTTGCAGATAGTCCACCTTGTTTTACTTCTTCAGTTTCTTCATATTCTTCGATATCAAAAACGTCTTTTTTAGAATTAGTGGCATTACCTTATGCATTGAATTGATAAAATCGCTCCAATATTAATTCATCTAGGTAAGAAAAGATACATTCATAAAATATTAAAAAGAAAGAAGCCGCTTGCTTTTTTACAACAAACGGCTTATAGTCAGATTAAGAAATCAAAGGATATTCGCATGTCCGATGGTTTATCGGGAACTTAAAACTAAGTTTATAAGTTATTACAGGCTATTCCCTATTAGCGTAGGGGATAGCCCGTTTAATTTCTTGCGATTGATATGGTTTTCTATGTATGTCAAAGCGGCAAATACCACCAATAACAATGTCAACACTTCAAGTGTATTCATAGTTCCCTCCTTTCCGTTCTCGAAAAGGCAATCACCAGACTATCCCTACAATATTCTCAATTGATTACTATTTCATAATAGCATATAGTTCACAATCGAACAAGTGTTCTTTTTAAACTTTAAATCTATATCCCCCCCGTGCGATTAAGTATAACTGTATTCGACTTTTATTACCGGAACCAGCTTATCATCGGATGCTTTTATAGCCTTTGTTATCTTATATTTAAGTTCTTTTACTGATGCGTCAAAGTCATATGGTATTACAAGATCAAATACGATATTTGTATGTGTGACACCTTTTACTACACGTAAATCGTGAATTGAGATTTCGTTATTTATGTTTTTTACAAGCTCTGAAATCATTTGGCGCATAGAGTTGACAGTCTCATCATCCGTTGCAACAGGATCATAGTGAATTACCAGATTAACGCCGAGTTCCTTCAGAATGTCATTCTCGATATTGTCGATTATATCGTGTGCAAGAATTACATCGAATTTGCTGTCCATCTCGACATGAACGCTCGCAAACTGATTGCCCGGACCGTAATCGTGAATGATTAAATCATGGATACCGAGGATATTATCATAAGAAGAAACCTTTTTGCTTATGTTGTCTACAAGCTCTTTAGGTGGTTTTACTCCAAGAATCGGATCAAGTGTATCTTTAATTAAGCCGAAAGCCGAATAAAGTATAAACAAAGCGAGGAAAAGCGTAGCATAACCGTCTATATTAAATCCGATTACAACAGTAATAATGCTTGATACGATAACGCCGGTTGTTGTAAGTACGTCATTGCGACTGTCATCACCGGTTGCAATTAATGTTTTCGAAGATATTTTTTTGCCTATGGAATAGTTGCATATCATCATATATAGCTTAACGAGCACGGAGACAATAAGAATAATCCAGGTAAGTACTGTAAATTTGACCTCTGTAGGGTTAACGATTTTATCAATTCCGGTTTTTACTAGGTTTATTCCGATGGCAGCGACAAGTACTGATACCACTAAGCCTGATAAATACTCATATCGACCGTGACCGTAAGGATGATCTCTGTCTGCAGGCTTCTCCGAAAGCTTGAATCCGATAAGACTGATAATGCTTGAGGATGCGTCAGATAAATTATTAAAGGAATCGGCGATTATACTTGCCGCACCGGACAAAGTGCCGGCGATGAATTTTCCTGCAAAAAGAAGTACATTGAAAATAATGCCCACAATACTTGTGAGTTTTCCGTAACTGTTGCGCACCTTAAAGTCGGAAGTGTTCTCGTAGTTTTTTATGAACTTTTTTATCAGAAATGTCATCATGATTTATATCCTCCGTTCCGAATATTATATAGTTTTTCTTTTCGAAAAGAAAATTTTTTGAATTTTTTTGTAACCTCGCATATTTATTCTCGAGTATAAGAGTATAGCACTTAAGAAATGAGGATAAGAAAATGAAAAGAAGAAAAATATTGGCAATTTTGTTAGCATCAACAATGATTATGTCTTTGGCAGCATGCGGCAGTAAAAAGTCTGATGTAAGCAGAACTGATGCTTATGTAGATGAGATGTATTCAGAGGAGACTTCTCAGAATGAAGTCAAAGGTAAGGTTTATTTTGGAAGGAATGCCGAGGTAGCAGACAGTGTAGTTGCTGAGAACGTGTTGGCTAATGAGGAAAGTTCATATGAGAACCCAAGCAGCGAAATGAACAGTACAAGTTCGTCTGTTAATGTCACTTCTCAGAAATTAATTAAGCGTAAAAATATCACAGTTGATACTACGGATTTTGATAATGTTATCAAAACAATATGCGACATAGTTAAGCAAAATAACGGCTATGTTGAGAGTTCGGATTTAAACGGAACCGGAACCAACGGAAGCAGAAGAACGGCACATTACACATTCAGAGTACCTGTAACAGATTATGATACATGTTGTGAAGTAATCGGACAGAACTGCACTATATCATCAATGAATGAGAGTGTCGATGATGTAACATCTACATATATCGACATCGAGAGTCATCTTGTAGCACTTCGTGCTGAGTATGATACACTCATTGGTCTTCTTGAGCAGGCTCCTGATCTTGATACTATCATCCTTCTCCAGAATGAACTTACTTCCGTAAGATACGAGATTGAATCTTATGAGGGTAATCTTCGCTATTACGATAATCAGACTTCATACAGCACAATCAGTGTTTGTATTAATGAGATAACAATTGAAGAAGAAGTTGTAGAGAAGCCTCTTGACCTTACTTTTAAGGATAAGGTTGATGAAGCATATGCGAATATGAAGAAAAACGTCAAAAACGACTATGAGAATTTTGTAATCAATACAGTTGAAGAACTTCCTCATGTAATTGCAAGAGTGCTCTTATGGATAATTGTTATTGTTGCGGCTATAATAATCATTAAGAAAGCCAGAAGAAAATTCAAGTCTTCTTCTGACGCAAAAACGAAAGAAGTAACAAAAAATGAAATTTGTAGTTCAAAGAGTGACGAGAGCAAGTGTGACAGTAGAAAACCAAGTGACGGGGAAAATAAATAAAGGTTTTCTGGTACTGATCGGAATAGGCGAGAATGATACAACGTATATCGCTGACAAGATGATAAAGAAGTTAATCGGTCTCAGGATTTTTGAAGATGAGAACGGAAAAACAAATCTAGCGTTGAAGGACGTCGGAGGAGAACTGCTGTTAGTATCGCAATTCACTTTAATGGCTGACGTAAGTCACGGTAACAGACCGTCTTTTACTGATGCGGGCAGTCCGCAGAAGGCTAATGAATTGTATGAGTATATTGTGGAACAGTGTCGAACAATGGTCGATGTTACAGAGACCGGTAAGTTCGGCGCCGATATGAAGGTCGATCTCCTCAATGACGGACCGTTTACAATTATTATGGATTCGGATGTAATAGTCAAAAAATGAGTATTATATCTCTTCGATATTTGGTATGAATAAGGGATAAAGCAGAAAGGAACTGTCTCAAGCTTAAATGAGACAGTCCTTTTTGTTTGTAGGTGATGTGTGGTGCGGTGAATGATGTGCGGTGCGATGAAAGAGTGATTCGGTGAAAGTGCGGTGAATTTGTGTCTCAGGTCAAACAAACATAGTTAATAATAAAGCAATGACTCAAGTGAATCTTACACTGGAATTTGATGAGATACTAGAGGTATTCGTAGGAAATCGAGAGTAAGGAATAAGACAGATTCTAGAAAAACTATTAAATGAAATAATGATGGACTTGACTCACAGATTCACGGTAAAACCCGATTTTAGTCGCGGTAAAAGTGAAAAAACGAATTATGCAGGTTTTGAATTTACACACAAATATGGACTTGACCTCATTTGTGATGTGTTTGTTCGTTTTTACACATCACAATCGTCGATTTTTTGCCAT
>JAKSRF010000095.1 GCA_024403755.1 Clostridia bacterium
AAATACTGGAGCTAATAAAACCATAAATATTCCAAACACCAAACCACAGAATACTGTAAATACGATAAGCTTTCTGGCATGATCTCTGGCTTTAGGTATATCGCCACTTCCTAATATCTGACCTATTATTATTCCAACGGCATCACCCATAGCTAAAAAGGCAACACCTAATAAATTCCATAGGGTTGATTCTATATTTAATGCAGCTACAGAGTCTAGGCTTCTATATGAATAGCATTGATTTAATATAGTCATGCAGACTTCTTAATAATGGCGCGATGACGTCCGTTATTCTGTGCCAGATACAGACACTCATCGGCCTCTCTGTAAAGCTTATCTATTGACGGCACAACATTATCCTCCACAATAATAGCACCTATACTTACCGTAATATGAAGTGAAAGTTTATCAACTACAATCGGATTCTTAGCAAACTCCTTACAATAACCGTCTATATCATTGGCTGTAAGTGCTCGGTTTGTCATAAGTAAGGCAAACTCTTCTCCGCCCCAACGACATACCTTTCCCTTGGTAATCTGAGAAATCTTATTTACACTCTCTCTTAAAACAATATCGCCTACATCGTGACCGTAAGTATCATTGATACTCTTAAAATGATCCAAATCGAAAATCATAAATACCAACTGTTTAATCGTATAATCCTCATTAATAATGAGAGATTTGAGTTCGGCATCAAAACCGTATCTGTTCATAACACCGGTAAGTGCATCTCTTCGATATAAAGTTTTATATTCATCCTGTACTTCAACTAACTTGTCATATGTCATTTGTCTTACTACATCAAAGAACAAAGCAAACATAAACAAAGTAAAATACAAAATAGGAAATCGTCCCATATACACTTCGGAATAATCATATTGCAGAAAGCTCTCGCCCCAAGGCAAATAATAGAAAAACAAAAGTAAAAGCAAACCAAACGTACTTATTACCGTACCGATTTTTCTCTTGTACAAAATAAGTGCACAGGAAGGCAACAGAATAATCCAGTTAGCACTGAATCCTTCAGGATTACCGCTGATAATAAAATATATCAGCACCACGAACAATTCCAAAACAAAAATGATTCTTGCAAAAATATATGTATACTTATGAACGAAAGACAAAACAACATTAGCTATACATACCAATGCCAAAAACAAACACGCAAAAGCAGGTCCTCTGTCAACAATGAAATTAATCATTGTCATAATTAAAGATACCAATGCCAAAATCAAATTAGCAGCAATAAATTGAAATTTCTCCATCACCGCTTCATTGAGAATGATGCCTTCAAAATATTCTACAATGCTCTTTCCGTTCATAACCAACACCTAAATCATCTAAAAAAACTCAAGTTATTATATCACGCAATGTTTTAGGATACAAAACAATAATTTGTGTGCTGATTGTATTTTACGGCAAATAACACCTGTAGAGCTTCTGAGGTGCAGATTCTTGAGATTGTCGATGGTGATACTGCAATCATTAACGATGTGGCATATCACACAGGCGACATTGTAAAGTGTGATAAATATTAACAACGGAGCATTGGGGAACGTTTTAGTCGACCCTTATGCCCTCGTAGTCGTAATAAATATAATCGCTATCGTAGGCTATTCCGGTGAAGTTTCCTGCTCCGTCAAACACATATTGGTAGGACAAACCATATTCATCTGTATAGCTTGCGGTTCCAGTAGCAGAGTCATATGTGAAGATATGTTCAGCACCCTCGAATTCATAGTAAATCGCGATATCTGTACCGACAACTGAAACGGTGATAAAACCGCAGCTTACCGTCTCATTTTCGCCGAGTTCAGAATAGTCAACGCCCTCGGTCTCATGGGAAGAACCGAATAATTCATACTTTCCGACTATTTCTTCAACCGGTACTTCGTAAGCAGAAATAGGGCCAACTGTATTAGCTGTTGTCGGATCGGAAACAATCGTTTCCGAAGTAGTCACTTCGGTGGTTTCCTCGGTACTTTCTGTGGTTGCGCTTGTCTCTCCGGTGGTTTCCACAGCTGTGGATTCGGAAGTCTCATCGGTAGCTTCGGTAGTTTCTTCAGTGCTTTCTGTGGTTGTGATTGTATCTCCAGTTGTTTCTTCCAATTCTTTTAGAAGTTCGTCCATGAGAGCTATGGCATCAAAATCGTTAGAATTAGGATCACAAGATTCATTATCGCCAATGAAATCTGAAGCTTCATCCAAGGTTACTTCGTGCATATAAATACCGTCACCGTCTTCAAATGTATTGGTAGCATCGTTAATTACGGATGTTTTTATGCCGATGGCCTTACAGAGGGCCTCTGTGTTTTCGATAGTTTTCTCGTCTTTAGTGCCGAGTATAGTTTCTACAAGAGTGAATTCCACTTCGCCTTTGGCATTCTCTGTAAACGTGCCACCCAACATCTTGCCGTCAGAGCAATAGTCGTAGATTGAACCTGCAATATAGGTTACAGCATTACAAAGGTCGACATTTACAGATTCACCGTAGCTTGCTGTAGTAACACCGTAGAGACCGATAACTGAACTTATCGGAGCAAGTCTGTTCTCTATATCTTCCAGTGCCAAAGTGGTTTTACTGTCGTCTCCAATAACAAACATCGATGCTGTCTGGCCGACTTCCAAAGCGGTATTGATGCCATTCATGATAATACCGCCGCCTTCCATTACTGCAGCAATTCCGGTGGCACCTCCACTTGTTGCAATGCTTATAACAAAACCTGCGGTAGTTCCAGCGGTTTTGAGGACTTTGGCTGTTTGGTATGCGTTATTAGCTGCGTCTGCGAAATCTTCATAGGCGGCGCCAGCAAGAATATCCTGTGCCATCCTAAGCTGAGCGTAGGCTTTTTGGGTATCGGTGTTAAGCTGTTCTGCCAATGTTCTGATTCCTTTACCGTACGGTGCTTCGTCAAAGCGTTTGGTGAGATCTTCTGCCCATTTAACCGCGTCGGATTTCTCGTCGGCATAGACAATGTTGGAGAAGATGGAAGATTCGTTCTTGTCGAATTGAGCTGCACAGTCTATAACATCGTATTCGACATCAATGGAGTCTTCTTCGTAAACGTCAGTTGCCGCCATGAGGCTCTCGCTTAAGGTGCCGGCCGATTCAAATGCTTTGATTGTTTTATCGAGAAGATTGGAATATTCGTCAAGATTTCCAGCGTCTATATCGTACTCCAAAAACTCCTCAAGGTACATGCGTGCTACAATGTATGAATTAACAGAGTCGGCTGTTGCTAAGCGGATGATTTGTGTCGCGTCATCTGCTGCATCGATAGTTACTTCAACCTGTGAAATGATGCCACTTTGCTCCTTTTTGGAAAAAGGAACACATCCTATTAATATCGAAAAACAAATCACAGTGGAAAGCAGTACAGCTATTATTTTTTTCATATTTTTACCTCGTGAGGAGTATTATTTGAATTGATGGTTATCAACATCTGTTTATATTCTATATTGAATGTAGGAATGTTGCAAGTAACGAGCTCTCTTCGGCATCGTTATAGATGAAAGATGAGGATTTAATGAAACTCAAAACTCTTAATAACTCACCTATCCTCACATTGAAAATATCAATTAAAAAGATACCAATAGGCATGGACTAAATAGAGTACACACAGTAAAACGACTCGATAAGTTGCTTCTTGTGTTAATTATTCTGCTTTTCGCGAAGATCCAATTTATCACCAAATATCCAGGCAGCGCCAAATAATATCTCAACAAAAACAACAGTAATCCATATAACGAGGTTTATTGTATCAAAATGCGTTTCCATCGCTTTTACGCTATATTCATCTAATGTAATCTGAAGTGGAATTGTTATATTAGAATATAATCCTGAATTAATATTTTCTTCTAAGTCCTTAATGAAAGCATACGTTGTTGTTTTACAAAGAACTGAATCTGTATCATTTCCCTGTATGCCTTCGAAATACCAGTCATCATCCTTATCTCCCTTAGAATATACCAATAACCAATGCTTCTCATCGTCAAACTTACTTAAATACTTATCATAACCATATTTCTCAAGGCTATTATACTTTCCCATCCAGTCCTCGTTACGCACAACCATCACACAAGGTGCTATTCCAGTTGCATTATAAAACTGATTCATGGAATCAATAAGAAGTTCCTCATCACTTTCTGAGAATATATCAGCATTGTCATCAATACTAATCCTGAGTGTATAATCACTCGTAACCTTCTTCGGTTGACAATAGTTTATTAAAACACAGCATAAAACAGTCACCATTACAACGACAACCGTTATAACAGCTTTAGCTTTTAGATTAAAATTGAGTTTGTCACCTTTGCATAGTCTATCAGTTCCGTAATATCTATGATGTCCACCTCCAGAATGTCCACCAGAGAATCCGCCTAAAGAATGTGGCATTAAATATACTTCCTTTTCTTTTCTACTTAACACCACTTTTCGAAAAGTGGTATCAAGCATGTTCAGCATTCATTATAACCAATAAACAAGAGCGACAGATGAATCTCATCTTAACATTCATCCACCGCAGTATTCATGCTGTTATTGTTGCTCAAAATCAGCAACAGCTTCTTTCAAATGTTCTATAATATTCAAGTGCTGAGGACATACTCCTTCACACTGACCGCACGCTATACAATCTGAAGCCCTTCCCCCTCTGTCAGCAAGACCGTTATAGAAGAACTGCGGTCTCATATCATCACTGAACTTACGTCTTGTATTAACAGCACTGATAATATCAGGAATACTTATATTCATCGGACAACCGTCTACACAATATCTGCATGCCGTACAACCGATTAACGGAGTATCAAGCATCTTCTTTACTACACTATTAATTGTGTTCTGTTCAACCTCATTCAACGGTTCAAAATTCTTAAAGGTAGCTATATTATCTGCCATTTGCTCGGCTGTTCCCATGCCGCTTAATATTGTAGCCACACCCGGAAGGCTTCCTACAAAACGAAGCGCCCATGAAGCAACTGACTTATCAGGACGTATTTTCTTATACATATCAACATATTCCTGATCCATTTTCGCAAGAGTTCCGCCCTTTATAGGCTCCATTACTATAATAGGAATGTTGCGTTCGGATAAAATCTCGTACAGCTTACCCGAATGAACAATTGAGTTATCCCAATCAACATAGTTAAGCTGTATCTGAACAAATTCAATTTCCGGGTGATTATCAAGTATTTTAATCAAAAGCTCAGGAGTACCGTGAAAAGAGAAACCGAAATGCTTTATTTTTCCTTCCTTGCGCTTCTCAATACCCCAATTAAAACAATCATATTTGACATAATTATCATAATTATTTCCGTCTTCAACACTGTGCAAAAGATAATAATCAAAGAACTCCAGTCCTGTTCTCTCAAGTTGTTCATTGAATACTTTGTCTCTGTCTTCAAGACAGTTAATACACCAAGCAGGAAGTTTACTTGCTACAGTAAATTTATCTCTGTCATATCTCTTGGTAACAGCTTCCTTTACTATTTTCTCTGAGTTACCGCCATGATATACATATGCAGTATCAAAATAGTTAAAACCGTTTGCCATATAGCTGTCAACCATTGTGATAACTTTATCTAAATCTATAACGCCGTCATTCTCAGGCAATCTCATTAAACCAAATCCGAGTTTCGGCATTTTGCTTACATCAACACTCATAATAACCTCCGCAAAAAAATATATACAAATTAATTTTAGCAATATCGTTATTTACGAGATATCAGATGTCTTGCTTATTATGTTCTATTAGTTGTTATCATCAACTTCTTACGTGCGAGCATAAAAGCGAGAGAAATAACCATTACTGTCCATACAATAGGTTCAACGATAATTACTCCGAAGCTTCCGAGCCATACTACCAACGTATATGTCAGCAGAACCTTTACAATGAGCTCAATAACATTGGTAATAAGCGGAGTTTTATCATCACCTACGCCCTGCAAGCAGTTACGGATTATACATACCAATCCGGATAATATAAAGAACATTGAATCTATCTCGAGATAACGCATACCGTCCTCAACAACTTCTTCAGAGAAAACAGCCGTAACAGAAGTAATCATTTTCTCAGAGAAAGAGTAGATTATCACAATCGTTATTACACACCACACGGCAGACAGTAATATGCTTTGTTTGATTCCCTTTTTGATTCTGCCTATATCATTAATTTCCTTGTTCTGTTCACAAAAATAGTAAAGAGCCGAACCTACGGAAAGAATCGGCATAAGACATAAAATAATAATTCTGTCAGCTACCGTATGCGCTACAATTATTCCGGTTCCGAATCCGTTTACCGCTGTCTGTAAAACTACCGAACCCAAAAGGACAAAGGAAATGATACCTCCCATGGATAAGCCTTTTTTTACAAGAGATTTGAAAAGTTCCATATCCGGAACAAAATCGTAAAGAATAATCAGCATATCCTTCTTGAAAATCCTGAAATATACAAGACAGCCGACACAGCAAATAAACTGAGTTATTGCCGTTGCCCAGGCCGCACCGCTTACACCGAGCGACAAATTTCTTACAAAAACAACATCCAAAATGATATTAAGTACGTTGGAAACAATAAGGAATATCAGAGGCGTAAACGAATCTCCCGCAGATCGCAAAACAGCAACAAACAAATTATATACCGCCAAGAAAATGATACCGATAAGCGTTACTATGATATATATTTTTGCCTCATCGAAAATGGACTGTTCAACATTAAGAAAATTCAAAATAGGATTTATAAAAATCATAACCAAGCCGCTTATCACTATTGATAAAGCAATAATAATCAATGATGATAAAGCTACGGCTCTCTTAACCTTGTCTTGATTCTTCGAAGCAATAATATGCGACAATACCACACCGAATCCGACAGCTATTCCGTCTTCAAGTTCGATAATAAATTCAGACAAAGAGGATGTGGAACTTACTGCAGCAAGCGAAGTTTCACCAAGTACACTTCCAACAATACGCATATCAATAAGTCCGTATAAAACTGAAAAAAACTCACCAATAAAAATAGGTAATGCAAAAAGGAGTATCCCCTTCATTATATTACCTTTTGTTAAATCTACTTTTCCCATAACAGCCACCAAAAATAATAATATATACAACAGTCATATTGTAGTGTATTAATTGGCATCTGTAAATCTTAAGATAAGCCAAAATAGTCTTGTGCAATTTCGTCATATATTGCCGTG
>JAKSRF010000096.1 GCA_024403755.1 Clostridia bacterium
TTTAGTAAATGGGGCGAAGTCTTCTCAGATGCAATGCTTGCCAATGCCATCTTGGATAGGCTCCTACATCATGCTCATGTAATAAAAATGGTTGGACCATCATACAGAACAAAGGATTACTATGAGCTGCTTAATGGAGATGAGCAAAAAGTAGGTCGGTAGAAAACTACATTTTCATTTCGGAATATTTCGACATTTTTGTATTGCAATTTACAGTTGATGGCACAGATTCACTGTAAATCCCGATTTTAGTCGCGGTAAAAGTGAAAAAAACAGCCGTTTACCGTGAATCCGGGTGGTTGACGACACGACGACACGCCGCCCCCTCATTACCCGCTCAAATTGACAATCGGAGGATTAAATAGTACACTTTTTTTGGAATGTACTGTTGCATTGCTTTGTTGAGGGGAAGAATCTGAAGTGCTACTTTTTTTGGTTTGAGTTTCTCAGAACAGGAATACGGTTGCTGCAGAGTTGAACTGAAGTGCTTACATACGGCATGTTTCGTTCGCACATAACATATTGGCAGGTCGTGCAAGCAGAAATTCTTATGTAATTTCCGGGAGGTTTGTTATGAGCGGTTCACCTTTGTTTTTTGTTATTCCTGTTGTTTTTATTATCTTGTTGGTTTTCATCGGAGTTTCTGTCAGAAAGAAGAGAGAGGCTAAACAGAGAGCTACGTTGGCTACAGCCGGTAAGCATGTTGTTGAGATAAATAAAGGAAATGTTGTCGGATTTATTGATGAGAATAACTATTTCTTCAAGTATGCCGGAGGAAAAAAGCCGTTTCTTGATTTGGCAGAGTTGAAGATTGATATTACTAAGATTAAGACATTTAAATATATTTCGGGACAGAATACTTGTCTTAATTTCTTAGATGAGAATAATAAGTTCTTGGGCGGTATATCATTTGCTTGGAAGAAGGATATGGTAGCTTTCGGAGATTATTTCAAGGAGGCTTGTGCTGAGGCTTTGGCAAAGAATGCAGCTAATGTAAGTTCTGTTGAATCAACCGAGGACTGAGAACATAATGAGAAATAACGAGGGTCGGCTCATTTGATTATGAGTCGACCTTTTTTGTACGGAAAATTTGAGATGATATAAGGCAATTAACACTCATAGAATTTGTTGAATATTTTTTCTCGAAAATGTGTCGCAAAGCCCATAGATAAAGGATTTTTGATATCATTTTATGATATCAAATTGTATAATTTGCTTAGGGGTACGGATTTTATATTTGAAAAAGAAGGGAGTTTTTAAGTGAAGTTCAGGAGATTTGTTGCGACGATTTTATCGTGCGCTGTTATTTTGGGCAATTTTTTTGTTGTCACGGCCCAAGCTTCATCAAGCAAGGACGGAGTTGAAGCCTTTGTAACCAGAATGTATGAGGTGTGTCTCGACAGAGAACCGGAGCAGAGCGGTCTTGACGGATGGAGCGAGAAGCTTTTGAATAAGGAAGCAACAGGTTGTTCAGTTGCTTACGGTTTTGTTTTCAGTCCGGAATTTATCGATAAGAATCCTTCAAACGGGGATTATGTTAAGTATATGTATGATGCCTTTTTCGGAAGAGAAGCCGATGAGGGCGGCTATAATTATTGGGTAAATCTTCTTGACAGCGGTTCGACAAAGGAGAGCGTTTTCTGCGGCTTTGCGAATTCACAGGAATTCTCAAATTTGTGCAGGGATTACGGAGTGGTTCGCGGTTACCATATAGAAGGCAGCGATGCAAATCAGACGGCTAAGGTGAATCTTTTCGCGGAGCGACTATATAATGTCATTCTTGACAGAAGTTGTGATGACGCAGGAATGGCAGGATGGACATCCAAATTGGTTAACCATGAGGAATCCGGATGCAGTGTTGCTTATGGTTTTGTTTTCAGTCCGGAATTCATAAATAAACATACATGTAATGATTGTTTTGTAGAAATATTATATAACGCTTTTCTGGGAAGAGCTTCCGACGAGGCAGGTAAGAAAACCTGGGTTCTTAAGCTTAAAGCAGGTGAGACAAGGGAGAATGTTTTTTGTGGCTTTGCAGGTTCTTTGGAGTTCGCGAATATCTGCGCCGATTACGGAATAGATGTCGGAAATTTTGAAGGTATTACAACTGTTACTTACGGTGAGGGTGAATGCTCTATATGCGGAACCAAATCCGTTCCGCCTGCTGATGCAGGTAAAACGCCGACACCGGGCTCAACATCAGGCTCAACACCTGGCTCTGCACAGGGAACTGCACCGGGAGCAGCAGGTTCGGATGAAGGTAAGCTGTATGAAGGCTTTGTCACAATAGACAACGATTTGTATTTTTACGAGAACGGTATAATGCAGCATGGTTGGGTGTTTATTGAGAATCCGTACGGCATTTACTATTTTGATGATACTACGGGTAAGGCACTTCGCGGATGGCAGAAGATAGACGGTTTTACATATTATTTTACTGATAATTATACTGCTGCCATCGGTTTTGTGACGATAAGCGGTAATGTGCATTATTTTAATATAATCGGTGAGATGCAGACCGGATGGGTGTATCTGAACGATAGCAAGGAGAGCTATTATTTCGATCCGGAAACGGGCGTTATGCATGTCGGCTGGTTGGAATATAAGAATGATATTTATTACTTTGACTCTAACGGTGTTATGCATACAGGTTGGCTTGAGCTTGCGGGCAAAAAGTACTACTTGAACAAAGCCGGCATTCTCAAGACGGGTTGGATATATATTGATGACGCGACATATTATGCCAATGATGACGGTGCTGTAAAGACCGGTTGGTTCGAGTATGTTAATCCTTATAATTCCAAGACAGAGAAATACTATTTTGCCGAGGACGGAAAAATGGTTACCGATTGGAAAAAAATCGGTGATGACTGGTATTACTTTAACAGTGTCGGAGTAATGCAAACCGGCCTGATTAACTATGAAGGAAAATATTATTACTTAAACGATGACGGCGTTATGTTTACCGGATGGCTTCAGGATGGTAAGGGCTGGTATTACTTTACTTCATCCGGTGCGCGTGCCGAAGGATGGGAAAAGATAAGCAATAAATGGTATTTCTTTGGTAACAACGGAGTAATGCAGACTGGTTTTATAGAGTGGGAAGACCATCTGTATTATTGTGAGACTAACGGACAAATGATTACCGGTTGGAAAAAAATTGACGGATACTGGTACTGTTTTGATAAAGCGAGCGGAGGTGCAGCCCTTTGCAACGGCTTCTACAAGGTAGACAACAAATGGTATTACTTCTATAAAGACTGCCGTATGGCATCAGATACTTATATCGAGGGAATTTATATTCAGACAAACGGTGAAGCCGAAGGTTCCGAGAATTGGACCGAAGCCCCGAAAATATGATTTAAACGCAACATAAATACTTTGCATTTTTTCGAATCGAAAAGGAGACATCACTATGAAACTGAAACGAATAACAGCAACATTAATGACAATAGTAATGTTATTCAGCGTAATCAATGTGAACATATTAAAGACAAATGCCTCATCTGTTGATATGGATGGAATAAAGGCTTTTGTTACAAGAATGTACGAGGTTTGTTTGGATCGTGAACCTGAACAAAGCGGCCTTGACGGATGGGCACAGAAGCTTGCCGATAAAGAAGCTACCGGATGCTCGGTGGCTTACGGTTTTGTTTTTAGCCCGGAATTCATCGGCAAAAATCCTACAAACGAGCAGTTTACAACATATATGTATACTGCTTTCTTCGGTCGTAAACCTGATGAAGACGGTTTTAAATACTGGGTTGATCTCCTTAACACCGGTGCGACAAAGGAGAGCGTTTTCTGCGGCTTTGCAAATTCACAGGAATTCTCAAATTTGTGCAGGGATTACGGTGTTGTTCGCGGTTATCACATAGAAGGTGAAGATTATAACAGAATTGCGCTCGTAAACTTATTTGTTGAACGTCTCTATAACGTAGTTTTGGACAGAACCTGTGACGATATCGGAATGGCCGGCTGGACAATCAAATTGGTTAATCATGAGGAGTCAGGCTGCAGTGTTGCATACGGCTTTGTTTTCAGTCCTGAGTTTTTGAACAGACATACATGTAATAATTGTTTTGTAGAGATACTCTATAATGCTTTTCTCGGAAGAGCTTCGGATGAGGGCGGAAAGGTCGCTTGGGTAAGTGAGCTCAACAGCGGTACACCGCGAGAGGTTGTATTTAACGGTTTTGCAGGTTCACTTGAGTTCTCGGTTATTTGTGATTCTTACGGTATAGAACCGGGCAGTTTGAATATAAGTAATCCTTCTACTCATGCAGAAGGAATATGTACAATTTGCGGTCATGTTAATACCGCATCTGACGGAGGTGCCGGTGACAACGGCAACGGTTCGGGAAGCGGAAACGGTACAGGAAACGGAAACGGTACAGAAAACGGCAGCGGCGCCGGAAACGGTTCAGGTAATGGTTCAGGAAACAGTTCAGGTAACGGCAGCGGAAGTACCTCCGGTAACGGAAACGATTCAGGCACGGGTACGGGCACAGGCTCCGGCTCAGGTTCAGGCAACGGAAATACTACTCCTGCTCCCGGAGTTTCTTCTACACCGAAACCAACACCAACCCCTTTTGTTTATGAGGTGGGTGACAGAATTGAATTCGGTGAATATGCCGGTGAGACAGTTGTATGGAAGGTTCTCGACAAGATTAACGACGAGTATATTCTGTTGGCCGAACAGGGACTTGAGACCATACCGTTTAATTCATCCTCAACAGCTGTTAAGTATGAGAATTCTACGATTCGTTCCTGGCTCAATGATGTTTTCTACGTTCAGACTTTCGATGATGAGGAAAAGGCACAAATTTTAACTTCAACCTTCTCTAATGAGGGCGGTTCGACAGCAACCTTGTCCGATAAAGTCTACCTTCTCAGCAGCGCAGAGACAGAGAAGTATCTGCCTACAAATTATGCCAGACTTTGTTATGCTACCGATTATGCAGTATCGAACGGAGCATATTTATATCTCGATACCTACGGCGCAACCGGTGCCACATGGTGGTGGCTCCGCAACAGCGGAAAAGCTGCCGATATGGCTATGTATGTGCGTACCTCCGGCGGAATCAACAAGGACGGTTACAGTGTCACAGATTCGACTGCTTGCGTAAGACCTGTAATCCGAGTAAAATTCACGGGTACAACGAGCCTTCTCACCTCAAAGCCGGTTCCGAGTTATACTTTCGATTATGAGGTCGGCGATCATATCCGCATCGGCAATTACAAGAATCAGAATATTACTTGGACCATTCTCGAAAAGCAGGGCGATAAGTATCTTGTTATTACCGATTACATTATTGAAGCAAGGCAATTTGCGGACAAAGAAGGTGCTGCCTGGGATGAATCTTCTATCAGAGAATGGCTGAATAAAATTTTCTATTCCGGAAGCTTTACCGGTACAGAGCAAAAACTGATTCAGACAACTCATGTTATAAATGATGTTGAACACTATAATTATCACTATAATATGCAGGGCGAAGAGACCGATGACAAGATTTTCTTGCTCAGCTATAACGAGACAGATAAATATTTTGCAACCGGCAGAAGCAAAATTGCTCCTCTGGCACCATATTTGGAGCTCGAGAGAAGTAACGTTATATATGAATCTTATTCCTGGTGGGTCAGAACCTGTATAGATAATAACCGTAATTATGCGATAAGCAGTGTCGGAGGTGTCGACTGGATCGACAGAGACGATATTAGCGGCGTTCGCCCTGCAATGTGGGTAGACCTTGAAGATGCAATTTGTGTAGCTGCAGATGTATCAACAACTTCAAATAAATACGCACCGGGCGACAAGATAACTTTGGGTAATTACGGCGGAGAGAAGATCTCCTGGATAGTTCTTGAAGCATATCACGGAAAATATCTGGTTATCTCGGAGAAGGGCTTGGATACCTCAGAATACGCTCAGAAGTTGAGCGAAACTTCACAGAGACTTATTTATCCGGAGTGGTTGCGTTCATTCTATGATGCCGCGTTTACGGACAATGATAAGAAGAAAATCATTGAGGTTCCATCGGAAGGCGGAATAAGTCCGAGAGAAGAAGGCAGTGTCAGATTGCTTACTGAGGATGAATTCAGAAGGTATATAGAGGTGCCGGGCTTAAGTCTGTGTTATCCTTCGCAGTATGCCATAGACAGAAACGCTTGGGTTGATAAAAACAATGGTTGTTGTGCTTGGTGGTTAAGAGAATGCAGAGCAACGAGCGACTTTTTTATGATGGTTTATGCAACCTCTACCGGAACCATAGAAGAATATGATGACTCATATACGAGAATGTGCATGCGACCGGTAATGTGGGTAACCGGAGTCTGAGTAAGCTGCGGTTGAGTAAGCGGAGGTGCTGAGTGAGAGGACTCTGAGTAAGCGGAGGTGCTGAGTGAGAGGACTCTGAGTAAGCGGAGTTTGAGTAGCCGGAGTCTGAATTCCGCAAGAATTCACGTTTTACCTTCGAATTCTATGGACACACCTTGCGGAATTGTCGTCGCCAGCTGTAAATTCTGCAAGAAATCGTGTTTTTCCTTCAAATTTTATGGACACACCTTGCGGAATTGGTGTTTCCAAACCAAAAATTCCCGTGAAATAGCGATGTTTTCTGGATTTCGTGTTCGTTCTACGGGAATTCGACAACTTGTATTACAAAATTCCCGTGAAATCACATGTTTTATCAAGAAACGTGACTGAATCTCGGGAATTTTCTGTTTTACAACCAAGAATTCCCGTGAAATAGCGATGTTTTCTGAATTTCGTGTTCGTTCTACGGGAATTCGACAACTTGTATTACAAAATTCCCGTGAAATCACATGTTTTATCAAGAAACGTGACTGAATCTCGGGAATTTTCTGTTTTACAACCAAGAATTCCCGTGAAATAGCGATGTTTTCTGAATTTCGTGTTCGTTCTACGGGAATTCGACAACTTGTATTACAAAATTCCCGTGAAATCACATGTTTTATCAAGAAACGTGACTGAATCTCGGGAATTTTCTGTTTTACAACCAAGAATTCCCGTGAAATTGCGATGTTTTCTGAATTTCGTGCTCTTTCCACGGGAATTCGACAACTTATATTACAAAATTCCCGCCAAATCGCTGTCTCACCATCACCATCACCCTCACTCTCATTCACTGACTCGCCCGCACAACGTCCGC
>JAKSRF010000097.1 GCA_024403755.1 Clostridia bacterium
TAGGCGACGCCCTGCCATAATTCCGCAAGGTATGTTCATCACGCTCAAACTGTTTTAAATGAGCGCTAATGCTAACGGAACTTCCTATCTAAATAACCTTCCAAGCACTTATGTTCTTATATTAAATGGCTTATTCGCGGAAATTTTACAAAAAAATGTTCTCTTTTTTGTAAAATATCCGACTTTAGTACTTTTAATTTACCACATGCCGTGGTATAGTAAACATACAAAAGGACGAATAAATGTTCTTTTTATAAAAACATGAATAAATGAAGCGAGGACAATTATATGGAACTGATAGGATTTATCTTTTTATTCTTTATAGCTACATTAATATTGAGAGTTATCATTATGTTTGAAGACATTATCAGAACCCAAGATCAGGAAGCTCGTGCGGCATATATCAGATTTGCTGAAGAACGTGCGCTCAAAACAGCCGCAGCCAAATCAGTCGCTTCAAAAAATATATCAACTAAAGCTCAGATTAACAGAGTAAATAGCAAAAAGGATGTTACCAAACTCACTTCTCCAAGAAGAACAACTGCACAGGTTATGCATAAGGTTAGTGTTAAGGCAGCATAATATATCAAGTTTACAGGCGGCTTAAGACAGTTCTCTCCCTCCGATATCCAAGGAAAACTCAACAACTCAAAAATCCCGGGATAGAAAATGTACATTCTTAAAGCCTGAATATTTAATTAAAATATACCCATCGCAGCAAAAATCACTCAGTACATCGTGCCGCGATGGGTGTGTTTTTATCGGTTTGCTCTTTTATCTACATAATCACATATTAAATCGCAAGTTGCATCTATTCCTATTTTGCTGCTGTTTATACACAATTCGTAATTACGCGAATCTCCCCATTTACCTTTGCAATAGAAATTATGATACTCTTTACGTTTCTTGTTCTGTGAGATTATTGTCTGATATGCCAATTCTTCATTCATTTTATATACTTCACAAACACGCTTTATCTTGTATTCAAGATCACCGGTAATGAATATCGGAATCATGCAGTCAAAATCCTTAAGAATCTCTTCACTGCAACGTCCGACCACAACAAACGATTCTCCGGCAGAAGCTTTCTTACGAAGGAAGTCAAATTGCATCATGGCCAGATTATATTCCTTTGTATTCTCAACACCGCAAACTGCTTTGGTAAAGAAAGAGCATTTCGGAATCTCATCATATTGTTCAAGCTCTTTAATATCTAAATCCTTATCAGTAGCAATCTCTCTCAAAAGATTGTAATCATAAAAGGGAAAATTATATTTCTGAGCAACCTTCTCGGCTATTGCATGTCCCGCACTTCCGAATTCTCTTCCGATGGAAATAATTATCTGCTTATCCATTACCTTCACCCCTCTTCAGTTGCCGTTCATCGGCATAGTTAAAAATATTTTATATGCTAATTATACAACAGAGCATATAGGGGTAAAAACACTATTAATTTACGTTTTTGTTAACATTCTTCTTATAACCGACAACAAAAATCACTACAAATGCTATCGTTATCAATATGGTTATCAGAGTATATGAATACGAAGCCCCGTGAAGACCGTATTTTCTGACCATCGGACGTGACAAAGCCAAGGCTGCTATACCACCTACTATATAGCCGATACAGGTAGCCTTCTGATATCTTATTACGATTGTCATCGATACAATGAATTTGGATAAAGCAAGGAAACCTCCGCCCAGCAGTAAAATCAACAAATCGGATTTATATAATGAAATATCCTGATTGAATACCAACGACAAAACCGGAACGCCAAGCAAATATGCTCCGCCGATACAAATTAAAGTCAATGCAGTTATTACCAAAATCTGTACAGAAATCATCTTAAAGAACTTCTTAAGATCTCGCGCACGCCATGCTTCTGTCAACTTGATAATCAATGGACTGTATATAACACCGCTCATCAAATCTATAACAAAAACAGGCATGGCAATAATACCGTATATGGTATTGTCTACATCTGTCATCAAAGATTTAATAGCACTTACGATTGCGGCATTATAATAATTTTGAAGAAATATTCCCAAAAATAAAGGAAAACCAATTAAGAGTATCGGTACTATTTGGGCCTTACGGCCGTTATTCTCAGAGCTGTGTCGAGCAAAAAAACTTAAATCCGCTTCCTTTATTTGTGACTTCGGATATATCACCGCAATAAAGTAAACTAACAATATAGCTGATACTACATTTCCGACAATGAGCGCAACAAGTAAATCACTCGTTGCAATTGCTGCAATTACCATTGCAACGGTTGTTATTGCCAAGCGTACAAACATCGTCTTACCGGCAATGTCGAGACGCAAATTCTTCTGATAATGGGCATAATACACTTCTTCTACAGCATCATGCGTTTTAAGAAAACACATCAAAAATAAACATAAAGAATCTGCAAAAGTAAACTGCTCAACCTTTGCTTCAACAATCGTATATCCTATCGATACAAGAAGCATCAAAGTAACAGTAACGAATTTAGCCGCCTTATAATCAAAAAAACTGAATTTGTTTTTTATATCGGATATCTGATAGTCACGTAATCCGTATTTTCCTATCATCAAAAAAAGTGTGGCTTCCGTAAATACAAATCTGAACATTCCGCTGACAGCAGGAACACCCAGATGCTGAAATACGAATATTATAATTGTTGATTGAAAAGCAAAAAGCAGATTGGCCGCCATATTCCAAATGACACCGCTCTTTATATTATCTTTTGATTTAAGAAAAATACTGTTAACTTTTCCCATCATATCTCCTCAATCCTCAAAAAATGCAAGGATAGTATATCACAAAAACATAACTGTATTCGTTTATTACTCAAATTAAGCAAATCTTAAAACAAAATAAATAAAATTCTTCTCTTCAATATATATAATGAGTATGTTGATAGTTGCTCTTCTCCTCTTCATACATGTTTACAAATACGGCAACTATTTTAATAAATATAATTTAGATGCCCGCTTCACTGCCCCAAGTATGAAGCGGGTATTTGTTTTTGTATGCAAAAAAACTCTATGTTACTGAGAAATCATAATCAATAATTAATATATTTTTCTGTTTTCTTTTCGAAAATGCATATACAAATGTTAATCTCTGAAACGGATAATATACTTGTTACATAGATACCCCCCAACAATCAAAATATGTAACGATATAACAACATAGAACCTCCACGCAACAACGTCGGCCTATAATACAGACCGGCGTTGATTTTTTACTGCTTTATGGAATCCAGAATCTTTATGAAGTCATTCTCGTATCTGAACTCTGTATTCTCAGACTGCAATAAATAGATATATATCCACGAATTGTCCTCCGGTGAAGGAATAACGCACGCTAAACCGTTTCCGTTAATGCTGTCATTAATCTTAAATTTCGTTAACTCATAAATGTAGCCCTTAACCGAACCGTTATCATATTCTTCATAATTTATATCTCCGCAGTCATTAAACTCAAACTTAATAGCCATTGACATAAGTCCCTTTTCTGTTTCATCCTTCAATATATCAAACGTTACGGGATCTTCATCATCATACAAATACATAATCTCAATACAAGCAACAGAATCTCCGGTCTCTGAATAAGACAAATACTGAAAAACATCGCTCTCACGTTCTTCCCAATACGAAGGAACAGAAAATGTTATGGTTCCGATTGTATACTCATTATTTGTACTCTCGTCGTATCCGTCACGCTGCGGTGCCGTAGAAGTAACCTTGTTCGGTTGCTTTATCGGTTTAGTTCTGTCTACGGTAAAACCAGCCAATAAGAATATGATAATGACTACGCCCGACACAATCGAAAACATTACCTTCCCGCCAAGCATATCAATTGCTCTTAAAAGTTTATCTTTCATATCTCTGTTCTCCTTGTCTTCTTAATTCTTCCATGTTTGCCTTCTGAAGACGAATCTGTTCCTTTTGCAGTTTTATTGTTTCTTCCTGTCTCAAAACATCGTCATAAAGAGAACATGCATACTCCAGGGTTTGTGCTCGTTGTGACTTAATGGCATCACGTATGTATGTAAGTGCCTTTTTGTTGCAGTATTTCTTTGGAATATCGATATCGGCATTCTGCTTTTTTAAATTACTGTAATCCTCAATTGTCTTGTCACAGTCAGCTATTTGCTTCTGTATTCTGTCTATATCTGCGTTTATGCTGTCAATTTTGCAGATTAAAAAGAATGCAAATGCCAAGACAGAGAGAGCTGTTATGATGCCCCATACAAGAAAACTGCCTGTCGAGGCCTTTGCCAGTCTGAGAATCAGCATAATCAACAGTGCCCCACACGATACATAACCATATGACATCAGCTTACCGCGCTTCTCATACTTTTGTATTGTCGCACCCAAAGAATCACATTTTAAAACCAAATTATTACGTTCCTTAATAACCTTTGAATGGTTAGATAACGGTTCCATCAACGCATCGATACGATTGGCAAGCTCCTCCAACGATTTGCTTCTGGCTTTCATCTTACCCATCTCATAGTTATAGCCTTCGCGTCTTGCATCCTCAACTATTACATTGCATCCGCAATATTGACATTTTACGAGGCTCTCATCCTCATTTACATCTAAGGCTGAACCACAGCTCGGACATTCTACTTTCTGTATCTTCATATGCCTCCTCCTCTTAACCTGTTTATATTTTTTTTAATTATATAAATGGTTTACAGGGTGAAGGTAGACTAAACCAAAGCGTTATATGTAAACTTTATTAAAACAAAAAAGCTGCCACCAAACGATGACAGCTCTGCTCATATCCATTAACACCTTACTGTTTCAGTTCATTCCATTCAAGTTCTTCATTCAGCATAAAATCATCACCGCACTGTTTATCGGCATAATTATCTAACATTAATTGAGTTTGCTCGTCAGGAAGAACAAACAACACTTCAGAAGTCGTGTAAATATCATAATATTCACCTTCCGTATATACATTCTCATAAGGTTCAATGTTATCTATAAAACGAAATGTAACATAATACGGTTCATCCTTACTGAACCTGAAGCCTTCTATGTACAACCCGTCATTCCATGCATGAGAATTTAAAAGATTATCTCCAAGAGTCTCTAAGCCCGGATAACAATTAATAACATCAATCATTCCTTCAAAAATAGTATCCGTCAGCAACTGATAATGACCGTCTGCATCTATATATGCATCGGTAAAATTATGCGAATAAGCTCCGGATGAACCATACATAGCCAAATAACCGTTTTTATTTATGCTTATTGTGCATCTGCTCCAGGTAATATATGCATAGCACATCTTGATTTGGCCATCATAATCCTTAAAGATCATTGTCAGTTCTGTCTCATCTGCGGCATCTCCGGTTAATCTAACCAGTAACTCCGGAATATTATCTCTGCCGCAATCAATATATGTATAACTAATCACTGAATCTATCTGAGGAGCATAGGAATCAAAATTACTGTTTGCCTGATCTGTTATCTCATTTAAAGTGCAATCAGAAGGAAGCTTATCAAAGCCATCGAAAATGGAATAACAAGGATATTCAGCATATCCACTGATATCTGCTGTCTGATTTCCGAATAAAAAATCATCATAAATCGAAGTATCCAAATCAGTCGATTCATCTGACTCATTAACGGTCTCTTCTGCAGTTGTTACATCATCGGATGTGACGATTGGCCCAGAAGAAGTCGTAACGTTCTCCGTAATCGTCTCAGTTGTTGTCTCAGTAATTGATTCTTCAGATTGTGTAGTTACTGTTGTCTCCGATGTCTGTGTAGTTTCTTTTGCATCACAACCGGTCAAAACCAAAATAACACTCACGATTCCTGTTAACAGCTTAATTTTGTTTGTCATATATTGCCTCACAAAAACAATTTATTATATTCTACCACTAAAATAAAAAAATACTGTCTCAATGCTAAACAGCACTGAGACAGCTCCCCCTCTATTTGTTTTAATTTCTTAAAACATTATGCGTAAATACCGTATGCCTGACAAAGATTTGCGAACTCCTCTGAGAATACAAATCCTGCAAATATAGATACTCTCTCCTCACCGGCATTAAGCTTTCCTACCCAATAGTTAAATCCTTCAACATCAGCTTCACGGCCGAAGAACATTGTATACAAGTCTGTTACAAACTGCTCGTTACTTGTGTTCTTATTTGTATACTCCTCAGAGAAAATAAATCCGAGTCCTACTTCACCGCCATGCTTTTGACCGCCGATAAGAAGTTCTGTCCAATAATCATAACCTGCCTGCTCCGGCTCTCTGTTAAGTGCAACATTGTAACAGCGTGTTACAAAACCACCAACGTCGGCTGTATAAGTCGGCTCAACATCATTATTATCTGCTGTTGTATCAACAACGGCTTCTGTCTCAGTCTCGTCTTCTATCTCAGCAGCTGCAACAAAAGTCTCCTTTGTCTCATTGACATCAGCATTTGAATTTTCTTCAGTTGCTCTTACCGGAATAACAACATCTTCCATGCTTACAGATCCGCTAACCTGTAACAGTTCACTGCAGCAAGCATCAACAAGCGACTCAAAATCTTCTGTTCTGCCAATACTCTGAAGCTCATTATAGTAAGTATCAATTATCTTTTTTGCTGACTCATTTGAAGCATAATTTTGGTATAAGCTTGCAAAATCATCCTCTGCTTTATCGTAAGCATCAAGGAATTCTTCATATTTATTGATTTCATCTACACATTCATTAATAAGTGTATTAAAGTCTTCAATGCTTCTTATATTTTTAAGTTCTGAATAGTATATGTTGAAAATCTCCTTTGACTCCTCATGCTTAACAAAAGTTTCATATACATATACGAAATCTTCTTCTGCTTTTTCATATGCAACAAGGAACTCTTCACATTCAATGATTTCATTCACACACTCGGTTAAAAGCGAGTCAAAATCTTCAATGCTTCTTATATTTTTTAGTTCTGAATAATAGCTGTTAAAAATCTGATTTGATTCCTCATGCTTAACATAAGTATTATATACATATATGAAATCTTCTTCTGCTTTTTCATATGCAACAAGGAACTTTTCGCATTCAATGATTTCATTTACACACTCGGTTAAAAGCGAGTCAAAATCTTCAATGCTTCTTATATTTTTTAGTT
>JAKSRF010000098.1 GCA_024403755.1 Clostridia bacterium
TGAAGAAATTGATGACAATCCGGATGATTTTGAAGATGTAGAAGATTTTGAAGATAATGATGAGTCTGAAGATGATTCTGTTGTTGCTAAGGGCGATCGTGTGGCAGTGGAAACCACGACTTCTTTCGATGATTCAGAAGATGAAGAGAATTCGGAAGATTCCGATGAATCTGAGGAAGACGATGAGTCAGAGGAAGAATCTGATGATGAGATTTCTGAGGAAGGCGATTTAACTGAAGATGAGTGGGAAGATTCGGATTACTATGATTCAAGTTATTCTGCTCTTGTTGCTTATGATATGGAAGGAAATAAGCTTTGGTTGACTGATTTAAAATCCTATAATTCATATGACGGCGGGGATACTTCATCGAGCATTAACAGTATTAGTAAAGACGGTGATAAAATATTACTCTCGGTTAATAAATATGATATGAATTCAGGCGATACGAGTATGGTATATTATGATGTGGATATACAGACCGGTAAAGTAAGTTCTGAACCAAATGCTGATAATGATGTATCTAAGTTCTCGTTAGTTGATGAATATACATACAGTGACAATGAATATAGTTTCGATAACTGTGTTGTTATACCTTATTATCATTATGCTGAAGATTACAGTTCAGTTGATTATTCCTTGCAAATCATAAAAGACGGCGAGGCAACTCTTTTGGATTTGACAGAAATTGCCGATTCTGATGAAGTGTATGGTGTTGCCAATGTATTCAGTATTTCTGATGAAGAATTATTGCTTGTTGTATATACAGAAAAAGGTGATGTGTATGCTCAGTTGAATATTAATTCAATGAGCTCTGAGATAGTTGAGGTGTCGGATGAACTAAAGAATCTGGCTTGGGGTATTATTCAACTTGACGGTAAAATGTACGTAAGTGACAACGAAGGTTTATATCAGGTTGATTACAAAGCAGGTACGAAGGAAATGATATTCAGCTTTACTGAGTGCAATGTTAATCTTAATGATATTTCTGCAATGCAACCTCTCTCAGTAAGTGATGATGAAGTGATTTTTGCCGGTTCTGTTTATACAACGGATGCAACAAGTTCTATGAGTAATGAGACTTACGGTGTTTATAAGTTCACGCGTGCTTCCAGCAATCCTAACGCAGGAAAAACAATTCTCAGAGCTGCAAGTACGACTTATTTAAACGAGGCTGCCGCTGAAGCAATTTACCAATTTAATCAATCAAGTGATAAGTTTTTTATTACTTATTCGAACAAATACTCTGCCGCTAATATTTACATTGATGACACATCTGATATGACAAATGATGATTATTCATTATTTTATTTGAAAGCTTCTTCAGACCTGAACAGTCAACTTGCTATGGATTTGATGAACGGAGAGGGTCCGGATATTATTTTTGATTCTGCTTCCTTTACTCAGATGAATAACAGTGATTATCTTGTTGATTTGTCCGAATATGTGTCGGGACTTTCTTCTGACAGATATTATACTAATATTTTTGATGCTTGCAGGACAGGCGAGGCGCTTTATCAGTTGCCGATCAGTATGTACTGTAATGCGATGATTGCACCTGAAGGTGCATCTTCAAACGGCAAGGGATTTACCTTTGATGAGTATATAAGTGCTGTTGATGAATATAATAACGGAAATGATCCTCTTATTGGATATTCAGGTAGATTATCAGTATTTACCGAGCTTCTTGAAGAAATGGAAACTCCGATTGTAGATGAAAACGGTGAAGTTAATTTGAACAGTGAGGAGTTTAGGGCAATCTGTGAATACTGTGCTGAACTGCCTGAAATGCCTGAATTCGGTGGAAACGAAGATTTTGTTGGTTCAGGTTATATGTATGATGACACACAGATGATGAGAATAAATACATTCTTTATGTACGATATCGGATCTTATTTATATGATATGTTCCGTTCTGAAGAAGAAATGGCAATTTACGGTATGCCTTCATATAACGGAAAAGGTCCTTCAATAGGAATAGAATCATCTGTAGCAATTTCAGCTTCTTGTGCAAATGTAGACGGTGCTTGGGAATTTGTTAATACAATGCTTCAGGATGATATATTAAGTAAATTGTGGGGGATGAGCATATCAAAGAACAATATGCAGCTTCATTGTGAAGACGCGATTGAATCGTATAATGATGAAGTAGAAGAGAACTTAAAATGGTCTACGAAGCAGGAACTTATCAGTTATGGTATGCCGTATGAGAAGATTTCTGAAGCTGATGCTCAGAAGGCATTGGATTTCATAGAATCAATTGATTCTGTAATCAGACAGGACGGAGAAATAACTACAATTATTACAGAGGAGATTCAGCCGTTCTTTGCCGGTCAGAAGAGCCTTGATGAGGTTATTTCCATAATGGAAGATAAGTGCCAGACTGTAGTCAACGAGCGAGGTTAATATTTCCGAAACTGATGCAAAACAAAACCTTCCCTGATCAATTTGATTGCGGAAGGTTTTATTTTGCTTTCTTTTTCTTTATGATATGCTTTAATTCATCTCGTATATGCTTAAATGAGAATTTATAAGGGAAATATTGCATTTTACCTTCGGCTTGAGCGCGCAACATCATAGTAATTTCTTCGTTGCTGACGCGATAATTGTGATACATCATGTAGTTCTCGGTCCCCGGCATATCATAAAAGAATCTGTACCAGGCACCGTATGTGTCACCCAGTCCTAAAACATGACCGAATTCATGTGCGGCAGTTTGCTCAAAGAAGTATAATGAACGGCATTTACAAAGATAGACGGTTCCCGGATTGCGAGGTGACCAGTTAAAACCTGCGCTTTCCAAATGGAATTTATTCGGAATCAGTCCCCATACCCATCTGTAAACCGGACTGGTTACATGTGAGAACATATTATATCTTGATTGCTTAAAGGTGATATACCGCTGTTTTGTTTTAACTCCGTTATATCTGATAATTTTTACTTCAATGCTTACTTTGCCGCCGTCAGGCAACTCATAGCGTCCGTTCCAATTGCGTATGATTCCTTCGCAAACAGCATCAGCAAAACTGAAGAATCCGGTTCTGCATTCAAGCATTGAATCCTTTGATGATTCCTTAAGATTGGCGTATTGTTTTAGAAAACCTTTACTGAATTTGGCGAAAACATACACAACAAGCTTGTCCTCCTCAAAGACGAGTCGAACGGGATACTTGTATGGTTTCTTATATTTAAATTCAGGTAATTTGCAGTCCATGACATATATAATAACAGAAATTTCTTAAAAATTAATTAGGCACAGAAAAAAATTCTGTGCCTAGAAGGGTGTTATGAAGTTAGGAGTGTTCTTACGAACATCTTTATGATAGCACTATAAAATTATTAGGGATTGTCTATATGTGGCAAAAGTGTGGTAAGGTTGGTGTATTATGCTATAATTAGATACAAAATCATTGTGAGGTCAATAAATGAAGGTTGAAGGAAGATTATTCAGAGAAAGCATACTTCTTAATGTAGATTATGTTACATATGAGGACGAGACATTGAGGTTCAGTAAGGAACTCGAAAATGCCCTCATTCTTCTTTGTCGTAAAATGGATATTCCTGTTCCTTTGTGGCTCGATAAAAATACACAGGAATTTGCAGCATTTCGACAGACTGTTTTTTTCTCGGAACAATTCTCACAGAAAGTGGAATTTGAGCGCTTTCAATTTAAGCTTTGTAATGAATAAGAAGTTTATTCTTCGATTCTGAAGATAACTTCTCCCGGATAAACCATATCAAGATTTTGGCGTGCCATTGATTCTACGTAATCCGCATCATAACCGTCTTCGTTATATCCCTGGAGATCGCGAATTTTGGTTTTGAGAGCTTCTTCTTCCTGAGCAAGCGCCACACTTTCTTCGTTAAGACGGGCATACTGAACCTTCATATCACGAATACGTGTTATGCAGAGAATTACTATTACTGCGGCTGCTATAGCCAAGACTGTTGTAATAAGCGATATACCGCCTCTTGTTTTTCCCGGTTTGCTCATACTTACCTCTCTTTACTAGAAGTATAATAATGCATAAATGAGATGAGTACAATATTTTATGTGCAGATGTAACCTAAGAGTAATTTTTACAGAGTCTTGTATTCTTCTCGAAAATGTGTTTTAATATGAAAAGTCGTTAGACAAAACATAAAGGCTATGACGAAGAGTTCGTTGAATGACTTTTTATTACAGAGAGACGACATAATGGTGCGAGTCGTTATAACAAAGTATCAATGTATGTAGCTTCTGAGCCGGCGGAAAGAACGGATTTAATCTTAATAGACTCCGCCCGTGATTGCTGCGTTAGTGCATAGGAGTTGTTGGACTCCGATAAGCGGTAAAGCGTAAGCTTTGCAATTTGAGTGGTACCGCGGGTGCCGGCAATTATTATGTATGTATTAATTGGCGCTCGTCTCAAAGCAAACAAAAGCTTCTGAGACGGGCGTTTTTGTTTGCGTTTGAACTGAAAACTTAAGAATTAAGCTTTTCGAGAGGGGAAGGAAGCGGGAAGATGGAAAGAATACCGAGTCTGAACTACAAAATTAAGGAAATGGCCGGACGAATTAAGGAATTACGTATGCTTGAGGGCATAAGTGAAGAAGATATGGCAAAGAAAACAGCTGTATCTCTTGCGGAATATCAACTCTGTGAGACCGGTCTTAAGGATTTGACATTCGCTTTTATTTACAGATGCAGCCAGGCGCTCAATGTGAATGTAACTGATATTATTGAGGGACACAGTCCGACGCTTAAGTCTTTTACTCTGACAAGAGCAGGTGAAGGACAGATGATTTCTCAGGCACATGGTATGACATATTATAATATGGCATATGCCTTTAAGGACAGAATTACTGAGCCTTTGTATGTAGAGTGCCCGTTTGATCCGGATGCAACGCTTAGGGATATTGAGCTTACGACACACGAAGGTCAGGAGTGCGACCTTGTCCTTGAAGGTCATTTGAAAGTTCAGGTAGGTGAACACAGTGAGATACTCGGCCCGGGCGACAGCATCTATTACGATTCAAGTACACCTCACGGTATGATTGCAGTAAACGGTGAGAAATGTGTATTTTATGCTTTTGTGATGAATCCTAAGGGAAGTCCTATTCCTGAGATGATTACCGGAAACGGCATTGATGATAAATCAGTGATTGAAAGAGACGAGAAGGACAGAATTTATAAGAAATATATTGATGTTGAGGTAAATGACAAGGGTACTCCGACTTCAATCAAGTTTAAGAATATCGAGAATTTTAACTTTGCCTTTGATTTGGTTGATGCACTTGCTGAGCGTGAACCTAATAAGCTTGCCATGCTTCATGTATCCGGACATAAAACGGAGAGAAGATTTACTTTCTCAGATATGAGTAAGGCTTCCAATCAATGTGCCAATTATTTTAAGTCACTCGGAATTAAGAAGGGTGACAGAGTAATGCTGGTTCTCAAACGTCATTATCAGTTCTGGTTTGCAATGCTCGGTCTTAATAAACTGGGAGCAATTGCTATTCCGGCAACTTGTCAGTTGCAATCACATGACTTTGAGTACAGATTCCAGTCTGCGGGTATATGCGCTATTTTGTGTACCGGTGACGGTGATGTTGCCAATCAGGCAGATATTGCGGCAGCAAACTGTCCGACTCTCAAGCATAAGATTCTTGTAAACGGTGCCAAGGAAGGTTGGAGAAGCTTTAACGACGAATATACATTATATTCTACAAGATATAAGAGAGAAGAGAACGCTCCGGGCAGTGACGACCTGATGCTTATGTTCTTTACTTCAGGTACTTCGGGATATCCGAAGATAGCTGCTCATAACTATAAATATCCGCTCGGACATTTCCATACGGCTAAGTATTGGCATACGGTTGATCCGGACGGCTTGCATCTCACAATATCCGATACAGGATGGGCTAAGGCAATGTGGGGAAAACTCTACGGTCAGTGGCTGTGCGAAGCGGCAACATTTGTATATGATTTTGATCGCTTTGATGCTGCAGATATTCTTCCGATGTTTGCGAGATATCATATTACTACTTTCTGCGCTCCGCCGACTATACTCAGAATGATGGTTAAGCAGGATATTTCTAAGTATGATTTCTCATCTGTTAAGCATATGACGACTGCAGGTGAGGCGTTAAATCCTGAGGTATATAAGCAGTTTGAGAAGGCTACAGGCCTTCAGATAATAGAAGGATTCGGCCAATCAGAGTCTACTATGATTATCGGTAATCTTGTAGGTGCAAAGCATAAGCTCGGTTCAATGGGTAAACCGGCTCCGATATACAAGGTTGCTCTTATGGATGCTGAAGGAAAGCTTGTTCCTACAGGTGAGACAGGTGAGATAGTTATTGATATATCTGACGGTGCTCCTTGCGGTCTTTTTACCGGATATTATAACGATGAAGAGAGAACTGCAGAAGTATGGCATGACGGTTATTATCATACCGGCGATCTTGCTTGGAAGGATGAAGACGGCTTCTATTGGTATGTAGGTCGTGCGGATGATGTTATTAAGTCTTCAGGTTATCGTATCGGACCTTTCGAGATAGAGAGTGTAATAATGGAGCTTCCGTACGTTCTTGAATGCGGTGTATCTGCTGCACCTGATGAAGTAAGAGGTCAGGTAGTTAAGGCTTCCATAGTTCTTGTAAAAGGTAAAGAGCCTTCAGATGAACTGGTTAAGGAGATTCAACGTTATGTAAAGGAGAAGACGGCTCCTTATAAGTATCCGCGTATAGTTGTCTTCCGTGATGAATTACCGAAGTCCGTAAGCGGCAAAATTCAACGTAATAAGCTTTGATGATATTAGAACAGGTGGCTGTCTCAAAACAGCAAAAGTGTATGTAAAGCACCTTCAAATCGTCATTTA
>JAKSRF010000099.1 GCA_024403755.1 Clostridia bacterium
CTTTTTTTTTTTTATAAGGTGAGAGTTTTCTTCGATTTTGGTGAGATCTACATCGCGGCTCCGGCCGCCGTTGCATTATGATTCCGCCGGCCGCTGCCATCCACCGGACGCCGCATAATACACCGGACGCCGCATAATACCCCGGCCGCGTCACGGCATCTGTTCATTTACTCATTTGTACGCAGCCTTTCGACTACTGTCTTGCGTGCCATTACTGTGTAAACGATATAAGGGATAAGCGCACCGAGGAATACAAACACTATGGAAACGAGCAACATAGGTGTTAATGAGAACTCAGGAACTATATATTCTAAGCCCTCGAAGACTTTTACAAACGGAAACTGGAGAACGGTATATAATATGCCGCCCATAAGAATGCTGCCGAGACAGTACAGATAGCCTTCGATTACGAGTACTTTCTTCTGCTGCTTATCAGTCATTCCGATTGCCTTAAGAACTGCAAATTCGTGAGATCTTGAGAGAATTCCGGTCAAAACTGCATTTACGAAGTTGAGAATTCCGATAATCAATAATACTGTGCAAAGAATGATTACAATACTTCTGATTGTGTTCTCAAGAGTAATAAACTCCTCCCTTTCGGTCTGATCGCTCTTATAAGCAAGTGAATTGTTATCGCAGTACTCTTTGATGAATTTCTCTGCTTGCTCCGTCATAGCCGTATCTTTGCTGTTATATACTTGGAGATAACGATAGATTTTGCCATTCGTATCTGATTCCATTTTCGATGAAGGAAGAACAAAGGCATAGGAATCAGAGAGCATGTAACCTATATACAAATCTGCTGAAGGATCAACAATGGCGCAAACCTCATACTCGACCTGCTTCCTGTTGTTCTCGACCTTGATAAATTCGTTAGGTGTTTTCTTTAAATCAAATTCTGTCTCAAGGATTTCTCCGGTTCTTGTGTCGATGCACTCGGTTTGAGAATAATTTACGGTTACTTTATCGCCGACCTGTACATCCTGCTTGTCGTTTCCGTTAAGGTTCACAGCTATTGTATTTGAATCCGGCTCGAAAAGCGGTGCCATGTCTCCCTCAACCAATTCAATCTTGTTGAATAATGAATCATCGTAGCCAACTATTACTGCAAGGTCATTTTCGTCGGTGATAGGAATTCCGACAGTTGTATATGCAGAACCAGATTCTTCAAAATTGAATTCTTTATTTATGTTGTCTATGTCGCTGTCACTTACAAAATCATTAATAAAACCGGTTACATCATCAGGCATCTCACAATTGAAGTAATCAGTGTTGCTGATTTTAAAGGCATAGTCAGAACTGTAGAATTTATCAAAAGACATACCGTCTGCAAAGCTGAGTCCCAATGAAAGAATAACTATAGGAAGTGCCATAGACAGATATACAAGAATGGTTTTCTTCTTATTTCGATTCATGTTTCTTAATGCCATGCCGGCAAGACCTGACACGTTCTTATTATTCTTGTTATCTACTCTGACTTCACTGTATCTGAAGGCCTCAACAGGTGAGATTCTTGCTGCAATCTTTCCCGGTTTATTGCAAGAAATCAAAACAGTGATGAAGGCAAAAACCGCTGACAAAATCCAAATCAAAGGTGACATTGAGAAACTATCTGCTACAGGAGCCAAAATTGTAGATCCTAAAATTATCGGAGTTGTAAATATTCCTACTGCGATTCCGAGAATAATTCCCAAAGGTATACCGACAGCACTTAAAATAAATGATTGAATTCTGATTATTTTCTTGAGCTGCTTACCGGTAACACCGATTGTCTTCAAAAGGCCGTAGTATGAGATATCATTAACTACAGAAATTTGGAATATATTGAATATTATTAGATATCCGCTGAAGCCGATTACCGCTACAAACAACAAAATGGAAATTATAGTCTCAAAGTCCGTTGCACTCTCATCTTCTCCGCCGTAAGTCTCTATGCTCTCAGGTAAAACATTGTAAGAGGCAACATCTTCAATATACTCAATAGAAAAAATATTTGTTCTGTCTATGCCGCCTGCCTGCTTGGCATAATCTTCTGAACAACAAACATAATGACAACGGCCGATAGTGTTTTCTTTATAAATTCCGACTATTTTGAAGGTATCATAATTAACGTCGCCTTTCGACTCTGCCATATAACTGACATAAGGAAGTGTAACGTCTGCGCCCAATTCTTCCTTGATTCCGAGTGAACTTAATATTGCAGAATCAACTGCAATCTCATTGTCTTTCTCAGGCAAACGACCTTGAGATAAATCTATATAATGCCAGTCTGCACTTGTATCATCCATATATGTAAATACAATAGGCTTATTACCAAAAGGCTGACCGCTGTATTCACCTATCATTGTCTCATAAGCCAGCGCCTCTTCAGGAAAATCTGATGATATCTCATCCTTCAAATTATCGCTGAGATTATCAATATAGGCAATTGCCTTACAGCCGCGCATTCTGTAGCTCAGTTCGTCTGATGCAGTTTTAAACGAGAAAACAGCAGAGAAAACGCTCGTTAAAAGCAGAGTTGTAAGCATAATAGCCGCAACGGCAATAATATTACGTTTGGCGGATTTTTTTAATGTCTTTACCGCAAGCTTGAAAATACATGAGGAATTATCTACGTTCATCTTACTATTCCTCCGTTAATTCATACTGATTCTGCCGTCTTCAATTCTTACAATACGGTCAGCAGTCTGAGCAATCTCGTCATTATGAGTAATCATGATAAGAGTCTGATTATACTTATTGCAAGTGGTTTTAAGTAAACCCAATACATCAAGTCCCGTCTTTGAATCAAGATTACCTGTCGGCTCATCTGCAAGAATAATAGCAGGCTTTGAAGCCAAAGCTCTTGCAATTGCCACTCTCTGTTGCTGTCCGCCGGACAATTGAGTAGGAAGTGATTTAACCTTCTCCTTTAAACCTAAAATAGTTATTAATTCATCTATATATTTCTTATCCGTCTTTTTGCCATCAAGTTCAATCGGAAGTGTAATATTATCATATACATTCAAAACAGGAACCAGATTAAATGCCTGAAAAATAAAGCCTATCTTTCTTCTTCTGAAAATAGTAATCTCTTCGTCCTTCATATTTTGAAGATTGTTGCCGTCTATAATAACCTCACCCTCATCAGGCTTATCAAGACCGCCAAGCATATTAAGGAGAGTAGATTTACCGCTTCCCGAGGTACCTACTATGGCAAGGAACTCCCCCTTATTTACACTGAGACTTACGTTGTCTAATGCATGTACTTCTACACTGCCCTTTCCATATGTTTTTTTCAGATTAGATGCTTTTAAAATTTCCATCTGTTAATCTCCTTTAAACTTAAATATCGTAGTTTCCTTAGCTACGATACTCATAATACGAACAGTTTCTTACCAAATTCTGTCCTGATTCAAGAAAATTATGACATTTTTGACAGATTCTTATTTATCGGAATAAATATCGAAAATGTGCTTCCCTGCCCTTTAACTGATTTCAACTTTATATATCCATCTTCAGACATTATTATCTCTCGTGCCAAATACAATCCGATTCCGACCCCTTCTTCTTCAGAAACCTCTGTTGCTCTGTAAAATCTCTGAAAAATCTTGGAGGATTCTTCCTCACTTATACCGATTCCTGTATCCTTAACATCGATTCTTACGAAAACATCAGAAGCATCGGTACTGATCTCAACGCAGCCTTCATCGGTATACTTAACTGCATTATCAACAATATTCAGAAGAGCTTCTCTTGTCCACTTCATATCAAAATCGGCCGTAATATTATCGGTCTTATCTGTTTTAGCTATGATCTTTAGTTTTTTGCTTTGTGCCTTGCTTAAAAGCTCTGCCGTCACAGAATTGACAAGCTCGTTAACCGAGTTTTTGTCTGCGTTTAATGCAACTATTCCGTTCTCCAATCTTGAAAGCTTTACCAAAGAATCCACAAGGAATCTAAGCTTCTCTGTTTGAGCATGTATCATCTCAACGGATTCTTTTCCTTCATCAGATAATGACTCCTCTTCACTAAGTAATTCTGAATACAGAAGCAGATTGGCAATAGGCGTCTTTGTTTGGTGAGAAATATCCGAGATCATTTCCTTTATTTTGTTTTTCTCATCAAGAATATTTTCCTCTGATGTGAGCCTGGACTGAAGAAAATCCGAGAATCTGTTTTCTATTGAAGATACATGAGACTCATCAAATTCCTTCACCTTGAAGGAACCGCTTAAGGCTTCATCAAGTATATCATCCAGTCTGTTCATCGTTTTCTTACATCGCAGCCTTACTGTCAGTGCAAATATAACAGAAGCTAATGCAACTACACCAAAAACAGCAGTCAAAAAATAATCAGTCATATCGGCACCTCATTCAAACGACCACTCATATCCTAAGCCGTAAACTGTTTTAATGTACTTTGTCGCCGAAAGCTTTGCACGAAGTCTCTTGATTGCTACAGAAAGAGCATTCTCATCCACAAAATCTCCTCCGTCCGTCCACACTCTGTCGATAAGCACGTCTCGCTTCATCACCATATTCTCGTTTTGTACAAGTATATAAAGGAGTTTTTGTTCAATTTTACTCAGTTCAACCTGATTTCCGTTAACCTTGAATATCATGCTTAAAAAATCAAACTCGTATTCATTTTTTGAATAGACATCGGAATTCTTTACTGATGCTGCCTCACAGCTCTTAAGCTGAGTGTTTACGCGTGCTCTTAAAACAGCCAGCGAGAAAGGCTTCGTTATATAGTCATCCGCGCCGCTTTCCAGACCGGCCACAATGTCCATATCCGTGTCATTGGCTGTCACCATTATCACCTTAATTCCGCTGTTCTGTTTCTTTATCTCTGTCAAATAATCAATTCCGTTTCCGTCCGGAAGGTTCTCATCAAGAAGAATCAGAGACGGAGCAAATAACTCCGCCTGTTCACGTGCCTCCTTTATTGTTGTACACGATACAACACTGCGCTCATCGCTTCTCAGCGCCTTACAAACGCCTTTGTTAAGTCCTATATCATCTTCCACAACCAGAATATATTGCATCATCAAACTCCCGAACACTCATTACAATTTTATTGAATAATACTGACTTATTCTCTCTTCGTTATAGGAGTTGGCTTCATATTCAAGAACTCCGCCGTTCTTCTTTATAGTAGACGCAGAAGCAATGTTATCCTTATAGCAACCGAGAATAACAGAATCCAACCCTTTTTCCTTACATACGGACAAAGCATAAGATAGCATTGCTGTGGCATATCCCTTATTGCGTTGAGAAGGTCTTACGCCATAGCCTATGTGACCTATCTCTCCGGCAATTTTATCCGGTAATTCATACCGAACACTCAACAAGCCTACCAGTGTATCTTCATCAAAGCAAAGGTACAGCAAGGATTTGCCCCATTGCTCATCACCTGATGAAGCATTCTTTTGTATCTTTTCCAGCCATTCTTCGTATTCACTTGCCGGCAACCCAAGGCTCGCACTGACTCCCGCCTCATTATTAGCACGGTGCTCCCGCACATATTCCTTCAGGATACTTTTATCGGCAATTTCAGGAAGTCTGTATATCATTTTGTTACACCTCTCCTAAGCGAAAATGTATTTTTTCGGATTAATTATAACAAAACATTATAACAAATGCGGTAAATAATACGCCGACGGATCCGCTTTTCGGAAAGGAAAAATCTGCTATTTCATCAAACCTCCGTGAAAATAGCATTCATATACTTTCTCATTCTCGTAATAGATTTCCTCGCAGCCCTGAAACCAAGTAAAATCGCCCGCAACATTACATCTGTAAACGTATTGTCCGGCCTGATAACAAGTCGGGCCTCTGTACGGCATATTTACATCCGCAGCACGAAGGGCTTCTTTAAGAAAATCTCCGCTGAAATTCTGACTGATTACTCGGCCCATGTAATTCATCGCATATTGTGATTTCCCCTCATACCAAATCGCCTCTTCGCCCGCAAATTGCTCTCCGCCGACATAAGTATCATGATAAGTATACGGGCCGTTACTGTAAGTAAAATCATGTGAATCCAATCTGGTGGAAGCTGTCTCATTCATATACGCAGCGTAAGTATTCACATTTGCTTCCAAACGAAACCGAATAAGCTGAGCCACATCAGGCTCCATATCTCCCAAACACGACACCATACATGCCTGATCCTTCACCAAATAATCAACAGTAACATTAAACATATTGCTGATTTGAATCAAATTACTAATATCCGGATAAACCTGCCCGGACTCCCATTTCGCAACGGCTTGTCTTGATACATCCAACTTATCTGCAAGCTCTTCTTGCGTAAATCCCTTACTCTTACGAATCAATTGTAGTTTTTCTGCAAAATTCATACTCGTCACCTCCACAATCATCGTATATTTTCCCATCTATTAATACCATAAACCGCCAATTGCGTTTTTGCTACTTTTATTATACATGGAAGTAAAAAAACTAAGTCTGCATAGTAGAAAAATGTGGTCGGGGCGAGGGATGAAAGCGAATGGTCCCCCGGCGGGGTGAGGGATGAATCCGGGTGGGGGCCCAGCGGGGTGAGGGATGAAAGCGAATGGACCCCCGGCGGGGCGGGGGAGATGGGCGTCGGCTGGGGGGGGATCCGCTCGCAGTACGATGCGGTGCTGGCGGCGCATCCGAATCCGTCGGTCGCGGCCGACCGCGTGAATCTCTGGGCGCGCAC